>NZ_SDIF01000129.1 GCF_004122735.1 Streptomyces sioyaensis | reverse complement strand
GGGGGGGAGGGCTGGTGGGGGTGCTTGGTCACGTGCGCTCGGACGGGGCGTGTCCGACTGCTTCACCCGGCACTGTGTGGCCGCGAGGGACCAGTCCGGGACCACCCCGAGGGGGCTGCTCGCCCGCGGGCTGTTCGTTGCGGGCGTCGAGTGATCAGTGTGCGTCACCTTGCCACGTCAGAGTCAGGTCTCCGGTAGCCGGTGCAAGACCGGGCTGCAGACTGCCCGTGCCCGCCATTCCGTTGGTCAGCGGGAAGGTGAACTGGTTGAGTGTGGCGATCAGACGTCGGTAGCCGTCGCCGCCTTCTGGGACGGGCACCCACAAGCCGAGTCTCTGCTCGGCTGCCTTCCACTCCCATTCCCCCTCGTTGCTGCCGGTTCTGCCGAGAAGGGCGAGATCTCCCCACCACTTGTCTTTCGGCGGAGACTCCGACAGCTTCGTGTCGTCCCACCGTATGTCGATGACGGTTTTCTGGGCGACCCAGCTCGGAAAGACCGTCACCTGTCCGCCGTGTAGTCCCATGATTGCCTTCTCGGTTGTGATCGGTTGTGATCGGTCGTGAGGTGAGGGCTCTCTTTTGGTCCGCTGCCTCCTGCGGAATGCGAAGGGGCTCCCGTTGTTTCCAGCATGACCCCGGTGGCGGCAGCGGCAACCGCGGTGACCGGTGCGGCGGAGATGACGACCGGCGCACCGCACACGTCCTGCGACGCAGCCTCCATCAAGGCCAACGGTGCAGGTCAGAGCACCGATCTGGCCCAGCTCCCCACAGACAGAACAACGGCACTCCTGGTTACCGCCGTGAAATTTGCGGCCCGCTACAGCCGCGCGACAATGGATGTGGAGTGCGCGTGGCAGGTCGCTCCAGGTGCCGTGGACGGTGCCTAGATGGCGGGGCGGGTGGCTTGTTCGTCGTCGTGGGGCGGTGCGTCGCCGGGCCGTTGGGCGTGATCGCTGACCTTGAGCAGCAGGGCGATGAGCAGCCAGTTGGCGATCATCGACGATCCGCCCTGGGCGAGGAAGGGCAGCGCCTTGCCCGTGAGCGGCATCAGGCCCGTCACGCCGGCGGTGACGACGAAGACCTGAAGGGCCAGCGCCGAGGCCAACCCCAGCGCGAGCAGCTTGCCGAAGGGATCCCGCGAGACGAGCGCCGCGCGCAGGCCCCGTTCGGCCAGCAGGGCGTAGAGGAGGAGCACCGCCATCATGCCGGCGAGGCCGAGTTCCTCCCCGACGGCGGTGAGGATGAAGTCCGAACGGCCGGCGAAGCCGATCAGTTCGGGGTGCCCCTGGCCGAGACCGGTGCCGGTCATGCCGCCGGAGCCGAAGCCGAACAGGGCCTGTGCGGCCTGGTCGGAGATCAGGCCCGGTGGGCGCCGGTCGACGGGAAGGAAGATGTCGAACGGGTGGAGCCAGGCCTCGATCCGGCCCTTCACATGGGGTTCGGTGGAGCCGACGACGGTCGCGCCGACCACGGCCATGAGCGCGCCGCACACCACCCAACTGCCGCGGCCCGTCGCGACGTAGAGCATCACGATGAACAGGCCGAAGAAGATCAGCGACGTTCCCAGGTCACGCTCCAGGACCAGCACCAGCAGGCTCGCGCTCCAGACGGCGACGATCGGGCCGAGTTGCCGGCCGGGCGGCAGCCGCATGCCCAGGGCCCGCCGGCCGGTCAGCGCCAGGGCATCGCGGTGGCTCACCAGGTATCCGGCGAAGAAGACGGCGATCATGACCTTCACGAACTCGCCCGGCTGAAAGGACACCGGCCCCAGATACACCCAGCGCTTGGCGCCGTACGTGTCGCCGGCGTAGAGGGCCGGGGCGATCAGCAGCACGAGGGCAGCGGCCATGGTGACGTAGATGTAGCGCTGAAGCTGCCGGTAGTCCTTGAGCAGGGCCAGCGTCAGCAGGCAGGCGGCCACGCCGATGACGGTCCACAGGAGTTGCTGCCCGCCGGCGGGCGGCGTGCGGTAGGCGTGGTCGAGGCGGTGGAGGAGGACCAGCCCCAGTCCGGTGAGCAGCGTCGCCAGCGGCAGGATCAGCGGGTCCGCGTACGGGGCGAAGCGGCGCACCGGGAGATGCGGGGTGAAGGCGAGGCAGCACATCGTGAGCGCGAACTCGGGGGCTTCGTCCGGTACGGCGCCCCCGGTCGCCATGCCCGCGGCGATATAGCCGTAGAGCACGATGACTACGACGAACACCAGCAGCAGTGCTTCCTGCCTGCGCGCGAGGCTGCCTCTCGGGGGCCGTTCCGGGCCGTCGGGGGCGGCGGCCCGCGGCGCCGGGAAGGTCAGTCCACGCACGGGACGCCGCCTCCCTCGATGGTCTCCCGCCGGGGCGTCGCACCGGACGGGGGAGCGGCGGAGCGACCGGCCGCCGGCGGCCCGGCAGGGCGCTCCGCCCCCGTGTCCGCCCCCTTGTCCGCCCCCGTGTCGTCGTCCTTGCGGTCGGCTTCGGGGCCCATGCGGTCCCGCACGAGCTTCCTGAGCGTTCCGGGGTCGACCAGATTCACGTCTTCGCCGTGGTGTTTGGCGAATCCGGCGATCGGCAGGGTCGAGAATTCGACGTTGCCGCCCGAGAGGTTCTTCGCCTGCTTGAGGAAGGCGGGCAGGTCCCAGCCCTCGTCGATGACCACGTCCTGTTTGGCGACGTCGAGCAGCCGCAGCAGCCGTGCCGGGTCCGTGAAGGTCTCGGCGCTGTCGAGCTTGTGCAGGGCCGAGGCGAGGAACGCCTGTTGCCTGCGGGTGCGGTCCAGGTCCCCGCGCGGCAGGCCGTGGCGCTGCCGGACGAAGGCGAGGGACCGGGAACCGTCGAGCGTCTGGCGGCCCGCGGGGAAATCGGCCCCGGAGTAGCGGTCCTTGACCGGATGCTTGAGGCAGACCGGTACGCCCCCCAGGGAATCGGCCAGGTGGTAGAAGCCGGCGAGGTTCACTTCGGCGAAATGGTCGATCGGCACATCCAGGAACCGCGAGACGGTCGTGAGCGTTGCCCGTCGTCCCGCCTCCCGTCCGGCCTGTTCCAGGGCGCGGTGGTCCGAAGTGCCCTGTCCGGCGAGGAGACTCTCGCGGTGAGCCTTGGCCAGACCGTACGCCTTCTTGATCTTGTCCTGGGGGAAGCCGGGGAGGTCGACCAGATCGTCGCGCGGTATCGAGAACGCGGTGGCCCTGCCGCCGTCGGCCGGTACGTGCAGCAGGATCAGGGTGTTGGTGTTGTAGCCGCCGATGTCCGAGCTCCCGGCGTGGAGTTTGTCCAGTACCGCCGGCGGGAGGTCCTCGCCGTTCTGGTCCTTGCGGCTGTCCAGCCCCATGAGCAGGATGTTCGTCGCTCCGCCGGTGGACCTGGGGGCCGCGCCGTCCAGGGCACGGGAGCTGCCCATGCGGCCGAAGACGTCGCGGTACACGTACCAGCCGCCGAAACCGATCGCCAGCAACAGCAGGGCGAGGAACGCGAGCACGAGCCGGCGGGTCCGGGCCCGCCTGCGCCGCCGGCGGCGGGTGCGGGTGGCGTCGGTCCCGGCCGGCCCGGGGGAAGCGTGACGACGGTGGTGCATACGGGCGTCCTGTCGGTCTCGTCCCGGCGGCTCTCGGCGGACGAGGGCCACGGGCGCGTAAGGGCGAGTCCCGATTGTCGGAAAGGCCGGCTGAAGGAACGCTGAGGTTCCTGACGGCGTCTTCAGACTCCGCGGACCGGGAAGCAGGCCACCAGGAGGGCGCCGCGCGCACTGGGTTCCACCCGCAGACTGCCCCCGTGGGCCCGTGCGATGTCCCGCGCGATGGCCAGGCCCAGTCCGGTGCCGCCGCTTCGGCGGTGGCGCGCGGCATGCAGCCGGGCGAAGCGCTCGAAGACCTGCTCCGCGGCCTCGGGCGGGATGCCCGGCCCGTCGTCGGCGACCCGCAGCACCGCCTGCCCGGTTGCGGGTTCGACGGCGGCGCTGAGCCGGACCTCGCCGGCCGCGTGCCGCAGGGCGTTGTCGACGAGGTTGGCCAGCAGGCGTTCCAACTGCACGGCATCGCCCCGTACGGGCACGGGGGCCGTCGCGTCCAGCACCAGCGGCACCCGGGGACCGCGTCGCCGGGCGATCTCCTCCGCGCACAGCAGGGCCAGATCGGCGGGGTCCGCGGCCGGCGCCGGCTGGGTGTCGAGCCGTGCGAGCAGCAGCAGATCGTCGGCGATCCGCTGGAGGCGCACCGCGGCATCCAGCGCCTTTCGCACCGAGCCGGCCGACTCCGGCGTCTGTCGTTCCGGGGCGGCCGACTCCGGCGCCTGGGTGGCGAGCAGCGCCACCTCCAGTTCGGTCCGTAGCGCGGCGATCGGATTGCGCAGCTCGTGGGAGGCGTCGGCGGTGAACTGCCGTTGCCGCGAGACGGCTTGCTCCAGGCGGTCGAGGGTGCGGTTGACCGTACGGGCCAGGAGCGTGATCTCGTCCTTCCCCTTGGGGTCGGGCACCCTCCGGTCGAGTGCGCTCGCCGTCACGGAGGCGAGCTCGGCACGGATGGCCTCCACGGGGCGCAGCGCGAGCCCGGTCACCGCCCAGGCGATGACGGCGGCCAGCGCCATCAGCAGCGGACCGCCCACCAGCAGGGTCACGCCCAGCGCGCGGGTGGCGTCGTTGAGGTCGGCCAGCGCGGTGAGCGCATAGACGTACCGGGTGCCCTGCGTCGACTCATCGCGCACGACGACCGCCAGACTGCGCTGGCCGGATGCCGCCGTCGTGGGCAGGACCTTGCTGCTCGTCTCCTTGCCCGGGGCCGGCCGGAAGCCGGCGAGCTCGGCGGCGCCGCCGGCGGCCGGGTCCGGGCCGGTGCCCGCGAGTGGCTGCCCCTGGGGCCCCAGGACGACGACGGCATCGACTCCGCCGGCCGGCTGCGGCAGATGACGGGGGAGCGCCCCGGTGGTGCCGGCCACCTTGCGGGCGGCCAGTTCGGTGCGGTCCTGGGTGTTGTCCAGGAGGTTGTCGGTCAGCGTCACGTACAGCCAGGCACCGCCTACGGCCAGGACCATGGCCATGACCAGGGCGGCGGCGGTCGCCGCCCGCGCCCGTACGCTGCGTGGCCGCGGCAGTGACCGCAGCAGCGCGCGCAGCCGGTCAGCCGCCATCGGGAGCGATCCGGTACCCGAGGCCACGCACCGTACGGATGGCCCGCCGCCCGAAGGGGACGTCGACCTTCTTGCGCAGCGAACTGATGTAGACCTCGACGATGTTGGGATCCATGTCCAGCGGGGAGTCCCATACGTCGTGCAGGATGTGCAGCTTGGCGACCGTGTCGCCGTCGCCCGCCATCACACAGGCCAGGACGGCGAGTTCACGGGCGGTGAGCTCGATCTCCGTCTCCGCCCGTCGGCAACGGCGGGCGACCGTGTCGACGACGAGATCGCCCGCCTGCAGGGTGGTGGACTGCACTTGCTGCGCACGACGGCTCAGCGCCCGCAGCCGCGCCAGCAGCACGACGAACGAGAAGGGCTTCGCGAGGTAGTCGTCGGCGCCCGAGTCGAGGCCCTCGGCTTCGTCGTGCTCACCGTCCTTGGCGGTCAGCATGAGAATGGGGGTGGTGTCGCCCGTGTTCCGCAGCCGGCGGCACACCTCGTAGCCGTTCAGGCCGGGGAGCATCACGTCCAGGACGAGGGCGTCGTAGTCGCGGATACGGGCGAGGTCGAGGCCGCGGTGACCGTCGTGGGTGACATCGACCCAGTGCCCCTCGATCGACAGCCCCCGGCGCAGGCTGTCGGCCAGCCCTTCCTCGTCCTCGACCACCAGAATGCGCATACCGGCAAGGATGACATATCCGTTATGGAGTGATTTGGGCGGGATGGTGGAGTGGGGTGGGGCGGCGGACCCGTCGGCGGTGCCGGGTGCGGGTGCCGGGGGCCGGGTGCCGGCGGTGAGCCGATGCTGGGGCCCCGGCCCCGACCTCGGTGGCACAGGGAATGCGCCGCCCCCCTGCCGCCCCACTGCGGAAGAATTCCGTGAATTCGCGGGGCGCTACCGGCCGACAGACATGCACCCCCGCCGGCACAAGAATCGCCTCCCCCCGGTAATGACACCGATCCTCCGGCAATGACCCTGAACAAAAGCTGAAATTCCTGAAGACAGCTTCAGATTTCCAATTCCCCGGAATGGCGTGTTACGTTCCGTCGGGTGCCGTTAGCGGTGCCGTTAGCGGTGCTGTCAGTGGTCCCTTCGGCGGGATCGTCGGTCCGGGGCGTGCCCATGCGAGTGGAGGAGGTGATCGGGGTGTCTCCCGATCGAAGTCTTCACCGCACTCTGCCGGTTGGCTGACCGCTGCCGGTTGGCTGAGCGGCTCCTGATCGCCGCCGGGCCGGTGGTCCGCGGTGCGCGGCGCTCTGCCGCGTCCTGATCCACGTGCGCCACGGCCGCACGCAAAATACTCACCTTTTCTGTACCGCGGGAGAGGCCATTGCCGCCCGCCCGCTTCCTTTCACCACTCCGTACGACGGCGCGGTTCCGCCATGCCGTCCCGCACGGAAAGGGGAATTCACCATGACCCTGCTCGCCCCGGAGAAGCTCGCTCCGCCCGGCCGCGGCCCGCGCGGCCGCCGTGCGAGAAAAGCCGCCGAATGGGAGGCCCGTACCCGTGTCGTCGGCGAAAAGCTCGCCCAGGTCAGCGCGCGTCCCGCCGCGCAGGTCCTGCAGGATCTGCACGCCCGGCACAACGGCCTGAAGTATTCCGATGTCACCGAACGCCAGGAGCGCTTCGGCCCCAATACGGTCGCCCATGAAAAGGCGCCGAGCTGGGGGATTCAGCTGGCGAAGGCCTTTGCGAACCCCTTCATCGCCGTCCTGGTGCTGCTCGCCGCCGTCATGTACGTGCAGGACCCCGAGGATCCGGGCGTCGTGATCCTCTCCGTCATGGTGGGGATCAGCGGACTGCTGCGTTTCTGGCAGGAATTCCGCTCCGGACGCGCCGCCGACGCCCTCGGCGAGCTGGTGACCACGACCTGTGCGGTCCAGCGCCGGGCCGGCCGGTCGTCGCTGCCCACCACCCTTGAGGTGCCGATGGACCAGGTGGTCCCCGGCGACCTCGTCAAGCTCGCCGCGGGCGACCTCGTCCCCGCCGATCTGCGCCTGATCGCCGCCAAGGACCTCATGGTCGGGCAGGCGGCGCTGTCGGGGGAGTCGCTGCCGGTCGCCAAGGACGACATCCGCGGCGACGACCGGGGGCAGCGCGCCACGGCGGACCCGGTGGAGGCCGGCAACCTCTGCCTGATGGGCACCTCGGTGACCTCCGGCACCGCCACCGGTGTAGTGGTGGCGACCGGCGTGGACACCTACTTCGGCTCGATGGCCGGATCGTTGGTCGGCGACCGCCCGCAGACCAACTTCGACCACGGCGTCCGCAGGGTCAGCTTCCTGCTGATCCGCTTCATGCTGGTCATGGTCCCCGCCGTGTTCGCCGTCAACGGGCTGACCAAGGGCGACTGGAAGGGCGCCTTCGAGTTCGGCGTCGCGGTCGCGGTCGGGCTCACGCCCGAGATGCTGCCGATGGTCGTCTCCGCCAACCTCGCCCGGGGCGCGGTGGCGATGTCCCGCCGCAAGGTCGTCGTCAAGCGGCTCAACGCGATCCAGAACCTGGGCGCCATGGACGTGCTCTGTACGGACAAGACCGGCACCCTCACCGAGGACCGCGTCGTCCTGGACCGCTCTCTGGACGTCCACGGCAGGGAGGACACCGAGGTCCTGGAGTACGCCTACCTCAACTCGCACTTCCAGACCGGGCTGCGCAACCTGCTGGACCAGGCCGTCATCGACCGCATGCACGAGGCCGAGGAGGTTGTCGTCGACGCCCGCTTCGAGCCGGTCGACGAGATCCCCTTCGACTTCGCCCGCCGGCGGATGTCGGTCGTCCTCCGCCGCAACACCCTGGCGGGCGCGGAGAGCCGCCCCGAGCACATCCTGATCACCAAGGGTGCGGTCGAGGACGTCCTGGACCTGTGCACCCACGTCAGGGACCGCGGCGAGCAGGTCGCCCTGACCGGCCAACTGCGCTGGCACGTCAGCCGGATCGCCGAGGAGCACCACCAGCAGGGGCTGCGGGTGCTGGCCGTCGCCACCCGGACCATGGACGAACCGCGCGACATCTACGGCGTCGCGGACGAGGACCGGCTCGTACTGATCGGCTTCCTGGCCTTCCTCGACCCGCCCAAGGCGGACGCCGCGACTGCCCTGCGGGGTCTGGCGGACCAGGGCATCGAGGTCAAGGTGATCACCGGCGACCACCCACTCGTCGCCGCCCGGGTCTGCGCGGACGTCGGCCTCACCGTGGGCGACGTGGTGACCGGACCCGACCTCGACGGGCTCCCCGACGCGGAGTTGCGCGAACTGGCCGCCCGTACCACGGTGTTCGCCAAGGTCACCCCCGTCCAGAAGGCCCGTCTCGTACGGGCGTTGCAGGCCGACGGGCGGACGGTCGGCTTCCTGGGCGACGGTGTCAACGACGCCGCCGCGTTGCGCGACGCCGATGTCGGCATCTCGGTGGACACCGCGGTGGACATCGCCAAGGAGTCCGCGGACATCATCCTGCTGGAGAAGAACCTCACCGTCCTCGGGGACGGCGTCTCCCAGGGGCGGACCACCTTCGGCAACACCATCAAGTACCTGAAGATGACGGCCAGTTCGAACTTCGGGAACGTCTTCTCCGTCCTGGTCGCCTCCGCGTTCATCCCCTTCCCGCCGATGCTGGCGATCCACCTGCTCATCCAGAACCTGGTCTACGACATCTCCCAGCTGGCCACCCCGTGGGACCGGATGGACCCCGAGTACCTGCGCAGGCCGCGGAACTGGGACGCGAGGGGCATCGGCCGGTTCATGGTCACCATCGGACCGATCAGCTCGGTCTTCGATATCGCCATGTTCCTGATCATGTGGAACGTCTTCGGCGCCGACAACGAGGCCCATCAGGCGCTCTTCCAGTCCGGCTGGTTCATCGAGGGCCTGCTGTCGCAGACCCTGATCATCCATATGATCCGTACCCGCAAGATCCCCTTCCTCCAGTCCCGCGCGTCCTGGCCGGTGATGGTGATGACGGGCCTCGCGATGGCCACCGGGCTGTTCCTGCCCTTCTCGCCGCTCGCCGCCGGGCTCGGCATGGTGGCGCTGCCGATGAGCTACTTCCCCTGGCTGATCGCCGTCCTGTTCTCCTACTGCGCGCTCACCCAGTGGGTGAAGACCTGGTACGTCCGCAGGTTCCACGGCTGGCTGTAGAGGGGGAGCAGAGGGGGAGGGGACGCGGACGGCTGCCGCGGCTGGGCGGTGGACGGCTGCCGCGTCGGCCGCGGCGGGGAGACCGGTCCGCGGCCGCCTCACTCGCCGTGGTGGAGGGTGCCGTCCTCGTCCATCGTCGGATGCATCTTCGTCGGCCCGTAGTCGTCCAGGTCCGAGGGGCGGGGCGGCTCCGGGCCGTCGGGGCCGCATCTGACCATCCGTTCGATACGGCAGATCCGGTACAGCGTGTCGGCCACCCGCACTTCGTCGGCGCGGCCCGCGGCCTTGAACTCCTCGGCGGCCCGCGCGTACTGGTCCCGTTCCCGGTCGCCGAACTTGTGGAGCAGCGGCCAGAATTCGGTCAGTCCGTCGAAGAGCTGCCGCCGCGCCTCGTGCGGGGTCGCCATCAGGGCCCCCTGCGGCTGCCATCCCGGGCCGCTGCGTTCCACCACGCCGAAGCCGACGGGAAGGAGGACGACCTCCGGATGGGACGTGCGCGCCCGGGCGGAGTCCTTGCGCACGTCCGGGGGGAACCGCGCGCCGGTATAGGCGAACCCCCGCAGGGCCAGCCTCATGGCGCCGGCCATCAGGCCGTCCTCCCGGCCGGGGACGAGGGCGAAGCCGAGGTCCGGCGACGGTGTGTCGTGCCGGCCGTCCCATGACCGGTCGGCGGGTTCCGGGTCGGTGGGGCGCGGCGGCTCCAGGCCGCGCTCGCCGCTGCGCGCGAACTCCTCACCGCGCACCACGCGGTAGCGCACACCGAGGACCGTGAGCTCGTCGACCGGCTCGCGCTCCAGCACCGCCACCGCGGCCAGCAGTTCCCGCCGGACGCCGGGGTCGTCGGTGTCGTCCTTGGCCCGGAACCACAGCAGGGAATTCAGGCTGTCCCGGGCCTCCTGGGGCGTGCCGCTCGTCGCGGGCCGCACCAGCCGCCAGTCCGCAGAGGTGCCCGGGTCCTGGGCGGCGAGACCGAAGACCGGTCCACGGAGCATGAGATGCGGATAGCGGTAGGAGGCCTGCACGGCGTCGGCCTCGGTCACCCACTCGGCCGGATCGTCGCGCCGGACCAAGCCCGCGTGCAGCCGCTCGATCTGTCGCTTCCAGTCATCGTCCATGCACGCATTGTTGTGCGCGGGCGGCAGACGGTGGGCCGGAACGCCGCAAGTGACCGGGCCGCCCGCCGCGGTGGCGGCGCGGCCTCAGAGGTAGAGCCCCGCGTCGGCCCCCGCGTCCTGGGCCGGGACCGACGCCGGACGGATGCCGCGGCGCAGCGCATACAGCTCGGCCAGCGAGGCGCCCTCGCGTCCGATGCCCTGATCCGTGCCGAGCCAGCGCACCGCTTCCGCGCGGCTCAGCGGGCCGACCTCGATCCGGGCCAGACAGCGGCCGGGACGGATCACCGCCGGGTGCATCCGCTCCAGGTCCTCATTGGTCGTCACGCCGACCAGGACGTTACGGCCCTGGCCCAGCAGTCCGTCGGTCAGATTGAGCAGCCGCGACATCGCCTGCCCCGCGGCGTGCTTGGCCTCGCCGCGGATCAGCTCGTCGCAGTCCTCCAGGAGCAGCAGCCGCCAGCGGCCCTTGCCGGTGCTGTCGTCCTCGCCGATCGCGATGTCCATCAGATAGCCGACGTCGTTGAACAGCCGCTCCGGGTCCAGTACGCAGTCCACCTGGCACCAGTCCCGCCAGGAGCGGGCCAGGGTGCGCAGCGCGGAGGTCTTGCCGGTACCGGGCGGGCCGTGCAGCAACAGCAGCCGGCCGGCGATCTCCTCGGGCGCCACTTTCATCAGCCGGTCCATCGCCTCGGCCACCGGCGCGGTGTAGTTGGGGCGGATCTCCTCCCAGGTGCCGGCCGAGATCTGCCGGGAGGTGCGGTGCGGTCCGCGGCGCGGGGAGAAGTACCAAAAGCCCATGGGCACGTTCTCCGGCTGCGGGGCCGGCTCGTCCTCGGCGCCGTCCACGGCCTGCGCCAGCACCTTCTCGGCCTGTTCGTCGGTGACGGCGGTGACCGACACATCGGCGCCGCGGTTCCAGCGGGAGACCAGCACGGTGTAGCCGTCGCCCTCGGCGAGCGTGGCGCTGCGGTCGTCGTCCCGCGCCGCGCGCAGGATCCGGGCGCCCGGCGGCAGCAGCGTCAGCCCGGATCGCACCCGGTCCACGGACCGGCTCCGGGCGTAGGGCTGTTCCCCCTTGGCGAACCGTCCCAGAAAGAGCGCATCGACGACATCGGCGGGCGAATCGCTGTCGTCCATGGTCAGCCGGAGCGGAAGGGACTCCTCGGTGGCGGACGGCTGGACGTGATCGGCACACATCCCGCCATGATCGGTCACGGTGGCCCCGCATGCACACGGATTATCCCGGCGTTTTCCCGGTACCAGAACAGAACTGTTACTCGGAAAGCCGGGTGTACCGGGTGGTTCACCGGCCGATCTGCGCATCGTGCGACGTCGTGACGGGGAACGTCAGGGCAGGTCCCTTCTCCCCGCTGCCGCGTCCGCCGCACTTTCGGTCCGGAATGCAGGCTAGGGATACAGGGATTCAGGGATACAGAGATTAAGGGATTCAGGGATTCTTCGACGATGCCAAGGGCCGCTGGAATGGCGAGGGTTGTACCCGCCTTTATCGCCTCGTCCCCCCTGCGCGGTGAAGAAGGTGAACAGCGGCCCTCACGAAGACCGGGCCGGGAAACGGTGCGACCGGGCGGCGGTGCGGTGCCGGTGAGTCGCCCACAGACGGCGCAATGGCGGGACCGCGGGCGGGCCCTCCGGAGACTGGGGGGACGTGCCGCGAGGTGAGTGACCGCCGGAAGGAGCCGCGTCCGTGGAGCCGCCGAGCGGAATCGCCCTGACGTTGATCATGGTGTGTCTGACCGTGGTCACCGGGGTGCTCGACGCCGTCAGCTTTCTGGCGCTCGGTCATGTCTTCACCGCCACCCAGACCGGCAATCTGCTCTTCCTCGGCTTCGGTATCGCCGGGCAGGGCGGTGTGCCCGTGACGGCGACGGTGGTGTCGATCGGGGCCTTCGTGCTGGGCGCGGCGCTCGGGGCCCGGGTGGAGTCGGGGCTGGCCCGCCTCCGGCGCCCGTGGTTCCCGGTTGCGCTGATCGTGGAGGCGGGGGTGCTGGCCGCTGCCGCCGCGGCGGCCTGGCAGTCGGGGCCGGGCCGGGGGCTGCCGCCCGGCCGCCGCTATGCCGTCATCGCTCTGATGGCGATGGCGATGGGCATGCGCAACGTCACCGCCATGCGGGTGTCCGCGCCCGACCTCACCACCACCGTGGAGACCCGGGCGATGACGGCACTGGTCAGCGGATCACCGGTGGGGCACGACAGGCGGCTGGGGTACGGCAGGCACCTCGCGGGCCGCCGGCTGGCCTCGGTCGGCGCGATGTTCGTCGGCGGTCTCCTGGGAGCCGCACTGCTCGGTCTGGGGACCCGTCCGATGCTGGTGATCGCGCTGGTGGCGGTGACCATCGCAGCGACCGCCTTCATGGTGCCCGGCCTGGCCCACCGCCGTACCGCCACCGAGGACTGACGGGCCGTTCCTTGCGCCACTGGGCGGCGGCCGCGCACGCGGGAGCCTCCGCGGTCTCCGCGGTGCGCCATCGGGGTGGTCATGGACGTGTCGGGCAGCGGGCGGCGAAGCGGCGATATGGCGGTGAACATCCCCTCGGATCGGCAGATTTGCCGCGAACTGCCGATGAGTTTTGGCATGGACACTTCCGGCTACCCGTGAGTCTTGCTACGACGGATGTGGCAGAGCTCCTGCTAAGGGAGGTTCCATGAAACTGTCCCGATTCGCGGCCTTGACGTCCGCCTTCTTCGTCACCTCGGCGCTCGCGCTCACCGGCGCGAGCGCCGCCGCGTCCGCCCAACTCCCCACCGCCACCGGCTATGTGGCCCTCGGCGACTCCTACTCCTCCGGCGTCGGGGCCGGCAGCTACGACAGTGCCAGCGGCTCCTGCAAGCGCAGCGCCAAGTCCTACCCGGCCCTCTGGGCCGCCGCGCACTCCCCCTCCTCGTTCCGCTTCACCGCCTGTTCCGGCGCCCGAACGGGTGATGTTCTCAGCAGTCAGCTCGGGCCGCTCAGCAGCTCCACCGGGCTGGTGAGCATCACCATCGGCGGCAATGACGCCGGTTTCGCCGACACCATGACGACCTGTGCGCTCCAGGGCGAGAGCGCCTGTCTGGCCCGGGTCGCCCAGGCCAGGACCTACATCGACAGCACCCTGCCCGGCCGGCTCGACGGGGTGTACAGCGCCATCTCCCAGAAGGCGCCGGCTGCCCGTGTGGTCGTCCTGGGCTATCCGCACTTCTACAAGCTCAACGGCGTCTGTATCGCCGGTCTCTCCGAGAGGTCCCGTGCCGCGATCAACGCCGCGGCCGACGACATCAACGGCGTCACCGCCAAGCGGGCCGCCGACCACGGCTTCTCGTTCGCCGATGTCAATGCCACGTTTTCCGGACATGAGCTGTGCTCCGGCAGCGCCTGGTTGCACAGCGTGACCTTCCCCGTCGAGGAGTCCTACCACCCGACCGCCGCCGGCCAGTCCGGCGGCTATCTCCCGGTGTTCGCCTCCGCTGCGTGACGACCCGTATGCCGGGCGCCGGGGAGGGGCAGTGAGATCCCGGTCTCTCCTTGTGCGCCCCGGCGCCCCGTCAGGCGCCCCCGGGCCCCCGCCGGGGTGTCCGGTGGTTGCTCAACTCGCCCTGGTCCGCGCCGTGTAGGTGACATTCCGTATGGTGTGCGTCAACGTCAAAGCGAGGCAGGTGAATCCGTTGACCGGTCTGCACGCGTGTCCTCCGAGAGAGATAGGGTTACCCTGCCCGGGCCGGGTGCCCTCGTAGGGTGGGGAGAGTCATGGAACAGATAACAGTGCGTAGCAGGGCGCGAGTCCCTGCCATCAACTGCGGGAGTAGTGCGTCCAGCGCGCGCCTCGACCGCCATTTCGCCGTGCTGGGGGGTCCCGCCGTCCCGCACCGTGAGGTGGAGGGCGCGACCTCGCTGATGCAGGAGCTCACCGCGCGTGATCGTGCGCGTTCGAGGAACAGCCGCGGCGCCAGGGTGTCGCTGTTCGCGCCGCTGCGCAGGCTGCGGCGCTCGCTGTTCGGCGGGCACGGCTGATCCGCTTCTGAAGCGGCATCTCGGGCGATCACACCGTCCCGGCGCGGCACTGCGGTCCGATCGCTCGTCAGACCCAGGGCGCCGGCAGCGTGTCGGTGTGCTCGTCGGGGCGGGAATCCTCGCCCCGACGATGCCGTGAGCCGCTCTCTTCGCCGGCCCCGTCCCCACCCGGCCGGCGCAGGACTCCCCACCACCCGTTGCGTTGCGACGGGTGGTTTCTTGTTGAGCGCCCCGGGCGGCGCCGCGCTCACAGCAGCGCGAACTGACCCTCCGGGCCCTCCTCGTGATGGTCGAGCACGGAGGCCGGACGGTGCGCGAAGACCGGCGCCGGCAGGATGCCGGCCGCCCGCAGTTCGTATGCCGCCAGCTGCGGGCCGTCGTCCGTGGCCTGCTGCAACTCCGTACACTGCGGCCGGAGTTCGGACAGCAGCGCCAGTACGGTGAGCAGCTCCAGCAGCTCCGAGGTCCACTCCTGGAGCCAGTGCGCGGGGCGCAGCGCCGCCAGCGAACCGGGCTCGGGCTCGTCCGCCGACGTGCCGGTGCGCGCGGCGAACCACGCCTCCAGCACGCGCACCCCGCCCGCGTGGAAGTCCCAGGCGCCCGCGGGCACCGGGGAGATCCGGCCGTCGCCGAGCAGCAGCGCCTCCTCCTCGGGGTCGTAGCCCAGGGACGGGGGCAGCCCGCGGGCGGGGAGTGCGGAACGTACGTACGGGCGGCGGCCGCCGGGCATCCGGGGCCGCTCGCCGCCGTGCCCGCCCGGGGTCCCGTCGACGTGGGCGCCACGGGTCCACAGCCACAGCAGCCGCCCGCCGAGCGCGACACCGCGCTCCCAGATCTCCGGGTCGGCGGTGAGCGGCACCGCGCAGCCTTCGGGGGAGTGCCGGGCGCTCGCGGCGAGCCAGGCGAGCAGGTCGGTGGGGCGCACCGGGCGGTCCAGGCGCCGGCCGAGCAGGGTGAGCAGGCCGGGGGCGAGGTTGGGTTCCCGGCCGCCGGGCCGCCGGTAGAACGGACGGATCCGGCCGGGGCGGCCGGCCGGGGCGCGCCCGTCGGGCAGCAGCGTGGAGCACACCACGGGAGGGCCGGCCAGTTGCGGTACCTGGCCCCACTCGACCACGAACAGCTGCCGCTCGTCCGCCACCCGCCACAGCTCCGGCCGCGCCCCGTCGATCAGCCGGTGGTCGGGCAGCAGCCACTGCTGGTCGAACGGGCCGTGCAGGATCCGTACCGGCTCGGGGCAGGGTCCGCTCGCGCGGTGCAGCCGCCCGGTCGGGGTGGCCTGGCCCGGCAGCTGGCCGACGGCGGAGTGCAGGGTGCGGGCCCGGGACGGCCGGAACAGCCGTTCGCGGGCCGCCGGGTCGCCGGCCTCCACCAGCGCCGTCCAGCGGGCGCGCAGGGTCGCCGGATCCGGCGCGCGCACCCAGGAACGGCCGAGCCGCAGCGGCGCCACGGACCACGGCATGAGATCGGACAGCCGTGGCGCGTCCTGCTTCGCCGTCACGCGGAGCCCCTCCCGGACCGTTCGGTTGACCCCGGCATGGTAACCACGGGGCCCGGTGGGCGTGCCGCCCCGCGGGTCACACCACCCCTCCGGGGCGGGGCCGCCCCGCGGTCTTCCGCTTGCTGATCTTGGCGGAGTACGGTCCTGGCCGTACGCCCGGCCACACGGTGCGGACCTGGCTCCGTGCGGTGCGCCGGGACCTGCTCAGGGGAGGAGCGCCATGACGGACACCGCCTCCCCCACGCCGGAACGGCGCGGGGGCACCCCCATCGGTCACCGGGCGGCCGCGCGGCTGGACCGGCTGCCGCCGTCCCGGTGGCACCGCCGCCTCACCCTCGTCGTCGGCATCGGCGCCTTCTTCGACCTCTACGAGATCTTTCTGGGCGGGGTGCTGGCCGCGGTGCTCGCCGCGCAGTGGCATCTGGGGCCCACCGCGAAATCCTGGGTGATCGCGGCAGGCTTCCTCGGGATGTTCGTCGGCGCGAATGTGCTGTCGGTGCTCGCCGACCGCTTCGGACGACGCCGGATGTTCCTGGTCAACCTGGCCGGGTACGCGCTCTTCTCGCTGCTGAGCGCCGGCGCCCCGGATCTGTCCTGGCTGCTTCCGCTGCGCTTTCTGGCCGGGCTCTGGCTCGGCGCCGAACTCGTGCTGGTGGACACCTATCTCGCCGAGTTCCTGCCCCGGGCGGTGCGCGGGCGCTACCTCGCCTGGGCGTACACCGTCGGTTTCGTCGGCGTGCCGGTCGCCGCGCTGCTCGGGGCCCGGCTGGTGGCGGCGCACCGGCTGCTGGGCATCGAGGGCTGGCGCTGGCTGCTGGTCGCCGGTGCGCTGGGCGCCGCGTTCCTTCAGCTGATGCGCCGCCAACTCCCCGAATCACCACGGTGGTTGCTGGTGCAGGGGCGCGGTGCGGAGGCCGAACGGATCGTGGCGGGGCTGGAGGAGCGGGTGGCCCGGGAGAGCGGCGGCAGCCTGCCGTCGGTACCCGAGACGGAGACCGTCCCGGAACGCAAGGTGCCGCTGGGCGCGATGTTCCGGGGCTGCTACCGGCGGCGGACCGTCATGTGGTGGCTCTTCCAGGTGCTGCAGACCGTCGGCTACTACGGCTTCGGGTCGCTGGCGCCGGTGGTGCTCACCGCGAAGGGGCACACCGTCACCGAGTCGCTGCTGTACGCGGCGCTGAGCTTCTGCGGCTATCCGATCGGCTCCGCGCTGTCCATCCCCCTCATCGACCGGATCGAGCGCCGGACGCTGATCATCGCCTCGGCGCTCGGCATCGCCGGCTGCGGTCTGGCCTTCGGCTTCGCCGCCGCCACCTGGGCCGTCGTCACCTTCGGCGTTCTGCTGACGGTGTGCAGCAACGTCTTCTCCAACGCCTTCCACGTCTACCAGACCGAGATCTTCCCGACCGGTCTGCGCAGCAGCGCGATCGGCATCGCCTACTCGCTGTCCCGGCTCACCTCGGTCGTCCTGCCGTTCGTCGCACTGAACGTGCTGAGCGACCTCGGCCCGGCCGCGGTGTTCACCGGCTCGGCGGGACTGATGCTGCTGCTGTGCCTGAACGTGGCACTGCTCGGCCCGCGCACCACGGGGCGCAGCCTGGAGCGGATCTGATGTCTTCCCACGTTTTTGTCTTTCCCGCCGTGGGTGTTGCTCGCCGTTGGGCCTGCGGCGGGCGGTGTGTTGTCGGGTGCGGTGACGGGCCTCCGCGGGTGGGTGTCCGGACTGCTTCGCTTTACGTCCGGACACCCACCCGCTCCGGCCCGTCCCCTCCCGTTG
>NZ_SDIF01000128.1 GCF_004122735.1 Streptomyces sioyaensis | reverse complement strand
CGCCCCCGCCGCGCCAGCCGGGGGCGGCGGAGCCGGGGGCGGCAGGCCCTGGTGGCGGTCGGCCCCGCGGGTCGCGATCATCGCGGCCGTCGTGGTCGCGGCCGTGATCATCACCATCGTGCTCACCCGGTCGAGTGGCACCACGAGCGAGGTGTTCGCCCAGCCGGCCACCTCGACCGGCCCGAACCCGGTCACCAAGTCGTCGGCGAACGAATCCGCCCCGGCCCCGTCCGCCACGCCCAAGCCGGCCAGCGGCTCCAACAGCGAATTCTCGGGCGCGACACCCGGCCTCTACGGCGGGACCGAGAACAGTGCGAGCTGCGACGTCGAGAAGCAGATCACCTACCTCACCGGCGCCCCCTCGAAGAACAAGGCGTTCGCCGGTGTCGTGGGCGTCACCCCGGGCGATGTCCCGCGCTATCTGCGGTCGCTGACGCCCGTACAGCTGGCCTATGACACCCGGGTCACCAACCACGGCTACAAGGACGGCAAGACCACCGAATTCCAGTCGGTCCTGCAGGCCGGCACCGCGGTCATGGTCGACTCGTACGGCGTGCCGCGGGTGCGCTGCAAGTGCGGGAACCCGCTGACGGCGCCGAAGGCCCTCAAGGGAAACGTGACGACGGTCGGCACGAAGTGGCCCGGGTACCGGTCCACGAAGGCGGTCGTCGTCAAGCCCGCGAAGTCCAGGATCCAGGAATTCACGCTGCGCAACCCGAAGACGGGCACCTGGTTCAAGCGCCCCCAGGGAACCACCGGCACGTCCGACAGCTCGACCTCCCCGCCCTCCGAGACGCCCAGCGGACCCACCTCCTCCCAGCCGCCGCCCAACGAGTCCCCGTCGTCCGGCGAGACGTCCTCCGGGACCACCGGCTCCCCGGGTACGAGCACCGGCACGACCACCGGGCAGCCGCCGGAGACCACGGGAGGCAGCAACACCACCGGCGGAGAGCCCTCGTCGACCGGAGGGGGGACCGGTCCGGGCGGCGGGACCACCGGAGAGACGACGGGCGGTGAGACACCGGGCAGCGGCGGGTCACCCGGCGGCGGTGGCGGAACACCGCCGTCCACCTGACGCTTCCGACCGGCGGACGCTTCCGACCGGCTGACCCTGTCTCCCGCGGCCCCGTCGCGGGCGGCAGGGTCAGCCATGTGACCGAGGCCGGCCGCCGTTCGACCGAGACCGGCGCCGTTCGACCGAGGCCGGCCACCGTCCGTGGCCGGCCGCCGCCGTCTGGCCAACGGCCCGATATCGAACTGTGTCCTAATGAATCGGTGCACGGGACAACCAACTCGGCAGACACACCCTCTGCATATGCGGCGGGTGCATTGACAGCCCTGAACGTGACCCCTCAGGGCCGGGCTCCGCCACTGTCAGCTGTTCTGCTTTGGAGGACCCCCGTGCACGCCGCACCACGCCGCCACTCTGCCCGGTTGATACCCGCCCTGACCGCGGCGGCCGCACTGTTGAGCGCGTGCGGGCCAGGTACGGACGCATCGAAGGCCGACGAACCGTCGACCAAGGTGACCGTCACCCCGTCCGCCGGAACCAAGTCGGCCAAGCTCGGCTCGCGGATATCGGTGCGGGCCGACGGCGGAAAGCTCACCTCCGTCGAGGTCAAGACCGACAAGGGTGACAAGGTCGCCGGGCGGCTCGCCGGTGACGGCACGTCATGGACCTCGGACGGCAAGGTCGCGCCGCAGACCACCTACACCGTGCACACCAAGGCGAAGTCGGCCAAGGGCAAGGAGTCCTCCGGCACCTCGGACTTCACCACGCAGCAGGCCGACAAGGTCAACAAGCTGACCAACACCCCGGGCGGCGGCCAGACCGTGGGCACCGGAATGCCGGTCTCGATCCTCTTCGACCACCCGATAGCCAAGGACCGGCGCGCCGAGATCGAGAAGGCGCTGACCGTCACCACCCAGCCGAAGGTCCAGGGTGCCTGGGGCTGGGTCAAGGACTACTCCGGCAAGGACCGGATCGACTGGCGGCCCAAGGACTACTGGCCGGCCGGCACCAAGGTCTCCGTGAAGGGCGCGCTGTCCGGGATCAACTCCGGCACGGACGGCGGCTGGTTCGCCCGGGACTACAACTTCGGCTTCACCATCGGCAAGGACCGCAAGGCCGTCATCGATGTCCCGTCACACACCCTGACGATGTACGAGAACGGCAAGGACGTCGGCAGCATCAAGGGCTCCGCGGGCTCCCCCGAGGCCCCGACCCGCGGCGGTGTGCACACGGTGCGCAGCAAGAACGCGGCCGAGACGATGGACTCCGCCACCATCGGCTACGGCGACAAGTGGAAGCTGGACTCCAAGTGGGTCACCCACATGACCGCGTCCGGGACCTTCCTGCACTCCGCCCCGTGGAACAAGTCGATCGGTGTGGAGAACAACAGCCACGGCTGCTTCGGCATGACCACCTCGGACGCCAAGAAGATCTACGACTTCCTCCCGATCGGCGCCACGGTCGAGGTGAAGGGCACCAGCAGCACCGCCAAGACCGATGTCGGCAACGGCCTGGAGGTCTGGCAGGAGAGCTGGCAGCAGTGGCAGCAGCGCAGCGCGCTCAACCACTGACCCGGACGGCCGCACGGACTCGGCACCGAACCGGACCGTGCGGGCTCATCTGCGGTGTCTGCCCGGCGGCCGGGCGCGGGTGAACAGCAGGAAGACGGTGGCCAGGACGGCGACGGCCTGGGCGAGGGCGGCGATCTTCTTGTCCCTGATCCAGGCCGGTTCGTACATGTTCGGCACCGGCCCCAGCGTGCCGACGTCCACGTAGGTGTACAGGAGCAGCAGCGCGAGGCCGCCCGTGGCGACCAGCCAGGCGAAGAGGTCGGCCGCCGGACGCCGCCAGACCAGCACCAGCAGGGCGGCGATTGCGGCGAGGACGGCCTCGACGCGGAAGAGGGTGCCCTGGCCGATGGTCGCGGTGACCGCGTCGTACTGCGAGGCGAGCCGGGCATGGACGGCGGCGTCCACGGCCAGCCCGGCCGCCGCGAGCACCCGCGCGATGCCGCGGGCGACCCGGCGGGCCCGCCCGCGCCCCGGTACGGAGCCGTGCTCCGGTGCGGAGCTGTCTGGTGCCACGGCATCTCCAAACCTCATGGTGAGCGGCGGTCGAGCCGTCAGCGGACGGTGAGCGTGCCCTTCATGTACGGGTGGATCGTGCAGATGAAGGGGTAGCTGCCGGCCTTGCCCGGAGCCTTGAAGGTGACGGTCTTGCCCGGCCCGATGCTGCCGGTGTCGAAGGGCTTGGAGCCGGTGGCCGTCACGGTGTGGGTGGTGGAGTCCTCGTTGACCACGGTGACCGTGCCGCCCGGCCGCACGGACAGGGCGGCCGGCTTGAAGGCGAAGTCCTTGATGGTCAGTCGAGCGGTGGCCGGGGCCGCGCTGGTCGGCCCCGCGGTCACAGTCGGCACGGAAGGGGTGCGGGACCGGGACGGGGCGGTGCCGCCGCCGCTGTTCGTACAGCTGCCGAGGCCCACGGTGCACAGCGCGACGGCGGCCAGGGCGACGGCCGGGCCGGCGGTTCTCCTCATCGGGCGTCCTTCTCCTTCGGTCCGTCCGGTCCGGCCCCGGGCGGGCCACCTCCTGACTCAATAGACAGCAGACGCCGCCGCCCGGCCATCCGGGCGGCGGCGTTCGGCGTACACCCGCCCCTCCGGGGGCCGGGCGGCGGGGTGCGGCGTGCGGCCCCCCGGGAGGTGCGGGTCTCGGCGGCGGCGAGCGGCGGGTCCGTGGATCCCGCCGGCCGGTTCAGCCGACCCCGCCGGCCGGTTCAGCCGACCCCGCCGGCGGGTCAGCCGATCCCGCCAGCGGCTCAGCCGATCCCGCCGGTCGTCCGGCAGTAGGTGGAGCGGCGGTCCTCGATCCGGTCCCAGCGGTCGCCGTAGACGTTCTCGACGACCTGTGGCTGCCGCAGGAAGTCGTGCGGGAAGCCGAGGGAGACCGCGCTGGTCCGGTCGAGCCGCGCCAGCGCGTCGGCGTCGAGCGTGACCTCGACCGCGCCGAGATTGTCGCGGAGCTGGCTCTCCTTGGTGGCGGCGATGATCGGGATGACGGTGCCGGGCCGGCCGCGCAGCCACGCCAGCGCCACCTGCGCCGGACTCCAGCCGCCCTGCTCGGCGATCTCCAGCACCGCGGTGACGGTCTCCTCCGCCTGGGGGTCGCGTGCGCCGTCCGCGGCCTCGCCGTCCAGCCGGCCGGTCTCCCCGCGGCGGTATTTGCCGGTGAGCTTGCCGGCCGCGAGCGGCGCCCAGGCCAGCACGGCCAGATCGAAGGCGCGGGCCTGCGGCAGCAGTTCCCGTTCCGGCGTCCGCTCCAGCAGGTTGTAGCGCAGCTGCGAGCCCGCGAACGCGGTCCAGCCGCGCAGCTCGGCGAGGGTGTTGGCCTGGGCGATCTCCCAGGCCGCCCAGTCGGAGACGCCGACATGGAGCACCTTGCCCGACCGCACCATGTCGTCGAGCGCCCGCATCACCTCCTCCACGGGCGTGAAGTGGTCCCGTGCGTGCACCCACAGCACATCGACGTGGTCGGTGCGCAGCCGCTCCAGGCTGGCCTCCACCGAACGGACCAGGTTCTTGCGGTGGTTGCCCGCGGCGTTCACGTCGCCCTTGCGGGTCGCGCAGGTGTATTTGGTGGCCAGCACGAAGTGGTCCCGGCGGCCTTCGAGCAGCTCGCCCAGGATCCGCTCCGAGGAGCCCTCGGTGTAGTTGTTGGCGGTGTCGATGAAGTTGCCGCCCGCGTCCGCATAGGCGTCCAGGATCCGGCTGCTGGTGTCCTTGTCGGTGCCCCATCCCCGGCCGCCGCCCATGGTCATGGCCCCCAGGCTCAGCTCGCTCACCCGCAGGCCGGTCCTGCCGAACAGTGTGTACCGCACGATGTCCCCTTCGTTCCGCGACAGGTGGTCACGTCCTGCGCCCACGCTAGGAGCTGGAGTGCACTCCACAGCAAGGCACGGCGGCGGGCGCGCCCCCGGTGGCGGTGGCCCATGTCACGCGCGGGAGTCCGGGGGCCGGTGTCCGATCGGGGCGGCGGCGCCTAGGGTGGCGGGTGCAACTGGTTCGCCCTGCCCGCCAGGCAGGCGCGTCGCAAGAGGGAACCCGGTGGAATTCCGGGACTGCCCCGCAGCGGTGAGTGGGAACGACCGCCGTCATACGCACTGGGCCCGGCCGGGTCTGGGAAGCGACGGCCAGTAGATGTCCGCCTCGGCGGATGTGCCCACGAGTCCGAAGACCTGCCAGTGCCCCCGTGCGACCGGTGCACGGGGCGATCTCGGTGACCTCGAGGGCAGGTCGGCGGACACCTCAGGCGGGCACGGACGGCGAGTTGGCGCCGCGGCCCGCCCGGTTCGCCGTCCCTTCGCGCACTCGACCCGTCCCGGGGTCCATGGAGTCATACTCGCGAAGGAGAGTTCCGTGACCAGCACATCCGCCGCCGCGGCCGCCCGAGCCACCGTGCACGGCTACCCCCGGCAGGGACCGCACCGGGAACTGAAGAAGGCCGTCGAGGGCTACTGGAAGGGCCGCGTCAGCGCCGACGCCCTCGGGCACACCGCGGCCGCCCTGCGCCGCGACACCTGGCAACAGCTCGCCGAGGCCGGTGTCCACGAGGTGCCGACCGGCGACTTCTCGTACTACGACCACGTCCTGGACACCACCGTGATGGTGGGGGCGATCCCGGCCCGGCACCGCGCCGCGGTGGCCGCCGACCCTCTGGACGGCTACTTCGCGATGGCCCGCGGCACCCAGGACGTGGCGCCGCTGGAGATGACCAAGTGGTTCGACACCAACTACCACTATCTGGTCCCGGAGTTGGGCCCGGACACGGTCTTCGCCGCGGACTCCGTCAAGCAGGTGACCGAACTGCGGGAGGCGCTCGCGCTCGGCCTCACCGCCCGCCCGGTGCTGGTCGGTCCGGTCAGCTACCTTCTGCTGGCCAAGCCCGCGCCCGGTGTCGCGGCCGGCTTCGACCCGCTGACGCTGCTCGACCGCCTGCTGCCCGTCTACGCCGAGGTGCTCGCCGATCTGCGGGCGGCCGGCGCCCACTGGGTGCAGCTGGACGAACCGGCCCTGGTGCAGGACCGCTCCCCCGCCGAACTCGACGCCGCGGCCTGCGCCTACCGGGGCCTCGGTGCACTCACCGACCGCCCGCAGCTGCTGGTCGCCTCGTACTTCGACCGGCTGGGCGAGGCGCTGCCGGTGCTGGCCAAGGCGCCAGTCGAGGGCCTGGCACTGGACTTCACCGGCGCCGCGGCCGGCAACCTCGCCGATCTCGCGGCGGCCGGCGGACTGCCCGGCAAGCGGCTGGTCGCCGGGGTCGTCAACGGCCGCAATGTGTGGCTCAACGACTTCGAGAAGTCGCTGGCCACCCTGGGGACGCTGCTCGGTCTGGCCGAGCGGGTCGATGTGTCGTCGTCCTGCTCGCTGCTGCACGTCCCGCTGGACGTCGGGGTGGAGCGGGAGATCGACCCGCAGATCGCCCGCTGGCTGGCGTTCGCCCGGCAGAAGACCGCCGAGGTCGTGACGCTGGCGCGCGGTCTGAGCCGGGGCACCGGCGCGATCGCCGCCGAACTCGCCGCCAACCGGGCGGACCTGGCGGCCCGCGCACGGTCGCAGCTCACCCACGACCCGGCGGTACGGGCCCGGGCCGCGGCCGTCACCGGCGCCGACGGCCGCCGCTCCCAGCCGTACGCCGAGCGGGCCGCCGCCCAGCGCGCCCACCTCGGGCTGCCGCTGCTGCCGACCACGACCATCGGCTCGTTCCCGCAGACCGACCAGCTGCGCGGGGCCCGCGCCGCGCTGCGGGCCGGGCGGATCGACGCCGCCGCCTACGACGAGCGGATCGCGGCCGAGATCCGCGAGGTCCTCGCCTTCCAGGAGAAGGCCGGTCTCGACGTCCTGGTGCACGGGGAGCCCGAGCGCAATGACATGGTCCAGTACTTCGCCGAGCAGCTGACCGGCGCGCTCACCACCCAGCACGGCTGGGTGCAGTCCTACGGCACCCGCTGTGTCCGCCCGCCGATCCTGGCCGGTGACCTCTCCCGCCCCGAGCCGATGACGGTGCGCTGGACGCGGTACGCCCAGTCACTCACCGACCGCCCGGTCAAGGGCATGCTCACCGGACCGGTCACCATGCTCGCCTGGTCCTTCGTCCGCGACGACCAGCCGCTCGCGGACACCGCCCGCCAGATGGCCCTCGCCCTGCGCGACGAGGTCAACGACCTTGAGGCGGCCGGGAGTTCGGTGATCCAGGTCGACGAGCCGGCGTTGCGGGAGACGCTGCCGCTGCGCGCTGCCGGCCATGCGGAGTACCTGGCCTGGGCGACCGAGGCGTTCCGCCTCACCACCGGCGGGGTCCGTCCGGACACCCAGATCCACACCCATATGTGCTACGCGGAGTTCGGCGACATCCTCCGGGCCATCGACGACCTCGACGCCGACGTCATCAGCCTGGAGGCGGCCCGCTCCCACATGCAGGTCGCCGGGGAGCTCGCCACGGCCGGCTATCCGCGCGAGGTGGGGCCGGGCGTCTACGACATCCACTCCCCGCGCGTGCCCGGCGCGCACGAGGCAACAGCCCTGCTACGCAAGGGACTTGAGGCGATTCCGGCCGAGCGGCTGTGGGTCAACCCGGACTGCGGCCTGAAGACCCGCGGCTGGCCCGAGGTGCGCGCCGCGCTGGAGAACCTGGTCGCGGCGGCCCGCGGGATCCGCGACGGACTGCCCGGCGCGGCCTCCTGAGCCGGCCGGGCTGATCCGACCGGACTGATCCGACCGGGCCGGGGCCGGCGCCCGCAGGGGTACCGGCTCCCGGCCCGGGGCACCCGCCGTGTGCGGGTGCCCCGTTGCGAGGGCGGCGGGACGTGCCCGCGCCGCCCGCTCAGCCGGTGATGATGGCCGGGTCGCTGACGCCCGGCTCGCCGTTCTCCACATGGCCGGCGAACCGGCGCAGGAAGGTCTTGTCCGTGTCGGAGGTGACCGACAGGTCGTACCAGCGCTTGCTGGCGCGCAGGTCGAGCGGCTTCTTGACGGTGGCCCCCGCGCGGACGGGGTAGGTCTCGCTCGCCCCGCCGTAGGCGTTGGTGACGGTGAGGTGGCAGTCGGTGCTGCCGTGGTTGGTCAGGGTGAGGACGAGGCGGCCTGCGGTCGCGTCGTGGCGGGCGGTCACCTCGGGTCCGGTCTTCTTGCCGTCGCCCTTGAAGGTGCGCAGGAAGCCGTTCGGGCCGAAGACCGACAGGTCGTAGCCGCCCTTGGAGTACGAGGTGTTCCAGGTGTCGGAGATCTTCTTGCCGGCCTCCGTGGTGTACGTCCAGGGGCCGTCGGTGCGGTTGCCCGCGGTGACGGTGAAGCAGGCACCGGCCTTGTCGCCGCTCTTGAAGGTGAGGGTGTAGCGCCCCGTGGAGGGGGTGGCGGACCCGTCGACGAGCGGCGCGTACGGCAGCGGGCGGGAGGGCCGGGAGCCCGGCTCCTGCTTGGGCAGGACGGGGTTGGCAGGCGGCTTCGGCACGTAGCTGTCGTGCCGGTCCTTGTCCGGCGGCCGGTAGCCGTCGGTGGCCGGCAGCGCGGCCGGCTTGGTGTTCTCCAGGCCGAAGTCGAAGGCGGAGGTCAGATCGCCGCTGATGGCGCGCCGCCAGGGCGAGATGTTCGGCTCGTGCACCCCGAAGCGGCGCTCCATGAACCGGATGATGGAGGTGTGGTCGAAGACCTCGGAGCAGACGTAGCCGCCGGTGCTCCAGGGCGAGACGACGAGCATCGGGACGCGCTGGCCGAAGCCGTAGGGTCCGGCGGAGTAGGTCGCGTTGCCGCCGAAGGAGTCGAGCTTGGTGTCAACGGTCGACAGACCCTGGTCGGCGGAGGCCGGCGGGAACGGCGGGAGGACGTGGTCGAAGTAACCGTCGTTCTCGTCGTAGGTGATGAACAGGGCGGTCTTGCTCCACACCTCGGGGTTGGAGGTGAGCGCGTCCAGCACCTGGGAGACGTACCAGGCACCGTAGTTCGCGGGCCAGTTGGGGTGCTCGGAGAAGGCCTCGGGGGCGGCGATATAGGAGACCTGGGGCAGCTTGCCGGCCTTCACATCGGCCTTGAGCTGGTCGAAGAAGCCGTCGCCCTGCTTGGCGTTGGTGCCCGTGCGGGCCTTGTCGTAGAGCGGGTCGCCGGGCTTGGCGTCGCGGTACTGGTTGAAGAAGAGCAGCGAGTTGTCACCGTAGGTGCCGCGGTAGGCGTCCTCGATCCAGCCCCACTTGCCCTCGGCGTCCAGGCCGTCACCGATGTCCTGGTAGACCTTCCAGGAGATCCCGGCCTTCTCCAGCCGCTCCGGGTAGGTGGTCCAGCCGTACCCCGCCTCCTCGTTGCCCAGGACCGGGCCGCCACCCGAGCCGTCGTTGCCGACGTGGCCGGAGAACATGTAGTAGCGGTTGGGGTCGGTGGCCCCGATGATCGAGCAGTGGTACGAGTCGCAGATGGTGAAGGCGTCCGCGAGCGCGTAGTGGAACGGGATGTCCTTGCGGGTCAGGTACGCCATCGTGCCGGTGCCCTTGGCCGGGACCCAGCTGTCGTACTTGCCGTTGTTCCAGGCCTTGTGGCCGCCCGCCCAGTCGTGGTTGAGGCCCTCGATGAACTGCATGCCGAGGTCCTCGGCGTCCGGGTGGTAGGGCAGGACGTCCTTGGAGCCGTCGGACTGGTGCCAGACGGACTTGCCGTTGTCGAGGAGGAGCGGCCGCGGGTCACCGAAGCCGCGCACGCCCTTGAGCGAGCCGAAGTAGTGGTCGAAGGAACGGTTCTCCTGCATCAGGACGACCACGTGCTCGACGTCGTGCAGGGAACCGGAGCGTCGCGCGGCGGGGATGGCCGCGGCACGGGCGATGCTGCTCGACAGGGCCGAGACGCCCGCGGTCGCGCCGGCGATCTGGAGGAAACGCCGCCGATTCAGTTCAGGCATGAGATGGGGAACCTCGTCGTGTGTGCGGGAATTCGCGATGGTGGGGGTGATGCTGTGCGGTGATGGAGGGATCAGTGGGAAGTACAGCGTCAGCAGAGTGTTCCAAGAGGAACGAGCATCGGGGAAGGGGGTGTGACACGGGTGTGACATATCGCGGTACGCACGGCGAACACCCTGGTCGGGCAGGAGAAGCCAGGAAAACCGGCCACGACGGACGAGGAGAGCGCGATGAGTCAGGGAGCCGCGGGAGACGACGGGACGCTCCCGCCCGATGAGGTGGCGGCGGGCAACACCGCGCAGGCCCAGGCGTGGAACGGCCAGGACGGGCAGCACTGGGCCCGGCGGCGGGAACACCTGGAGGAGCGGTACCGCCGGCTCACACCGCGGCTGATGGCGGCGGCCGGGATCCGGGCGGACAGCCGGGTGTTGGACGTCGGATGCGGCAGCGGTGGCACGAGCCTGGCGGCGGGGCGGGCCGCTCCCGAGGGGTCGGTGCTCGGTGTCGACCTGTCGCGGCCGATGCTGGCCGAGGCCCGGCAGCAGGCCGCGGCGGCCGGGCTGTCACAGGTCACCTTCGCGAAGGGCGACGCCCAGATCCACCGCTTCGCCGACGGCGCGTTCGACGTCGTGCTCAGCCGCTGCGGCGTGATGTTCTTCGCCGATCCGCGGGCGGCCTTCCGCAACCTCGCCCGCGCTCTGCGTCCGGGCGGCCGGCTGGCCTTCCTGTGCTGGCGGGAGCTGCGCGAGAACGCCTATCTGACCGTGCCGTTCGCCGCCCTCGCCCCGTATGTGCAGCTGCCCGACCTCGGGGCGCCGGGCGAGCCCGGGCCGTTCTCCCTGGCCGCCGCCGACCGGATCACCGCGCTGCTGGGCGGCGCCGGCTTCGAGGAGATCTCACTCACCGCGCTCGACGAGCCGATGTGGATGGGCACCGACGCGGACGATGCGGTGGCCTCGCTGACCACCATGCCGATGGCGCAGGAGATGCTGTCCGGGGTGGACGAGGAGACCGGGACCCGGGCGCGTGCCGCGCTTCGGGACGCGATGACCGCGCACCTCGGCCCGGACGGGGTCACCCTCGGCAGCGCGGCCTGGCTGGTGACGGCGCGGCGGCGGTGACCCGCGCGGCGGGCCGGTCCGGCACCGACGGAACGCGGCGGCCCGCCCCGTCCCGCACACACTGACGGAAAGGCGGTGGCCCGCCCCCTCCCGCACGCACTCGCGGGAGGGGGCGGGCCACCGGTTTCCTGGCCTCTCTCCGTACGGAGAAATGACGGTGCGTCAGGCGACCGACACCGACGCCGCCTCCGGGGCGGCGCCGGCGGCCGCCTCGGGCACGGGCTCGACGAGCGGCTCGGCGGGGACCGGAGGCGGCACCGTGGGCTGGCCCTTCGTGTCGGGCACGCTGCGCAGCGGGGTGCGGGCCGTCAGCCGGGACTTGCGGGCCGCCTCGACCCGGCGGGTGAACCAGATGACCTTGCCCTCGGGGGTGCCGCAGGTGCCCCAACTGTCACTCAGCGCGGCCACCGTGGAGAGCCCGCCGCCGGCGGCGCTGAGCAGCTTGGGCAGCCGGGGCCCCTCGTCGGCGACGGAGGCCGTGAGGTGGCGGCCGGTCCACCGGAGTTCGACGACGCACCGGGCGTCCGGCCCGATATGGCGATGGACGTTGGTCAGGAGTTCCGCCACTCCCCGGCACACGGGCGGGATATGCAGCTCAAGATCCCAGTAGCGCAGATGCGCGGCGAGAATCCGCCGGATCTGCGGCACACGCTCCGCCGAAGCATGCAGTTCGACCGTGTAGTGCCGGTCGCCGGGATGTGTCATGTCGTGGCTCCTCACCGCGAGGCTCACGCCCTTCACCTCGTTGGACCAACGAACCCCGAACACGAAGAGTGAGCATTTATCACGTATGGGTCATTTGTCATGGTGACCCGGCGGGGCGGGTTCCGCAACAGATCTTGGAGCTCGCGGGCCCTTCCCGGCCGGCTCCTCACCCGGTCCCCTCCTGGCGGGCCCGCAGCCGCGGCAGGACCTTGTCCGCGCTGAGCGGCAGGTCGCGCAGCCGGATGCCGGTGGCGTGCCGGAAGGCGTTGGCGACCGCCGCCGCGGTGCCGACGATGCCGATCTCCCCGATGCCCTTGCTGCCCATGGGGTTGAGGTGCGGGTCCTCCTCGTCGAGCCAGTGCGCCTCGATCTGCGGGACGTCGGCGCAGACCGGCACGTGGTAGGAGGCCAGATCGCACTCGGCGAAGTCCCCGAACGCGGGGTCCAGCCGGCTCCCCTCCATGAGCGCCATCCCCAGCCCCATGGTCATCCCGCCGATGAACTGGGAACGCGCCGTACGGGAGTTGAGGATCCGGCCGGCCGCGTAGACGCCCAGCAGCCGGCGCAGCCGGACCTCGCCCGAGACGGTGTCGGCCTGGACCTCGGCGAACGTGGCCCCGAAGGCGTGCCGGGCGTAGGGGGACCGTTCGGCCGCCTCCTGACGGGTGTCGGCGACGGCGGTCAGCCCACCGGCCGGCAAGGGCCCGTCGTGGTGGCGCAGTTGTGCCCGCAGCGCCATACAGGCCTTGTGGACGGCCCAGCCCCACGAGGCGGTGCCCATGGAGCCGCCGGCCAGCATCGCGGGCGGCAGATCGCTGTTGCCGATCTCGATGTGGACCCGCTCCTCGGGCACGGTCAGCGCGGCGGCGGCAATCTGCGCGAGGACGGTACGGGCGCCGGTGCCGATGTCCGTGGCGTTCACCCGGACCCGGTAGCTGCCGTCGGCGGCGGCCTGCGCCTCGGCGCTGGACGGGGCGACGTAGACCGGGTACGTGGCGGCCGCGACGCCGGTGCCGAGCAGCAGGTCGCCCTCGCGCCGTACGCCCGGCCGGGGATCCCTGGGCAGCCAGCCGAAGCGCTTGGCGCCCTCCCGGAGGCAGCCGATGAGATGCCGGCTGCTGAAGGCGCGGTCGCTGTCCGGCTCGGTGTCCGGCTCGTTGCGCAGCCGCAGTTCGACGGGGTCGACGTCGAGCAGCACGGCGAGTTCGTCGACGGCCGACTCCAGGGCGTACATCCCGGGGGCCTCGCCCGGTGCGCGCATCCAGGAGGGGGTGGGGACGTCGAGCGGGACGACGCGGTGCACGGTCCGGCTGTTCGGCGAGGTGTACATCATGCGTGCCGGGACCGCGGCCTGCTCGACGAACTCCTTGACGGTGGAGGTGTGGGTGGCGATCTCGTGCGCGAGGGCGGTGAGCACCCCGTCGTCGCCGGCCCCCAGGCGCACCCGCTGGACGGTGGGCGCGCGATGGCCGACGACCGCGGCCATCTCACGCCGCGGCAGGGAGAGTTTGACCGGACGCCCGGTGTGCCGGGCGGCCATCGCGGCCAGGACGACCTGGGGGCGGGGCGTCCCCTTGGAGCCGAAGCCGCCGCCGACGTGCTCCGAGACGACCGTGACCCGGCTCGTGTCCAGCGAGAACAGCGCGGCGAGGTCCTCGCAGACCTTGGTGGCGCCCTGGCTGGAGTCGTGGACGGTCAGCCGGCCGTCGCTCCAGTGGGCGGTGGAGGCGTGCGGTTCCATGGGGTGGTTGTGCAGCGGGGGCACGATGTAGGTGGCGTCGACGGTGACCGGTGCGGCGGCGAACTCCCCCTCGAAGTCGCCGCGTTCCCGGGTCCCGGGATAGCCGCCGTTGGCGATCTCGGCCTCGTACAGCCCCGGATGGCCGGCCGTCAGCAGCACGTCGTGCTCCTCGGTCGCATAGCTGACGCGGACGGCCTCGGCGGCGGCGCGGGCGGTTTCGAGGCTGTCGGCGACGGCGAGCGCGACGTACCAGCCGCGGTGCGGCACCCGGTCGTCCTGGAGCAGCGACAGCGTCGGGTCGTCGGCGACCGCGAGGCGGGGTGCGTTCTCGTGGGTCAGCACCGCGCACACCCCCGGCAGCGCGAGCGCCCCCGCGGCGTCCACGGCGGTGATCCGGCCCCGGGCGACGGTCGCGGCCACCGGCCAGGCGTAGGCGCAGCCCGGCGGGGTGTGTTCGGCCGCGTAACGGGCGGTGCCGGTGACCTTCTCCCGGCCCTCCCGCCGGGCGAGCGGGGCGCCCAGGGGATAGGGGGGTGGTCCGAGCGGGAACGGGTCGGGGCTCATGGCTCGCGTCCTTGGGTCGGGGACGGGGGGATGGGGATCGGCTACGGCGGGGGCGCTCCGGTCGTCGTGGTGTCGGCGGTCGGCGGTCGGGGGCGTCGGTCAGCGGTCGGCGGCCGGGCTCGCCAGGCCGGTCAGCACGCTGACGGCCAGGTTGCGGGCGAGCTCGACCTTGAAGGCGTTGTCGCGCAGCGGGCGGGCGGCGGCGAGTTCGGCGTCCGCGGCGCGGGCGAAGGTGTCCTCGGTGGCGGGTGCGCCGTGCAGCACCTCTTCGGCCGCGCGGGCCCGCCACGGCCGGTGCGCGAGCCCGCCGAACGCCAGCGCCGCCCGCCCCACGACGCCGTCCCGCACCTCCAGTACGGCGGCCACGGAGGCCAGGGCGAACGCGAAGGAGGCGCGGTCGCGGGCCTTGCGGTAGCGGGAGCGCGCGCCGGGGGCGGCCGGCGGGAGCCGGACGGCGGTGAGCAGTTCGCCGGGCCGGATCACGGTGTCCTGCTCGGGCCGGTCGCCGGGCAACCGGTGGAAGTCGGTCACCGCCACCGTGCGCTCCCCGTCGGGGCCGTGCAGCTGCACCTCGGCGTCCAGGGCGGCCAGGGCCACCGCCAGGTCCGAGGGCTGGGTGGCGACGCAGTGCGCGGAGTGGCCCAGGACGGCGAGGTCGCGGTGCACACCGTCGCGGGCCGGGCAGCCGGTGCCCGGGGAGCGCTTGTTGCAGGGCTTGGTGGTGTCCTGGAAATACAGGCAGCGGGTGCGCTGGAGCAGATTGCCGCCGGTGGTCGCGGTGTTCCGCAGCTGCCCCGAGGCGCCGGCCAGCAGCGCCTGCGACAGGACGGGGTAGCGCTCGCGTACGGCGACGGCCGCCGCGAGGTCGCTGTTGCGGACCATCGCACCGATCCGCAGCCCGCCGTCCGGCAGTTCCTCGATGTCCGCCAGCGGCAGCCGGGTGACGTCGATGAGCAGCGGCGGTGCCTCCACGCCCAGTTTCATCAGATCGACGAGGTTGGTGCCGCCGCCGAGGAAGCGGGCGCCGGGCCGGCCGGCGGCGGCCCGTACGGCCTCCTCGACGCTGGTCGCCCGCAGATATCCGAACGGTTTCACCGCGCCACCTCCTGGCCCGCGGACCGCGCCGTTCCGCCGGGCCGGGCGCCGGCGTCCGCGACCGCTTCGACGATCCGCGGATAGGCGCCGCAGCGGCACAGATTGCCGCTCATCCGCTCGCGGATCTCGTCGGCGGTGAGCGCGACCGGTGCAGTGGGGTCCGCGGTGGCCGGGGTGACGTGGGACGGGAAGCCGTCCGCGGCCTCGGCGAGCACACCGGCGGCCGAACAGAGCTGGCCCGGGGTGCAGTAGCCGCACTGGAACGCGTCGCGATCCAGGAAGGCTTCCTGGAGGGGGTGCAGCCGCTCCCCCTCGGCCAGGCCCTCGACGGTGGTGAGCCGCCGCCCGTCCTGGGCCACGGCCAGCAGCAGACAGCTGTTGGCGCGCCGCCCGTCGACGAGCACCGTGCAGGCGCCGCACTGTCCGTGGTCGCAGCCCTTCTTGGCGCCGGTGAGACCGAAGTGTTCGCGGAGCAGGTCCAGGACCGTGGTCCGGTGGTCCACGGTCACGGTGTACGCCACGTCGTTGACGTGCAGGACCAGCTCGGAACGCGACTCGGCGGCCGGTGCGGCACCGCCGCCGTCCGCCGGAGGTGAGGTGGGCTCCACTCGCTCCTGCCTTTCCGCGCCGGGCCCGGGGGCAGGTGCTGCGGCCCGGGCCGTCGTTCTGCGCCGTGGTCGTGATCCCCGTGGTCCCCCCGGTCCGCCCCCCTTCCGCGGCTCCCTAGCGGGTCTCCAGCCGCAGCTCGACCTCCTTTTCCTGGTCGCCGGCCGCGGTGCCGAGGACATGCACCGCGAACGCCGACTCCAGGCCCCTGCACAGCTCGTCGACTGCCCAGTAGCCGCCCTGGAGGCTGACCACGACGGGTGCGGACAGCCGGCGGGGCTCGGCCGCGGCCTTGCGGTCGCTCACGTCGAAGGTCGAGGTCCACACGGTCGCACCCGGGCCGGCCATCTCCTCGGGTACGTCGTCCGCCTCCCGGTCGGAGCTGAAGGTGGTGCGCAGCGCGCTGAAGACGGCATGTGCGTCCTGGGTCGCACAGCTCTCCAGTTCCACCATCACCTCGTCCGGTACATGTTCCGCGTGTGCCGCCTGCTGTGCGCCGTTCACTGTGGGGCCTTCCTTCGTGGACCGTCCTCCGGAGCCGAACGCTTCCAGGCTCGCCCGGCGGCCCGGTGTGTGCGACCGGAGGCTCGAACGAGTGGTTTGAACGGGCGGCACCGCACAGCACTCCGCACCGGAGTTACGCTGAGTAGCCAGTGCAAGCTCTCTGTAATCAGCGGCGGAGGGCGCGCCTCGCCCGGCAACCGCCGCATCCACCGTCGACCACCAGGAGCCTTCGTTGACCAGCACCACGATCGACCAGAAAGCCACCGGCTACACCGTCCGCCATGCGCTCGCCATGGCGCGCGCCGCCGCGCTCGCCTACCAGGACCAGGCAGCCATCGATGCCGCCGCCCGGGCCTGGGGCTTCGACCGGGTGCGCCATCACCACACCACGTTCCGCCCACCGTTCCCGCTGGAGGACACCCAGGCGTACACCCTCGGCGGCCACAGCATGATCATCACCAGCTTCCGCGGGACGGAGCCGGCCCAGTTGCGCGACTGGCTCTCGGACGCCACCACTCCACCATGGCCCGGCCCCGGCGGCCGGGGGTACGTCCACTACGGCTTCGCCGAGGCCCTGCGGTCCGTCTGGCCGCAGGTCCGCGCCGCCGTCGACGAGTTCCGCGACAACGGCCAGACGGTGTGGTTCACCGGCCACAGCCTGGGCGGGGCGCTGGCGATGCTGGCGGGGGCCCGGCTGCATTTCGAGGAACCGCATGTGACGGCCAACGGCGTCTACACCTTCGGCCAGCCGCGCACCTGCGACAGGCAGCTGTCCAAGGAGTTCAACACGGCCTTCTCGGACCGGATGTACCGCTTCGTCAACAACAACGACATCGTGCCGCAGCTGCCCCCGGAGCCCACCTTCCATCACGTCTCCGCGCTGCGCTACATCGACTCCAAGGGCGCCATCCACCACACCATGCCGCTGCTCAGCGGCGTGCTCGACCATGCCAGAGGCCTCACCGCCGATGCCCTCGCGCCCGCCTCCGACGGCGTCCGGGACCACTTCATGGACGCCTACCTCCACGCCCTGGAACAGAACCAGGAGTGACCGGCCGGGCCCGGCACGGCCGACGGACCGAAGGCGGGCGGGCCGCCGCCCCGGTCAGATCTGCTGGGTGAGGTTGACCGCGTTGCCGTCCGGGTCCTGGATGTGGGCGACCCGCTGCCCCCAGGGCATGTCATTGGCCGGGCCGCGCACCGTTCCGCCGAGGGGCTCGACCCGGTCCAGGAGAGCGTCGACGTCCGCGACGGCGATGCTGAGCAGGATGCGGGTCGGGGTGCCGGTCGCCACGTTCGGGTCCGCGACAAGGCCCAGCTCCGAGCCCCTGATCCGCAGTCCGACGAAAAAGGCCGGGCCCTCCTCGGGCACCCGGGTGAACTCCTCCGCGCCG
>NZ_SDIF01000127.1 GCF_004122735.1 Streptomyces sioyaensis | reverse complement strand
GGTGGGTGTTCGGACGTAAAGCGAAGCAGTCCGAACACCCACCCCCGGAGGCCCACCACCGGCACCCACCACACACAGCCAGCGGCCCCCGCCCAACCACCCCACAACCGCCGAAGGCGAAAAGAACCAACAGACGAGGCACGTCGGAGCACCCGACAACGTACGCCGGGCCGCCAGGCGTCAGCTGTGGCCCAGCTCCTCCCCAGGCCCGGCCTCCTCCACCGAGCCCCCGTCCCGCTCGGGACGCAACGCCAGCGGCTCGACCACCGTCTCGTCGACCACCGGCGCGGCCGGCCGCGGCGGCTTCGGCATGACGGCGGCCTCGGAGTGCGCCCCGCAGCCGTACGCGAGGGAGACGACCCGGCCGTCGGCGGGGGCGAACTCATTGGCGCAGACGCCGAAGGCCTGGCGCAGGGAGCCGGTGAGCGGGGTGAGGAAACCGCAGGTCATGCAGGTGGCGGGGGCCGCCTGGGCCATGGGGGTCTTGGCGCCGTAGGCCTCTTCCCAGCGGTCGGCGGCGGTGTGCAGGCCGTAGCGGGACAGGACCCGGGCGCGGCGCATGCCCAGTTCCTCGGCGACGGCCGCGATGCCGCCGCGGTCGGGGGCGGGCTGGATCGCGGGCGAGTCGGGCATGACGGTGGCGTCCTCGGTGTCCGCGACCTCGGCGGCCATGCCCTCCGCGACGGCGGAGTTCGGCGGCGGGGCGTCGTCACCGGAGAAGCCGGCCTCCAGCCGCAGGTCGTCGGCCTCGGTGGGCAGCAGGTCGCCGGGGCCCATGTCGCCGGGGCGCAGCCGCTCGCTCCACGGCACCCACTCCGGCGCGAGCAGCGCGTCGGGGCCGGGCAGCAGGACCGTCTCGTCGAGCGTGACGATCTTGGCGCGGGAGGCCCGGGCGACCGTCACGGCCCAGCGCCAGCCGCGGTAGCCCGGCTCGTTGCAGGCGAAGAGGTGGGTGACGACGCGGTCTCCGTCGGCGACGGCATCGATGTGGTCGCCGACCATTCCGGGCAGCGCGGCTTCCTCCGCCGCCGCCCGGGCAAGGTCGACCGCCTCGGCGCACAGGCGGTCAGGGGTACGGCTTCGCATCGCAGCACTCACAAGAATCGATTCTCTCTTCTACGCCAGTCTCACGAGCGCGCCAGCCGGAGCTGTCCTTGTCCTGTCCGGACGACCGGCGGTGCCGGGGCGGGCGGAGCGGACCTGGGGACCGCGTCGACGTCCGCGCCCGGTCGTTTCGGTCGAGCGCACCTCTCACATCCCATTCTGCGGGATCGCGAGGAGGCACGCGGCCAAAAACGACCGCCGGTGGCGCGCTACACACGCTACCCCTTCAGCGGTGTACGACCCCTCGGCGGGAGTGGCGAATGTCCGCAGCGACGTCCGCGGGCCGGTGCGCCCCGCGCGGCAGCACCGAGAAAGTGCCCCCTCGTGGGCGAGTTGGGGCACTATGGCCGGGTGACTGCCGCAAGGGTGTCGAAGGCGTCGAGGGCCTCACGGAAGTCAGCACGGACGTCGTCCGGGGGGTCACGCGCCTCGACGCGGAGCGGATACGGGGGCGGCCGGGCACGCCGCGCCGGCCGGGCCCTGGGCCGGGCGCTGCACCGTCCGTTCACGGGCGCGGCACGCGGGCTGCGGCGCGCCACGCATGCGCACGGCGCGGGCGAATCGGGTCTGGGCAAGCTGATCGAACTGCATGCGGTGAACTCCGCCGGCGACATGATGATCACGGTCGCGCTGGCCTCGACGGTGTTCTTCTCGGTGCCGACGAACGAGGCGCGGGGCCGGGTGGCGCTGTATCTGGCGGTGACCCTGGCCCCGTTCGCGCTGCTCGCGCCGGTGATCGGGCCGCTGCTGGACCGGGTGCCGCACGGCCGGCGGGCGGCGATGGCGGGCTCGATGCTGGCGCGGGCGCTGCTGGCGCTGACGATGTCGGGCGCGGTGGCGACCGGCGGTCTGGAGCTGTATCCGGCGGCGCTGGGGGTGCTGGTGTCGTCGAAGGCCTACGGCGTGATTCGCAGTGCGGTGGTGCCGCGGCTGCTGCCGCCGCGGATTTCGCTGGTCAAGGCCAATTCGCGGGTGACGCTGGCGGGGTTGCTGGCGACCGGGGTGGCGGCGCCGATCGGTGCCGGGCTGCACCTGCTCGGGCCGGCCTGGCCGCTGTACGGGGCGTTCGTCGTGTTTGCCACCGGTACGTTCCTGTCGTTCTCGCTGCCGCACAAGGTCGACTCGGCGAAGGGCGAGGGCCGGGCCCGGCTGACGTCCCGGGAGGCGTCGGCGCGGGCCGCCGCGGGCGGTGCGCGCAAGCCCGGACTGCGCACCGTCGGGCCGTCGGTACTGCACGGGCTGCAGGCCAATGCCTGTCTGCGGGCGCTCTCCGGTTTCCTGACGTTCTTCCTGGCCTTCCTGTTGCGGGAGCATCCGCTGGGCGGGCTGGGGGCGGCGGCCTCGCTCGGGCTGGTGGCGGTGGCGGCCGGTGCCGGCAATGCGCTGGGGACGGCGGTCGGTGCCTGGCTGAAGGCCCGCGGGCCGGAGGCGATCATCGCGGGGGTGCTGGGGCTGGCGCTCTGCGCGACGGTGCTGGCGGCGGTGTTCTACCAGGTGGTGGCGGTGGTCGTGGTCACCGCCGCGGCGGCCGTCGCGGGGCTGTGCCAGGCGCTGGCGAAGCTGTCGCTGGACGCGATGATCCAGCGCGATGTGCCGGAGGAGGTGCGGACCTCGGCGTTCGCCCGGTCCGAGACGGCGCTGCAGATGTCGTGGGTGGTGGGCGGGGCGATCGGGATCTCGCTGCCGCTGTTCGGCACGCTGGGGATGGCGGTGGCCTCGGGGCTGGTGCTGCTGGGGGTGGCGCTGGCCGTACGGGGACTGCTGAGCGCGGCCCGGCGCGGCGGTACGCCGACCCCTCGGGTGGCCTGACTTCCCGCGGGCACGCGGCACGCCGTACCCGGGCGTGGCGTGTGCCGGGGCGCCCGATAGCCTGCCCGTATGACCGCTGCGTTGATCTCCTGGGGCAAGGGCCGCCGTGCCGCTGCCGCCATCGGTGCCGTGTCCCTGGGTCTCATCACCCTCTCCGCCTGCGAGAAGCCGACCGCGCTCTCGACCGTGACCGTCGGGTCGACGACGGTGCAGGCCGAAGCCACCCCCGGCTGCAACGGAGACGGCAAGGTCCTCTCCAAGAAGGCCATCTCCGCCTGCCTGACCAAGAAGGGCGAGAAGACGATCACCGTGCACCCCGGTGAGAAGGTGCGCGTCGGCGTCGACCCGCAGATCGCCAAGTCCGGCTGGATCGTCATCGGCGCCGGCCCCGTCATGCGCGAGCCCAGCAAGCAGACGTACCGCAGCTTCGACGCGGACACGCTCTTCATGCAGCAGAACCCGCAGACCGGGCAGACCACGTACAGCAAGGACGTGACGCTCCAGGTCGCGGAGCTGAACTCGGGCGAAGGCCCCAAGGCCATGTGGCACTTCACGCTGAAGCAGGAGAACTGAGCCGGAGGGCCGTCTGATGCGGGTCCTGGTCGTCACGGCGGTGGCCGCCGAACGCGACGCGGTGTGTGCCGCGGCTCCGTCCTGCGACGAGACGACGCTGCCGGGCGGATACCCGCTGCGGCGGGTGCCCGGCCCGCCGGTGGCGCTCGATGTGCTGGCCGCCGGTGTCGGCCCGGCCGCCGCTGCCGCCGGCACGGCCACCGCGCTGACCGCCGCCGCGCTCGGCGGAGCGCCGTACGACCTGGTCGTCTCGGCCGGGATCGGCGGCGGCTTCCCGCCCGGTCCCGACCATGGTCAGCCGGGGGCAGCCCCCTCCGGGGCGCCCGTGGGGTCGGTGGTGGTCGCGGACGCGATCGTCGCGGCCGACCTGGGTGCCGAGACCCCCGACGGCTTCGCGCCGGTCACCGAACTCGGCTTCGGCAGGGTGCTGCACCGCCCCGAGGAGGCGCTGGTCAAGGCCGTCGCCGCGGCCGCCGGTGCGGCCACCGGCCCCGTCGTCACCGTCTCGACGGTCACCGGCAGCGCGGCCCGTACCGCCGAGCTGGCGGCGCGTCACCCGGGTGTGCTGGCCGAGGCGATGGAGGGGTTCGGGGTCGCCGAGGCGGCCGCCGCGCACGGGGTGCCGGTGCTGGAGCTCCGTACGATCTCCAACGCCGTCGGCCCCCGGGACCGCGGCGCCTGGCGCATCGGCGCCGCCCTGGCCGCCCTGACCGACGCCTTCCGTACGCTTCCCGGAGCCCTGACGGCCGCCACCCGCGCGGCCGGTGAGTCGCACCGTCCCTGAGGAGGACCCCGTGACCCGGCCGCTGAACATCGCGTACTCGCCGTGCCCGAACGACACCTTCGTCTTCGACGCGCTGGCGCACGGCCGCGTCCCGGACGCGCCGGAGCTGGCGGTCACCTTCGCCGACATCGACATCACCAACGGCATGGCCGAGCGCGGTGAGTTCGATGTGCTGAAGGTGTCGTACGCGGTGCTGCCGTGGGTGCTCCAGGAGTATGCGCTGCTGCCCTGCGGCGGGGCGCTGGGGCGCGGCTGCGGCCCGCTGGTGCTGACCAGGCGGCAGGGCGCGGCCGCGGATCTGGCCGGCAAGACGGTCGCGGTGCCCAGTGAGCGCTCCACCGCCTATCTGCTGTTCCGGCTGTGGGCCGCGGCCGAGGTGCCGGGCGGCGTCGGGGAGATCGTGGTGCTGCCGTTCCACGAGATCATGCCGGCGGTGCGCGACGGCAAGGTCGACGCGGGCCTGGTCATTCACGAGGCGCGCTTCACGTACCAGAACTACGGTCTGGTCTGCCTGGCCGACATGGGCGAGCACTGGGAGCTCACCACCGGCCTGCCGATCCCGCTCGGCGCGATCATCGCCAAGCGGTCGCTGGGCGCGCCGGTGCTGCGCGCGCTCGCGGCGGCGATCCGCAGCTCGGTCCTGATGGCCTGGGACGATCCCGAGGCGTCCCGGCCGTACGTCCTGGAGCACGCCCAGGAGATGGACCCCAAGGTCGCCGACCAGCACATCGGGCTGTACGTCAACGAGTTCACCGCCGCCCTCGGCGAGGACGGCTACGCCGCGGTGCGCGGGCTGCTCACCCGCGCCGCGGCCGAGGGGCTGGTGCCGCCCCTCGGCCGCGATGCGCTGAGCTTCGTGTGAGTGGTGCCGGGCGGGCCGGCGCGTAACAACGGGGCCGCTCGCCTCAGACGTCCAGCTGGTCGGCGACGGCGCGCAGCATGCCGGCGATCTTCGCGCCGTGCACCTTGTCGGGGTAACGCCCGCGTTCCAGCTGCTGGGTGACGTTCTCCAGGAGGGTGGTGAGGTCCTGGACGATCGAGGCGAGTTCATCGGGCTTGCGGCGCTGGGCCGCGGCCACCGAGGGTGCGGGGTCGAGGAGGGTCACGGTCAGCGCCTGGTCGCCGCGCTGGCCGGCGACGACGCCGAATTCGACGCGCTGGCCAGGCTTGAGTGCGGCCACGCCATCGGGCAGCACCGACGAGTGTACGAAGACGTCACCGCCGTCATCGCGGGAGAGAAAGCCGAAGCCCTTCTCACTGTTGAACCACTTGACCTTGCCGGTAGGCACGTCTGTCCTCGTCCTCGTACTCGTGGGAAAAATGGGCTGGGATACTGAGAAATTCTGCGGCAGAAATCGGTCCGGATAGCAATGCAGCGGGCCGCAGGACCCGCCAGCACCAAGGCTAATGGTCCCAAGGCCGGTGACAAGACGCAGCCGGGTGGATCCGCGGTGCTTCTGGCCCGGACTTACCCTGGTCAGGTGTCTGACGAAACTCCCCAGGCCGGGGATCTACTGGTCCGAATCGGCGCGATCGTGTTCCTAGTTGGCGCAGTGGCCACTCTCGCCACGGTGACGCCGCTGTTCCTCGGAACCGAACCGCTGCCGTCCGCTTTCTACTGGCTGTGCATGCTGATGGGCGCCGGATTTCTGGTCGCCGCGGCCGGAGTGATCCGCTCCGCTGCCGCGCAGCGCCGTCAGGCGGAAGCCGCCTCCGAGGCATCCGCCCCGTCCGACCCCTCGGCCCCTTCCGCCACGTAGCGCTCCAGCCACGACGGGAAGTCCGTCAGATCGGCGAGCAGCACCTCGGCGCCGGCCGCACGCAGCTCGTGCGCCTCGCACGGGCCGGTGGCGACGGCCACGGACAGCGCACCCGCGGTGTGCGCGCCCCGGACGTCTCCGGTGTGGTCGCCGACGTAGACCTGCGCCTCGTGTGCGCGCAGCGCCTCGGCCTTGGCCTCCGCCCACAGGGAGCCGATGACGGCGTCCGCCGCGAGGCCCAGGTGCGTCAGGTGCAGCTTGGCGTTCGGCTCGTATTTGGCGGTCACCACGATCGCCCGGCCCCCTGCCGCATGCACGGCGGCGATGGCCTCCCGGGCGCCGGGCATGGCCTTGGTGGCCGTGATCGCGTGGGCCGGGTACAGCGTGCGGTAGAGCGCGCTGATCTCCGTCACCCGCTCCTCGGGGAACCACCGGCGGATCTCCTGCTCCAACGGCGGGCCCAGCCGGGTCACCGCGGCCTCGGCGTCGACGAAGGTGCCGGTCCTGGCGGACAGCTCCTGATAGGCGGCCTTGATGCCGGGTCGGGAGTCGATCAGCGTCATGTCGAGGTCGAATCCGACCGTCAGGGGGTGCGCAGCCATGCCTGCCATTGTGCCTGCGGGGAGGGAAGGCGGGGCCGGGGTGGCCGATACCGGAGGGCAGCAGTGCCGGGCGGGCCGTACGTGGCCGGGGCCCGGCCGGCGGGGCGTCCGCGCGGCGGGCGGCGGCGCTCAGCGCGGTGTGCGCCGCATCCGCCACACCAGGAACAGCGCCGAAGCGACGGCCGCCACCCGGACCATCCCCGGCAGCCCGTCGAGCATCTCCTGTCCCAGCCGGCCGTGGGCGATCGGCGCGCCCCAGCGCCCCTCGAACCGGCCCCACAGCCACACCACCAGACCGCCCACCACGGCCCCCGGCACCCCGAGCGCCGCGAACTTGGCCTCGGGACGGCTCAGCCGACGCGAGGCGTAGGCCAGCCCCCAGCCGCCCGCCAGCGCGAGCCACGACCCCAGCGCCGCCCCGGCCACCAGCAGCAGCGCGGCCAGCGTCAGGGCCGGGCTGAGCGGCGGGCGGGCCGGGGCGACCACGACCTCGTCCGGTTCGCCGGCCCCGGCCGGTGCGACGACCGGCGCGGGGGGCCGGCCGAGCGCCCGCCGGAGCAGCCGGGGCAGCGGGCGGCCCCGCGGTGCGGCGCCGCTGCCGTCCGCGTCCGGCTCCTCGTCCCCGTCGGCGGCCGGCGCGCCGTCCTTCCGCAGCGACGGCGGGCGTTCGCTCGCCGGCCGGTGCCACATCTCGGGGATCTCGATCCCGCCGACGAACCCCGGCACGGTGTCTCCGGGACCGAACGGCCCCGGCTCCACCCGCCACCAGTCGGGCGCCGCGCCGTCCCCCAGCTCGTCCGCGCCGGCCAGATGCGGCGGCAGGCCGGCGGCCGGTGCGGAGTCCGGCGCCCGGTCCCGCGGGCCGGGCACCGCGCCGCCGGCGGACGCCTTGCCGTTCAGGGGGGCTTTGCCGGTCAGCCCGCTGCGCCGGGCCAGACCGGTGAGCCGCTCGCGGGCGGTGGGGCGGGACGGCTCCGGCTGCGACGGCCGGCCGGACAGCGGGCCGAGCGGCACGGCGGGCCGGTCGTCACCCGGGGTGGTGCGCGCCCCCGGAACCCCGGGCGTCCGGTCGCCGCCGCCCCCCGCGGCCTCGACCACCGCTTCCGGGGTGCCCAGCCGCGCCAGGGTCCGCTTCACACCGGAGACCGAGTCGGCCCGCTGGCCGTCGAGCTCGGCCCGCAGCCCGCTCACCAGCCGCATCCGCGTGCCGGAGTCCAGGCCCCGCTGCTGAGCCAGGTCGCCGACCCGGCTCAAATAGTCAAAGACGAGCTGATCACTCTCGATCCCCACGAAATCCCCTGCGGCGTCCGCTGGTTGCTCCCCCGACGGTACCCCGTCGGCCGGCGGGCGGACCGGAGGGCGCGGCTCCGGGGCGGGTGACGCGGGGGCGGCGCCGGGGCGGCGTGCCACGAAACCTCGCCGCCACCCGGTCCCCTGTCCTCCCCCGCCCCGCTAACGTAGGACGAATGACCGGTACACCCCGCACCCTCGCCGAGGAGCTCAGGACCCGCCCGGACGGCGGGCTCATCGGGCTGCTGCGGGCCCGGCCCGATCTGCTCAGTCCGGTGCCGGGCGATGTCACCCAGCTCGCCACCCGGGCCGGGACGCGGGCGTCGGTCGTGCGGGCGGTCGAGCGGCTCGACCGGTTCGTGCTGCAGACCGCGGAGGCGCTGGCGGTGGCGCCCGACCCGTGCCCGTACGACACGCTGGGCGCGCTGATGGGCGGGGAGGCCGGGGACCGGGCGGTCGCCGCCGAGCTGCCCCGGGCGGTGGCGGAGCTGCGGGCCCAGGCGCTGGTGTGGGGCCCGGACGACCGGCTGCGGCTGGTGCGTACGGCCCGGGAACTGCTCGCGCCCAGCGCCGCGCACCCGTCGCCGACCGGCCTGGGCCCGACCGTCACCGAGGCCGTGGCGGGGATGTCGCCGGGGCGGCTGCAGGAGATCATCGCCGCGGCCGGGCTGCCCACCACCCATGACCCGGTCACCGCGGCCGCCGCGCTCACCGCGCTCTTCCGCGACCGCGAGCGGATGGCGGCGCTGCTGGACACCGCGCCCGCCGAATCCGTCGCCGTCCTCGACAAGCTGCTGTGGGGCCCGCCGTACGGCGGGGTCACCGACCGCCCGGCCCCACATCTGCAGTGGCTGCTCGACCGCGGCCTGCTGCTCCCGGCGGGCGCGCGGAATGTCGTCCTCCCCCGGGAAGCGGCGCTGCAACTGCGCGGCGGGCGCGCCCATCACACCACCGAGCCGGCCCCGCCCCCGCTCTCGCCCACCACGGAACGCGATCCACAGCTTGTGGACAACGCCGCCGCGAGCCAGGCGTTCACCGCGCTCGCGACCGTCGAGGAACTCCTCAAGGAGTGGGACCTGGGCGGCCCGGCCGTGCTCCGCGCCGGCGGGATGAGCGTCCGCGACCTCAAGCGCACCGCCGCCGCCCTGGACACCACCGAGCAGCTCGCCGCCTTCTGGCTCGAACTCTCCTACGGGGCCGGGCTGATCGCCTCGGACGGCGAGGCCGACGAACGGTTCGCGGCCACCCCGGCCGCCGAGGAGTGGCTCCAGCTGCCCGACCCCGAGCGCTGGGCGGCGCTGGTGGCCGGCTGGCTGCGCGCGACCCGCACCCCCGGGGTGGTCGGCACCGCCGACGCCAAGGGCCGCGCCCTGGCCGCCCTCGGCCCGCACCTCGACCGCTCCCCGGCCCCCGAGGTCCGCCGGCGCGCCCTCGCTCTCCTTGCCGGCCTGCCGCCCGGTACGTCCGTACCGGGCGCGGCGGTGCTCGCCCGGCTGCAGTGGGAGCGTCCGCTGCGCGGTGGCCGGCCGGTCGCGGGCCAGGTGTCCGCGGACGGTGCCGGCGACGCCGCGGGCCCCGCCGGCACCCCCGCTCCGGCCGACGACCTCCGCTCGCGGCTGGCCCAATGGACCCTGACCGAGGCCGAGTTGCTCGGGGTGACCGGGCGCGGCGCGCTCTCCTCCCACGGCCGCGGCCTGCTCGACCTCCCGGAGGACACCACCGCCCCCACCCCCGCCGAGACCGACGCGGCAGCGGCCCGCGCCGCCGCCCGGCTCGCCCCGCTCCTGCCCGAACCCCTCGACCACGTCCTCCTCCAGGCGGATCTGACCGCCGTCGCCCCGGGCCCGCTGCACCGCCCGCTCGCCGAGGCCCTGGGCGTCCTCGCCGACATCGAGTCCAAGGGCGGCGCGACGGTCTACCGCTTCACACCCGGCTCCGTACGCCGCGCCCTGGACGCCGGCCGCTCCGCCGCCGAACTACAGGAGTTCCTCACCGCCCACTCCCGCACCCCGGTCCCGCAGCCGCTCGCCTACCTCATCGACGACGTGGCCCGCCGACACGGCCATCTGCGGATCGGCGCGGCCGCCGCCTACGTCCGCTGTGACGACGACGCACTGCTCTCCGAGATCCTCGCCGACCGCCGCGCCGCCCCGCTCCGGCTGCGCCGGCTCGCCCCCACCGTGCTCGCCGCCCAGACCTCCCCCGACCAACTCCTCGACGGCCTGCGGGCGATGGGCTACGCCCCGGCCGCCGAGTCCGCCGCCGGCGACGTACTGATCGCCCGCGCCGACTCCTACCGCACCCCGCCGCGCACCGCCCCCACGCCGGTCCCCGACGGCCCGCCGTCCCCCGACCCCACGCTGCTGGCGGCGGCGGTCCGCGCCATCCGCGCCGGCGATCTCGCCGCCACCGCGGAGCGCAAGCCGGTGCACGCCCCGGCTCCGGCCCCCGGCTCCCTCCCCCGCACCACCTCCGCCGAGACCCTCGCCACGATGCAGGCCGCGGTGCTGACCCACTCCGCGCTCTGGATCGGCTACGTCAACGCCGACGGCGCCGCCAGTCAGCGCGTGATCGCCCCGGTACGGGTCGAGGGCGGCTTCGTGACGGCCTACGACCACACCGCCGACGAGGTCCGGACGTATCCGCTCCACCGGATCACGGGCGTGGCGGAGCTGGCGGACGACTCGGTCTGAGGTCGCGGCCCGGGCCCGCGGACCGCGCCTGGGCGCGGTGGTGCCCGGCCGCCGGCTCCCCGGATCCGGCCTCCCCCTGACCGGCGTCGCCGACCCCGCACCCGGCCCGCACCAGGGCCGTCGGCCCATCGCTACCGGCCCCGCGCGCCGATGCGGCACACTGGACGTTTGGCCGTATGTGGCCGATGTCTGCGGCCGCTCCCCGACGGCCCGGGAAGCGAAAGGCGAGGCGCGTGAACGGACCCCTCATCGTCCAGAGCGACAAAACGCTGCTCCTGGAGGTGGACCACGAGCTGGCGGATGCCTGCCGGCGGGCCATCGCGCCCTTTGCCGAGCTGGAGCGGGCGCCCGAGCACATCCATACGTACCGGGTGACGCCGCTGGGGCTGTGGAACGCGCGGGCCGCCGGGCACGACGCCGAGCAGGTCGTCGACGCGCTGGTGCAGTTCTCGCGGTATCCGGTGCCGCATGCGCTGCTGGTCGACATCGCGGAGACGATGTCCCGCTACGGGCGGCTCACACTCACCAAGCACCCCGCCCACGGGCTGGTGCTGACCTGCACGGACCGCCCCGTGCTGGAGGAGATCCTGCGGTCGAAGAAGGTGCAGCCGCTGGTCGGGGCGCGGCTGGACCCGGACACCGTCGTCGTCCACCCCTCCGAGCGCGGGCAGATCAAGCAGACGCTGCTCAAGCTGGGCTGGCCGGCCGAGGACCTGGCCGGTTACGTCGACGGTGAGGCGCACCCGATCGAGCTGCGCGAGGACGGCTGGGCGCTGCGGCCCTATCAGCAGCAGGCCGTGGAGGGTTTCTGGCACGGCGGCTCGGGTGTCGTCGTACTCCCCTGTGGCGCGGGAAAGACGCTGGTGGGGGCCGGTGCGATGGCCCAGGCGAAGGCCACCACCCTGATCCTGGTGACGAACACGGTCTCGGCCCGGCAGTGGAAGCACGAGCTGGTGAAGCGGACCTCGCTGACCGAGGACGAGATCGGCGAGTACAGCGGGACGAAGAAGGAGATCCGGCCGGTCACCATCGCCACGTACCAGGTGCTGACGACCAAGCGGAAGGGCGTCTACCCGCACCTGGAGCTGTTCGACTCCCGGGACTGGGGCCTGGTCGTCTACGACGAGGTGCATCTGCTGCCCGCGCCGGTCTTCAAGTTCACCGCGGATCTGCAGGCCAGGCGGCGGCTGGGGCTGACCGCGACGCTGGTGCGCGAGGACGGGCGGGAGTCGGACGTCTTCTCGCTCATCGGGCCGAAGCGGTTCGACGCTCCGTGGAAGGAGATCGAGTCGCAGGGGTACATCGCCCCGGCCGACTGCGTCGAGGTGCGGGTCAATCTGACCGGGACGGAGCGGCTGGCGTACGCGACGGCCGAGACCGAGGAGAAGTACCGCTACTGCGCGACGACCGCGAGCAAGCAGTACGTGACCGAGGCGCTGGTCCGCCGGCACGAGGGCGAGCAGACCCTGGTCATCGGGCAGTACATCGACCAGCTGGACGAGCTGGGTGAGCATCTGGACGCCCCGGTGATCAAGGGCGAGACCACCAACGCGCAGCGCGAGAAGCTCTTCGACGCGTTCCGGGAGGGCGAGATCTCGGTGCTCGTCGTCTCCAAGGTCGCGAACTTCTCCATCGACCTTCCGGAGGCGACGGTCGCGATCCAGGTGTCCGGCACCTTCGGCTCCCGCCAGGAGGAGGCCCAGCGGCTGGGCCGGGTGCTGCGTCCCAAGGCGGACGGGCACGAGGCGCGGTTCTACTCGGTCGTCGCCCGCGACACCATCGACCAGGACTTCGCGGCGCACCGCCAGCGCTTCCTGGCCGAGCAGGGCTACGCGTACCGGATCGTGGACGCGGACGAGCTGCTGGCGGCGGACGAGGACGTCTGAGGCGGCGGCCCGGCGGCAGGCGCCGGGCGGGCGCCTGCCGGTTCACCCCGCCGAGGAGCGGCCGGACAGTTCCCGCGCGGCGCGCGGCGCGGGGAGCCGGCCGCCGGCCGGAGCGGCGGGGGCGCCCGGCGAGTGGCGCGTCCACCAGACCACCGCCGCCAGCAGGGCCAGCCCGAGCACCGGGTAGGGGGCCGCGAACGGCTGCTGCCACCAGGGCAGATGGAGATCGAGATCGCCGGTGTGCGGAGTGATCCACATCGTGCGGGCGGCGAAGACGAGGGTGGCGGCGGCCAGCAGCGCCCTGCGCCACGGGATGCGCCGGGTGTGCGCGGCGAGCGTGATGAGCAGCGGCACGCACCAGACCCAGTGGTGGGACCAGCTGATCGGCGAGACCAGCAGCGCCGTGACGGCCGTACACAGCACACCCCAGTGGTCCAGGCCGCGCCGCACATACACCCGGCGGGCCGCGTAGAGCCCGGCCGCGGCGGTCAGCAGTGCGGGCACCGCCCACAGGAGACCGGGGTCGGGGTCGTGCAGCACCCGCGCGATCAGGCCCTGGAGGGACTGGTTGTCGACGATCCAGGCCTTGCCGACCCGGCCGGTCTCGAACACCCGCCGGGTCCAGTACTCGACGCTGGCATCGGGCAGCGCCAGCCACCCCAGCAGCACCGTGCACAGGAACCCGGCGAGGGTGGTGCAGGCGGCCTTCACCCGGCCGGTGACCAGGAGGTAGACGGCGAAGAGCGCGGGGGTGAGCTTGATGCCGGCCGCGATGCCGGTGGCGAACCCCTTGAGGCGGGCGCCGTCGGGACGGGAGAGGTCCCACAGGACCAGGCAGGCCAGTGCGAGGTTGACCTGGCCGAAGACGAAGGTCTGGAAGACCGGCTCCAGCCAGAGGCCGAGGGCGGTGGCGACGAGCAGGAAGGGCCCGCTGTGCGCGGCCTTGCGCAGGCCCGCGGCCTTGGCGGAGAGATGGCAGAGCAGTGCGAGGAGGGCCGCGTTGACCAGCACGCCGAGGATCTTGAGGACGCCGAGCGAGAGCCAGGTGGTCGGTATGAACAGCACGGCGGCGAACGGCGGATACGTGGCCGGAAGGTCCCACTTGCTGACCGTGAAGCCGTAGAGATCACCACCGGCCGCGGCGGCCTCGCCCTCGGCGCGGTAGACGACTATGTCGGACATCGGCATCTGCTGGACCTGGTACAGCACCCAGAATCCGGCGAGCGACACCATGAGCAATGCCGCTGCGAGCAGCAGGCGGCGGGGGCGGGCGATGCTCTGTGCCCAGATCCGTCTCCACGTCCCCGGTCCGTCGGCAGCAGACACCCCTTGACCCCTCCCCGTTGCGCTGAGCGCGCCCTCGCCGGCGACGCTAGTGGATCGAGGCCGACCGGCCGTTACGGTTTCCGGTCATCCGGATGTCGGCACGGGTCGGCCGCTCACTGCTGAGCGCGCACCTCGCGTGCCAGTGGGGTGCGCCGGTTTCCCGTCCGCGATGATGCGTGGTGTGTCCGCTGGAGGGCGAAATGATGACGCGCTCGGCTCCATGCGGCGGCCGCGGGGTCAATCGTCGACGTACTCACCCATGACGACGACGCCGAAGGCTGCCGTGGCGAAGACCTTGATCGCGCGGAGGACGTTGCCCACGACATGGCGGTGCTGTGGGGCGGGCGCCGCGCCGTGCCCGGGGTCGGGGCCGAGGGCCGAGGCACCCTTGACCGGGTGCACGGAGGCGGGGTGGACAGAGGCTGGGGGAATCGCTGCGCTGCTCATGCCTCCATAATGAAATTCACGCGATTGCAGCACATCGGTCCATAGGTCCATCCCTGGGGGGCCGGAAGTCAGACTCCAGGCCCATGCGGCCCCCTACGGGAGGTCTACCGCTGTCCGTCCCCGGCCCGACGCCGTGAGCCCCGATTAATCCGTTGGCGCCGTCCTGAGCCGCCCACTACACTCGCGCGTCTGCCTGCCTCCCGCCGAGGAGTGCCGCCGACCGGTCGGAAACCGGTCGGCTCTTCGCTTCACGCCGCTGACCCGCGCACCGCAGGACCTGCGCTACGCACCGCCACCGGCCCGCCGCGCCCGTGCACCCTGGCGCGCGCCCGCCGACGTATCGCCACCGGAGGCAACGCCGTGCCCTCGCACGCCCACCGTCCCGCACCACCACAGCCGCGCGCCGAGCGCCCCGACCCGGCGGCCGACGACCCGCTCCCGCGCGACCCGCTCCAGCGCGAGAAGGCCCACCTCGCCGCCTCGCGCGCCGCGCTGCGGGCCATGCGCGCGGACGCCGAGGCGCTGAACATCGCCGATGTGACCGCGAACTGGGTCAACGCCGAGGTGCTCCAGGGCGAGATCGACGCCCGGATCAAGTCGCTCGCCGACCTGGCCCACACCCCGCTGTTCTTCGGCCGCCTCGACTACCTCCACGCGCCCGGCCTCGACCTCGCGGAGGGGGCCGCGGGAGAGAACTTCTACATCGGCCGCCGGCACGTCCACGACGCCGACGGCGACCCCATGGTCATCGACTGGCGCGCCCCCGTCTCCCAGCCGTTCTACCGGGCCTCCAAGAAGGACCCGATGGACCTCAGGCTGCGCCGCCGTTTCGGTTACACGGCGGGCGAGTTGACCGCCTACGAGGACGAGCACCTCACCGACCCGGCCGAGGCGGAGCGGACCAGCCGGCTCCTCCAGACGGAGATCGAGCGCCCGCGCGTCGGCCCCATGCGGGACATCGTCGCCACCATCCAGCCGGAGCAGGACGAGATCGTGCGCGCCGGCATCGGCGGCTCGGTCTGCGTCCAGGGCGCGCCGGGCACCGGTAAGACCGCGGTCGGCCTGCACCGGGTCGCCTACCTGCTGTACGCGCACCGGGAGCGGCTGGCCCGCGCCGGCACCCTCGTCATCGGCCCGAACCGCTCGTTCCTGCACTACATCGAGCAGGTGCTGCCGGCCCTGGGCGAGCTGGAGGTCAAGCAGGCCACGGTCGATGACCTGGTCGGGCATGTGGAGGTGCGCGGTACGGACGAGGCGGCCGCCGCGACGGTCAAGGGCGACGCACGGATGGCCGAGGTGCTGCGCCGGGCGATCCGCTCGCACATCACCCTGCCCGAGGAACCGTGTGTGGTCGTGCGCGGTTCCCGCCGCTGGCGAGTACCGGCCTACGAAATCGAGGAGATCGTCCGGGAGTTGAAGGACCGCGACATCCGCTACGGCGCGGCCCGCGAGGCGCTGCCGCAGCGGATCGCACACGCCGTACTCGTCCGCATGGAGCAGGCCGGCGAGGCCCCGGACGACCGGGTGCAGGACGCGGTGGCCCGTAACGCCGCGGTGAAAGCCACGGTCAAGGCCCTCTGGCCGCCGGTCGACCCGGCGAAGCTGGTGCTGCGGCTGCTGGGCGACGCGGAGTTCCTGGCCGCACAGGCCGAGGGGATCCTCACGTCCGAGGAGCAGAAGACGATCCTGTGGACCAAACCGGCCCGCAGCGTGAAGAGCGCCAAATGGTCTTCCGCGGACGCGGTGTTGATCGACGAGGCCATGGACGTGGTCTCGCGCACGCACTCGCTGGGGCACGTGGTGCTGGACGAGGCGCAGGACCTCTCCCCCATGCAGTACCGCGCGGTCGGCCGCCGCTGCACCACGGGTTCGGCGACGATCCTGGGGGACATCGCCCAGGGCACCACTCCTTGGGCGACCGACACCTGGGAGGAGGCGCTGGCCCATCTGGGCAAGCCCGGTGCGGCCGTCGAGGAGCTCACCCAGGGCTTCCGCGTCCCGCGTGAGGTGATCGCCTACGCGTCGCGGCTGCTGCCCGCCATCGCCCCCGACCTGACGGAGGCCACCTCGATCCGCGAGTCGGCGGGCGACTTCGAGATCCGCACCGTCGATCCGGCGGACCTGGACTCCGCCACCCTCGCGGCCTGCGACGACGCATTGCGGAAGGAGGGCTCGATCGGCCTGATCGCCGCCGAGGCCCGTATTCCGGCGCTGCGCACGGCCCTGGAGGAGGCCGGCGTCACCTGCCTGGCACCGGGCGAGGAGACCTCGGCCGCCGCCCGGCTGACCCTGGTACCGGCCACCCTCGCCAAGGGCCTGGAGTACGACTACGTGGTGCTGGACGAGCCGGCCGCGATCGTCGACGGCGAACCGGACGAACGGACCGGCCTGCGCCGGCTGTACGTCTGCCTGACCCGGCCGGTGTCCGGCCTGACGGTGGTGCACGGGGCGCCGCTCCCGGGGGAGTTGGCCGGGGGGACGCCGGCGCCCTGACCCGAGAGGGCTGCGGCCTGACCGAGGGCGGCGGCCTGACCGAGGGGGCGCCAGGTCACCCATGGCCTGAGGTGATCTGGCGCCTTCCCCACCCACGCAGGATGCGTGGCTCTATCGTGCCGCCGGCTTCTGGAGCCAGGGCGCGCTGGTGGCCCAGAAGAGGCCGTCGGCTCCCAGGGTCTTCGAGCCGAATTCGGTGAACTCCTGCCGGGTGTACGGCTTCTTCGTCTTGGGGTTCTTGTACTGGAAATCGGGTTCCTGGACGGCCATGGCCACGATGGGGAGCTGGCCGCGGTACTTCTTGAAGAAGGGGTACGAGTTCTGCATCTGCGCCGGGCGGTTCGGCAGGACGTCAGGTCCCCCCAGGCCGATTCCGTGCGCCTTGGCGAACTCGAAGGTGCGCTTCATGTAGTTGCGGCTGTTGTTCCATTCGCCCGGCCAGAAGTTGACGTACTGAATGAACGGCGTCTTGGTGAAGACCTTCTTGCCGTAGGCCATGTTGTCCAGCTCCGCCTTGAAGTAGGCATCGTTGCTGTATCCGGTACGGTCCTTCTTGGTGTCCACTTCGGTAGCGGTTTCCGGAAGATTCACCCCGGCGAGGCGACCGTCGAACCGCTGGGACATCGCCTTCAGCAGATGCTGAAAACGGGCCCGCACCTGCGGATTCCACTGCGCCGCGACCGTTCCGGGCTTACCGGGACCGAGGCCGCTTTCGTTCTTCGTCGGGGCCGCGCCGCCCTTGTACTCCGGATCCTTCAGCAGGTAGTCCGGAAGCCTGGTCGGCGGCTCGAAGAAGCGGTCCTGGACCTGGATGAACAGCTTCTTGTGCCGGGCCTGAAGATACTTCAGCGCCTGGTCGATGGCCGAGAAGTCGTACTGGTTCTTCTTCCTTTCGAGTGCCTTCCACGGCACCACCAGCTGCACGCCGGCGACGTCGGGGCGATCGACCAGAGGTTTCACCTTTTCGTCGAAGTCCCCGATGGAGGAGTACAAGTAGTTCTTCGCCGTCTTGTTGCCGGACGCTGAGGCGGAAGCCTTGCCGGACGCAGGAGCAGAAGCCGCGGCGGCCGTCCCGGCCGCGCCCCCGGCCAAGGCCATCGTCATGAGCATTCCGACACCGGCAGCAATGCGTTTGGTCACCATGACCCCACGGTGCAGCGCCGTTATGAGAGGGATGTAAGAAGCCGCGACCAGCTGTCCGGCCGGGAATCCGCCTAAGGGAAAGCCCTAGGGCACCGCGCGGTCCAGCGCCTCCCGCCACTGCGCCACCGCCGCCGCGTCCACCGGCGCGGACCAGCCGGCGGGCCGGGCGGCACCCCCGATGTGGAAGGCGTCGAGGCCGGCCGCGCGCAGCGCCGGCAGATGGCCGAGCCCGAGTCCGCCGCCGACCAGGATCCGCGGCACGTACCCGGGCTCGCCCGCCGCCGTACGCGCCTGCTCGGCCAGCAGCGTCGGCAGCCCCTCGGCGACGCCCTGGGCGGAGCCGGCCGTCAGATAGGTGTCGAGCCCCGTGGCCCCGGCCGCCGCCAGCTCCTTGCGCAGCGCGTCCCGGTCGGCAGCCCGGTCGATGGCCCGGTGGAAGGTCCACCGGCAGCCGTCGAGCACCTCGGTCAGCGCCGCCAGCGCGGCGAGGTCCGGCCGTCCGTCCGGCGTCAGGAATCCGAGGACGAACTCCTCGGCGCCCTCCGCCCGGAGCGCCTCGGCCTCCTCGCACAGCGCCCGCACCGCGCCGGCCGCGAAGCCGTCCGTGGCGCGCAGCATCACCCGCAGCGGAAGGCCGACGGCCGCCCGGACCGCCGCGAAGGTGGCCCGGGGCGGGGTGAGCCCGTCGGCCGCCATGTCGGTGACCAGCTCCAGGCGGTCGGCTCCGCCGGCCTGGGCGGCGACCGCGTCCTGCGGGCCGAGCGCGATCACCTCCAGCAGCGCGCGCTTGCTCATATGACCCAATCCTTCGACGACGGCATGACGGAACGGAACCCCTCTCAAGAGGTCTAGTCCAATATCCCAGGGTACGGGCCGTCCGGCCTTCGGCGGGCCGGATCGCCACCGGCACGACCGGAATCCGCCCGAACGCCGAAGTCCGCCCGGAGGCTGCCCGAACGCCGACCGCGCCTGCCCGGAGCGCCGGCCACCGCCCGGGACCGTCTGCCCCCTACCGGCCGGACCGTCCGCTTCCACCGCCCGGGCCCCCGCCCCTGCCGGCCGCACTGCGGGGCCGCACCGGGGCACCCACACCCCCGCCCCCAC
>NZ_SDIF01000126.1 GCF_004122735.1 Streptomyces sioyaensis | reverse complement strand
CACCACAACCGGACCCCGCCCCCACCCCCGCCCGTCACACCCTGGCCAGGGGACCGTCACCGTCCCGGTGCTAAATCGTGGGTGTGAGCGGGCATGCATGCGGTCATGGGAAGCCGCGAAGTGCGATCGGAAGATCAACTGTCAGTGGGGCCGCCTACGCTCCGGGGCATGGGTTACGCAAACCTGCGCGAACTCCAGTCCGCGCTGACCACCGCCTCCGACCTTGCCTCGTCCCTGCAGTCCGCGCCCAGCCGGCGCGACGCGGACCAGCTCGTCCACGTCCTCCGGCAAGCGCTGACCGCCGCCAGCTCGCTGGGCGCGGAGACCGGCCCGACCGGCTGCGCCATACATCCGCACGGCGCGGTCGACCCGCTGTACGGCGATCCGGAAGACCCCTTGCCGCCGGGTTACGGCAAGTGCCTGCTGTGCAACGACCGCCGGCGCCGGGCCGACGCCCACCCCCCGCACACCCGCCCGCACGCCCGTCTCCCCGCGCGCTGGCGGCGCCGGATGAACGCCTGATCCGCCACCGAACGAGCCTCGGCCAGGCGTGCGGGACTACCATCCGCGCATGCGACCTGCCAGATACAGCGATGAGGATCTAGAGCAGCACTCCCTGCGACGGCGGGTGCCCGACGACGGGCAGCGGTCCGGGTTCGAGCACGACGTCGACCGGATCCTGTACTCCACGCAGTGGCGGGCGCTGGCCGGCAAGAGCCAGGTGGTGGCGAGCGCCGAGCTGGGCGCGTACCACACCCGGCTGACGCACTCGATGAAGGTGGCACAGCTCGGCCGGCGGATGGCGGAGCGGCTGGAGCGCCAGTACGGCGGTCCGAATCCGGCGCTGGTCGAGGCGGCGTGCATGGCCCACGACATCGGCCACCCGCCCTTCGGGCACGCCGGTGAGCTGGCGCTGCGCGCCACGATGGACGAGCTGCACTTCGCGGACGGCGTGCTGGACAGCTTCGAGGGCAATGCGCAGACCCTGCGGGTGCTGACCTTCCTCGCCGCCCACAAGTACCCGGGCCACCGCGGGCTGCACCTGACCCGCGCCTGCCTGGATGCCGCCACGAAATACCCCTGGGAGCGGGCGCCCGTCGACCAGGATCCGGCGCGCCATGTGAAGTGGGGGGTGTATGTCGCCGACCGGGAGGCGTTCTCCTGGGTGCGGGCCGGCCGTACGGACACCGCCGTACCGGTCGAGGAGCAGGTCATGGACTGGGCGGACGATGTCACCTACGCCTGCCATGACGTCGAGGACTTCTACCGCACGGGCCTGATCCCGCTGGCCGCGCTGTTCCCGCCGGACGGTGGCGCCGGCGCCGAGACCGAGCGGGAGACCCGCCGCTTCCTGGACTATGTGCAGGCCAAGCGGGCGCGCGCGGGCGAGGCCTTCGACCGCGAAGCGGCGCTGGTGATGATGGCGGACATCGGCAAGCGGCTGGCGGTGCCCGCCCCGTACAGCGGCAGCCATGAGGACGCGGTCGCGGTCAATCGCCGTACCGCCGACCTGATCTCGTACTTCACCCGCGGGATCGAGCTGGAGGTGGGCGGCGAGGCGGCGATCCGCTACGGGGCCCAGCTGGTGATCCCGGCGGAGCGGCGGGACGCCTGCGCGCTGCTGAAGGAGCTGGTGTGGTGCTACGTCATCGACCGCCCCGCGCTGGCCACCCAGCAGCATGGCAAGCGACGGGTGGTCAGCGAGCTGCTGCGCTGGAGCCATGACGCTCCCGAGCTGCTGCCGCCGGACCGCGCCGAGGAACTGGACCTGCACGGCGACCGGCTGCGTGCCGCCGCGGACCACGTCGCCTCGCTGACCGAGGATCAGGCCCTGGCCCTGCACCGCCGGCTGTCCGGCACGGGCCTGGGTTCGGTCAACGACAACGTGTGGCTGTGAGCCCGGAGTAGCCCCGGGAGATCCGGAGCAGCCCCGAGAGAGGGAGCAGCCAGGAGAGGCGACGCGGCCGTGCACCCGGGGCACGAGGCTCCGGGCCGGGCCGGGCCCGGCGCGCCGGATGCACCTCGCCTCCCCCGCCGCCCGGGGCCCGGCCGACGCCGCCCTGCGACGACCCGGCCCGACCCCCGGCCGGGAGGCGGCAGCTACTCGCCGCCGCCTCCCGGCTGCCCGGCACCGCTTCGGGTCCGCTCCGCCCCGTCCTGCGGCTTCTTCTCCGGCCGCAGGGCGATACGGCCCAGCACCGCCGCGACGAGCAGCGCGGCCACCGCGATCAGGGCGTAGTCCGGTACGGCGTTCCCGATCCGCGTCGCCCATTCCTCGGCCCGGAATTCGGCGTCCGCGTCGAGAACTCCGGGCAGCGCACTGGTCCCGTTGAAGCGCAGGAACAGCACGCCGATGCCGATGAAGAACACCCCGGACAGCAGCGAGGTGGTGTGCAGCCGCAGCTTTCCGAGGGTGAATTCCCGGCCGCGCAGCCAGCCCCGGGTGCCGAGCTTGCAGCGGTCCCACAACAGCGCCAGCACGAACAGCGGCAGCGCCATGCCCAGCGCGTAGACGGCGAGCATCGAGGCGCCGTTCACCGGTGAGCCGCTGACCGCGGTCACCGTCAGCACCGCCCCGAGGATCGGCCCCGCGCAGAAGCCGGCCAGGCCGTAGACGCAGCCGAGCAGGAACGTGGAGACGGCCGACCGGGGCGTGATCCGCGCGGCCGCTGCCTGGGCGCGCCGGGAGGCGAAGCCCAGCCCGAGGATCTGGGCGAGGCCCATGGCGATGACGATCCAGCCGCCGAGGGAGATCAGCAGTTCACGGTGCCCGTTGAACAGCCGGCTGGCCGCCGTACTGGCCGCGCCGAGCGGCACCAGCGTCGTGGCCAGCCCCAGATAGAACACTCCGGTACGGGCCACCAGCCGGCCGGGGGTCGACAGGGAGTAGGCGAAGAACGCCGGCAACAGCAGGGCGCTGCACGGGCTGAGCAGGGCCAGCGCCCCGCCCAGGAACGCCGCGAGGTAGCCGATGTCGGTCACTTCCCGCCCCCCTTGGCCGCCGGCTGATGCTTGGCTGTCCGTGCGGCCTCCTCGATGGCCTGGGAGAAGACCGCGAGGGGCTGGGCGCCGGCCACCGGCCGGCCGTTGACCAGGAAGGACGGGGTGGACTGCACACCCAGCTGGTAGCCCTCGTCCTGATCCTTCTTCAGCGCCTTGTCGGCGTCCGCGCTCTTCATGTCGGCACGGAACTTGTCGAGGTCGTCGACGCCACTGCTGCGGGCCAGGCCGACGAGCTTGTCCTCGGCGAGCGCCGCGCCCTTACGGGTCTTGGCGTACAGCGCGTCGTGCAGCTGCCAGAACTTGCCCTGCTGCCCCGCGGCCCAGGAGGCCCGCGCGGCCCGCTCGGAGTCGGCGCCGAAGACGGTGAAGTTGCGGAATTCGATGCGCAGGGTGCCCGCGTCGACATACTTCTTGATCAGCTCGGGCTGGGTCTCGCGGGTGAAGCGGCCGCAGAACGAGCACTGGTAGTCGGCGTATTCGACCAGCACCACCGGGGCGTTCTTCTTGCCGACGGCCAGCGGGTCGCCGTCCGCGCGCCGGCTGGTCCGCTTGGCGAGGTCGTCGAACATCTTCTGCTGGGCGGGGTCCTCCTCGGCCTCCGGCGAGGCGGCGGGGGCGGCGCCGGGCTCGGTGTCGCGGCCGCTCTGGGTGGACTTGGCGATGGCGACGCCGATGGCGATCACGGCGACGACGAGGGCGAGGACCGCGCCGAGGGCGGCCAGCTTGCGGGCGGGAGAAGCGGTTTTGGGCATGCGGAAGCTCCAGACGTACGGAGGGGAAATTCAGACCGGTGCGTCGGGGCAGCGGCCTATATCCGCAGTACGGGCAGGAGCGAGGTGTGGTCGACGGCCGGCGCGCTGCCGGTCGGTGGCCGGGCGCGCGCGTGCTGCGCCGGCAGGTCCGCGGCCCGCGGCCCCGCGCCGGTGGTGGCGGGGGCGAGCGGCTCACCGCGGTGCGGGGCGGGCAGCGGGGCGGACTCGGAGGGCGCCGGCGCATGCCGGTTCGAGCAGCGCTTGGGCGCGGCGGCAACGGCGAGGGGCGCGCGGTCGTCGAGCTGCGGACCGCCGTGGGCGACGGCAGGCCGCGACGGTGCGGCCGCGTCCGCAGGGGGCGTGGCGCCGACACCGGTCGTGTTGGCATGGGCCGCGTCGGCAGCGTGGGCCGCGACCAGGCCCGTCCGCCATTGCGCCGCGGCCGTCGCCGCCCGGCCCGCCAGCCAGGCCTGGTCGCCGCCGATCCGGCAGAGCAGCGGTCCGAAGGTGACGGCGAGGAGGAGCAGCAGCGTCAGCGCGGCCGACCGGCGCACAGCGTGCATGTCCCGTCCTCTCCGTCCCGGTGTGAGCATGAACGACCCATCCTACGGATCGGCATCACGCGGGCGGCGCACCGGCCGGGCCCCGGGGCCGGTCGCGACCCCGGGCCCCGGCGGGGAGCCCGGCGTCAGCGGTCGGCGATCCGCACCTCGAACCAGGTCGCCTTGCCGCGGGGCAGCAGATCCACGCCCCAACGGTCGGAGAGGGTGTCGACGAGGAAGAGCCCGCGGCCGCTGAGGTCCGTCTCCTGGACCGGTAACAGGCACGGCAGCCCGCGGGAGGGGTCGCGGACCTCGACGCGGATCCAGCCGCGGCGGCGCAGCATCCGCAGTCCGAAGGTGCGGGCGCCGGTGTGGCGTACGGCGTTGCCGACGAGCTCGGAGACGAGCAGGACGGCGTGCTCGGCGAGCTGTGGCGTCAGGGACCACTGTTTGAGGAGTACGGCGGCGGTCAGCCGGCGCGCGATGCCGGCGGACTGGGGACGGGAGGGCAGCCGGACCTCACCGAGGGTCGGTTCGCCGGCCGGATCGAGTGCGGTGGACACCGGACCGCGGGGCGCCGGCAGCGGTTCCGTGTCGCTCCCGGGCATGCCCCGGTGTGCGGCGGCCGGATCGTTCCGCGGCCGCGGCTGCTCCATTTCTTCGAGGCCCGCCATGCCCCCATCATGGCCGCTGCCCGGCGGCCACGGGGGCGGAACCGAGGGAATCCGTTGTCCGGAATCATCGGTTCCATACCCCCGGGACGACATATGCCAACGGCAGTTAAGGTTCTGACAGGCCCGGCTGACCTGCGACGACATCCGGCGCGTGAACGAACGGCCCGAAGTGCCAACAAGGCTGCCTTAAGGCGCAATTAAGTTTTCCGTCATTCGCCCACAAGGGGCATCGCCCGCCGGGCAAACCTCAGCCCTCCCGCCAACATCAGCTGTTTCAGCGGAACTTGGCCTTTCCGGGACCCTCCTCGACGAAGCTGCGCATGCCGATGTCGCGGTCCTCGGTCGCGAACAGCCCCGCGAACCAGGTGCGTTCGACGGCGAGGCCGGTGTCGATGTCCGTCTCCAGGCCCGCGTCGACGCACTCCTTCGCGGCCCGCAGCGCCAGCGCGGGACCGGACGCCAGCCGCGCCGCCCAGGCGTGCGCCTGCGCGTGGACCTCGGCGGCCGGTACCACCCGGTCGACCAGGCCGAGGGCGAGCGCCTCGTCGGCCTTCACCTGACGACCCGTGAAGATCAGGTCCTTGGCCTTGGACGGGCCCACCAGCCGCGCCAGCCGCTGGGTGCCGCCGGCCCCCGGGATCAGGCCCAGCAGGATCTCCGGCTGGCCGAGCTTGGCGTTGTCGGCCGCGATCCGGAAGTCGGCGCAGAGCGCCAGCTCACAGCCGCCGCCGAGGGCATAGCCGGTGATCGCGGCGACCACCGGCTTGGGGATGCGGGCCACGGCGGTGAACGCGTCCTGCAGGGCCTTGGACCGTACGACCATGGCCGCGTGGTCCATGGCCTGCATCTCCTTGATGTCCGCACCGGCGGCGAACACCTTCTCCCCGCCCCAGACGACGACGGCGCGCACGTCGTCGCGGCGGGTGGCCTCCTCGGCCAGCTCGCGCAGCCGGTCCTGGGTGGCGATGTCCAGTGCGTTCATGGGCGGACGGTCCAGGCGGATGGTGCCGACGCCGTCGGCCACCTCGAGATTCACAGTCATGCCGGAAGGTTAGTACGCGTTAACGCGGGCGGGCCCGGTGCACTCGGTCACAGTGCACCGGGCCCGCCCGCCGTGGTCGCCCTACTGGCCGGCCTTCCACTTCTCCCAGGACAGGTTCCAGTCGCTGAAGCCGTTGTCCGGCTGGATCGTTTCGTCATGGGAGTTCTTGACGATCACCACGTCGCCGATGACGGAGTTGCGGAAGAACCACGCCGCCGGGGTGGAGCCGTCACCGCCGCCGCGCTGGTCGAAGAGGCCCACACAGCCGTGGCTGGCGTTGCGGGTGCCGAAGGTCGCGCGGCCCGACCAGTAGTTGCCGTGGATGAAGGTGCCGGAGTTGCTCAGCCGCATCGCGTGCGGCACGTCCTTGATGTCGTACTCGCCGCCGAAGCCCACGGTGTCGCCGTTCATCCTCGTCACGAGGTGCTTCTCGCTGATGACCATCTTGCCGTTGTACGTCTCGGTGCCAGGCGCGCCCGAGGTGATCGGGATGGTCCGGATCTTCTTGCCGTCGCGGACCACGGTCATCTGCTTCGACTTGGCGTCGACCGTGCTCACCTGGCTGCGCCCGACGGTGAAGGAGACTTCCTTGGCCTGGGTGCCGTAGACGCCGGGGCGGCCCTCGACGCCGTTGAGGTCGAGCTTGAGGGTGACCTTGGTGCCGGGCGCCCAGTACTTCTCGGGGCGGAAGTCGAGCCGGTCGTTGCCGAACCAGTGGCCCTCGACCGGGACCGACGGCTGCGCGCTGACCTTGATGGCGTCCTCGACGGCCTTGGGGTCGGTGATGCCCCGGGTGAAGTGGATCGAGACCGGCATCCCGACGCCGACCTGCTGGCCGTCCTCCGGGCTGTACTGGCCGATGAAGGTGTTCTTGGGGACGAGGGTGGTGAAGCTGGAGTGCTCGGCGGCCTCCCGGCCCTGACCGTCCACCGCTATGGCGTCGACCTTGTACTCGGTCGAGGCGCCCAGATGGCCGCTCGGCTGCCACAGGGCGCCGTTGCCCGCTATCTTCCCGTCGACCTCATTGCCCTTGGCGTCCTTGACCTTGACGGACTTGAGCTTGCCCTTCCGGGCGGTCACCTTCAGCGCGCCGCTCGTGGCGACGCCGTCCGCGCCGTCCTTGGGCGCTATCGTCACGGCCGCCTGCGAGGCGTCCTTGTCCCCGCCGGCCTTGCCGGCCGCCTTGCCGTCGTCACCGTCGTTGCCCCCGCATGCGGTCAGCAGCAGCGCCCCGCCGAGCAGCAGTGCGAGCGGCCCTCCTCCCCGGTGCGGCCACCGACGCCGGCGAGCCGGCACCCCCGAATTCGGCTGGACGTTCACGTCTGGCCCCTTTTCCCCTCGCACGGCCCGCGGTCCCCCGCACTCGGCTGCGGACAGCCGCGTGCTTGGCGTTAGATAACCACACCGCAGTGACAGTGAACTCCCCGCGAACGTCACCGTTTAGTCCCAAGTGCGGGGGTGGTGCGGGGGCAGGGCGTGGTCCCGAGTGCGGGGGTGGTGCGGGGCAGGGCGCCGCCGGGCCGGCCGCGGGTCAGTGCAGGGCGGATCCGGCCCGCCACGGTCCCCACGGCATGTTCCAGCCGCCGAGGCCGTTGTCCGGCGCGACCGTGCGCTCCGGGGAGTGCTGCACCACCACGGTGTCACCGACGATCGAGCGGTCGAAGAACCAGCCGGCCGGGGTGTGCGGCCCGCCGCCCTTGATGTCGCGCAGCCCGACGCAGCCGTGGCTGGTGTTCAGGCCGCCGAAGACCTCGGGCGGTGCCCAGTAGTTGCCGTGCAGAAAGGTCCCGGACCGGGTCAGGCGCATGGCGTGCGGCACGTCCGGGATGTCGTACTCGCCGCCGAAGCCGACGGTGCCGCCGTTCATCCGCGTCACCGACTGCCGCTCCAGGATCACCATCGTCCCGTTGTAGGTGGGGTTGTCGTCGTCGCCCGCGGTGACCGCCAGTACGGCCGCCACCCGGCCGCCCTGCCGCACCGTCAGCGTGTGCCGGGCGGCGTCGATGGTGCTGACCTGGTCCCGTCCCACCCGGTAGCGGACGGTCTTGCGCTGGGTCCCGTAGGAGCCCGGTCCGGCCTTCACCCCGCGCAGCCGCAGCTGCACCGTGATCGTGGTGCCCGGCCGCCAGCGCGCGCGGGGCCGGAAGTCCAGCCTCCGGTGGCCGAACCAGTGGGCGGCGACCCCAACGGCGGGCCGGGCGCCGACCGTGACGGCGCGTTCGACGGCCGCGCGGTCGGCGACCGGCCGGTTGAAGACCAGCGAGAAGATCATGCCGGTGCCGACCGTGGTGCCGCTCTGCGGCGAGAAGTAGCCGATCAGCCGGCGGTCGGGGGCAGCGGTGGTGAAGGTGGTGTGGCGCACGGCGCGATGGCCCGCGCCGTCCAGCGCGACCGCGTCCACGGTGTACTTCGCCCCGAGTTGCAGGCGGGCGTGCGCCGGGCGCCAGGCCAGCCCGTCCGGCGAGATCCGCCCGGCGACGTGCCGCCGGCCGGCCGCACCGGTCCGGCTGACCGAGACCCGCTCCAGCCGCCCCTGCGGCACCCGGACCTCGAACCGCCCGTCGGCCCGTACGCCGTGGGCGCCGTTGTGCGGGACGACCCTGATCGTCTGCTCCCGGGAGCGCGGCTTGTCGCCGGTGAACACCTCCGCGTCCGCGCAGCCGGCCAGCGCCGCCGCCCCCGCCAGCCCGGCCAGGGCCGCGAGGGCGAGGCGGACCCGCCCGGCCGGCCGTGCCGCCGCCCGGCTCCGCGCCCGGCCCGGCATGCGGTCCCGTACCCGGGTGCTGCCGCGGAGGTGCGCTCGGTCCTCTGCTCGGTCCTGCTGATGGGCGGTCATATACCGGATTGTGACGGATGAGGCGCGAGATGGGAGGTATGCCGTGAAACGGAATGTCACGGACACCGCGGAGACAGACGCGGAGACGGACAATGAGCCCCCGCCGCGCGACGCGTGAGGCAACGGCCGGTTGCGGGAAGAACAACGGGGAGGGCGGGACACCTGCACGGCCGGGACTCCCCCAGCGCATGCCGGGAGGTCCCTCCGTGCCGGACTCCGCCCGACCGAGCCATGAGCCGCAGGAGGCCGGTACGTGTCGAGCGCACCCGAGCAGGAGGCGGTGGCGGACGAACCGCTCGCCCCACCCGCGGACATCCGCCCCGGCAGCCCCACCCCTCTCGGGGCCCGCCACCGCACCGGCCCCGACGGCATCGCCGGCACCAACTTCGCCCTCTGGGCGGGCGGCGCCGAGGCCGTGGAGCTGTGTCTCTTCGACGACGCGGAGCGCGAGACGCGCCATCCGCTCACCGAGCTCACCCATGAGATCTGGCACGGCTTCCTGCCCGGTGTCGGCCCCGGGCAGCGCTACGGCTACCGGGTCCACGGCCGCTGGGACCCCTGGGCCGGCGCCCGCTGGAATCCGGCGAAGCTGCTGCTGGATCCGTACGCCAGGGCCGTGGACGGCGACTTCGGCACCCGTACGGAGCCGGCCGGACCGGGGTCCGCGCTGCCCGCCCAGCTCTACGGCCACGTCCGCGACTGGCCGCAGCAGCAGCTCGCCGACACCGTGCGCGACGACCGGGACTCGGCGCCGTACGTCCCCAAGGGCGTGGTGGTGGGCGAGGACACCGCGGACGAGGGCGGCGCCGACGAGTGGCAGGACGACCGCCGGCCCAAGACGCCCTGGCCGGATTCCGTGCTCTACGAGCTGCACGTACGCGGCTTCACGATGCGGCACCCCGGGATCCCGGAGCGGCTGCGCGGCACCTACGCCGGGCTGGCGCACCCCGCCGCGCTGGAGCACCTCGTCCGGCTCGGGGTCACCGCCGTCGAGCTGCTGCCCGTCCACCAGTTCGCGCACGAGGACCACCTGGTGCGCCGGGGGCTGCGCAACTACTGGGGCTACAACTCCGTCGGCTATTTCGCGCCACACGCCGGATATGCGGCCACCGGCACCCGGGGGCAGCAGGTCGGCGAGTTCAAGCGGATGGTGCGGGCGCTGCACGACGCCGGCATCGAAGTGATCCTCGACGTCGTCTACAACCACACCGCGGAAGCCGGCGAGCTGGGCCCGACGCTCTCCCTGCGCGGCATCGACAACCGCGGCTACTACCGTCTGGCGGGCGACGCGCGCCGCTACGCGGACTACACCGGCTGCGGCAACACCCTGCACGTCGTGCAGCCCCATGTCCTACGGCTGATCACCGATTCGCTGCGCTACTGGGTCACCGAAATGGGCGTGGACGGCTTCCGCTTCGACCTGGCGGCGGCGCTGGCTCGTTCCATGCACGACGTCGACATGCTCTCCCCGTTCCTCGCGGTGATCGCGCAGGACCCGGTGCTGCGCCGGGTCAAGCTGATCGCCGAGCCGTGGGACGTGGGATCCGGCGGCTATCAGGTCGGTGCCTTCCCCCCGTTGTGGACGGAGTGGAACGACCGCTACCGCGACACCGTCCGCGACTTCTGGCGCGGCGCCCAGCACGACGTCCGCGATCTGGGCTACCGGCTCTCCGGGTCGAGCGACCTCTACGCCTGGGGCGGCCGCCGCCCGTACGCCTCGGTCAACTTCATCACCGCGCACGACGGCTTCACCCTGCGCGATCTGGTCACCTACGAGCACAAGCGCAATGCCGGCAACGGCGAGGGCAACCGCGACGGCACCCACGACAACCGCTCCTGGAACTGCGGCACCGAAGGGGAGACCGACGACCCGGACGTCACCGCACTGCGCCACCGCCAACTGCGCAACCTGCTGACCACCCTCCTGCTGTCGACGGGCGTGCCGATGCTGGTGGCCGGCGACGAGATGGGCCGCACCCAGCACGGCAACAACAACGCCTACTGCCAGGACAACCCCACCAGCTGGCTCGACTGGTCACTCCTGGACGACCCGCAGTGGCGCCTGCTGGCGGCCCTCGCCGCCCGCCTCATCGCCCTGCGCCGTGCCCACCCCGTCCTGCGCCGGCGGGCGTTCTTCTCCGGGCGGCCGCATCACCAGGGCGGCCTGCGCGATCTGGCCTGGTTCACCGCGGACGGCGCGGAGATGACCGAACAGGACTGGTACACCCCGGGGGCGACGCTGGGCATGTACCTCTCCGGGAACGACATCTCCCAGCGCGACGACCGGGGCATCCGCATCGTCGACGACAGCTTCCTCGCCGTCCTGCACGCCGCCCCCCAGCCCCGCCAGGTCACCCTCCCCGGCCCGCCCTGGGCCCGCGCCTACGAACTCCTCGTCGACACCGCGCGGGAGGAGCAGCCGGGTCCGGCGGAGCCGCCGTACGCGGCGGGCGGCGCGCTCACCCTGGGCGGGCGGTCGGTGGTGCTGTTCCGGGCCGTGCCGGGGTGAGGCGCGGCCCGGCGCCTGCCGCGGCGGGCGGCGGCCGGGCAGCGGCTCGAAACAGCGGGCCCGGGCGGTGCCGCGGCGAAATCCACATGAGCGTTGTCAGTGGGGCGCCTTACGCTCGCGAGTGATGGCCGATACCGCGCAGACGACGAACCAGACCGACCGGACCGACTTACCCCAACGCTCCGCAGTGCGCTCGCTGTTGCGCCTGTGGCCGTTCATCCGCCCCGTGCGGGCGCGCCTGGGCGTGGCCGCGTGCGTGGCGGTGCTCGCCTCGTGCATCAGCCTGGTCATCCCTCTGGTGCTCAAGTGGCTGGTGGACGGGCCCGTGGCGGCGCGCGACCCGGGCGGGGCGTGGCTCGGCGGCGCCTTCCTGCTGCTCCTCGGGCTGGCTGAGGCGCTGCTGTTCGGACTGCGCCGCTGGCTGGTGGCGCGCCCGCTGGCCGGGGTCGAGGCGACGATGCGCGAGACGCTCTACCGCCATCTGCAGCGGCTGCCGGTGGCCTTCCACGACCGCTGGCCGTCGGGCCAGTTGCTGTCGCGGGGGACCACCGACCTTCAGCTGCTGCGGATGTTCTTCGCCTTCCCGCTGATGTTCCTGCTGGTCAACGGGGTGACCATCCTGGTGGGCGCAGTGATCCTCCTGGTCCAGCGCTGGTCGCTGGGGCTGGTGCTGCTGGCGCCGGTGCTGCCGCTGATGGTGCTGTGCTCGGTCTTCGAGGCGAAGTACGGGCGGGCGGCGCGCCGGGCGCAGGACCAGGTCGGCGATCTGACGACGGTGGTGGAGGAGTCGGTGCTCGGCATCCGCATCATCAAGGGCTTCGGACGCCATCGCAGTCAGGCCCGTGCCTTCCGGGAGCTGACCCGTGCGCTGCGCTCCACCGAGCTCGGCAAGGCGCGGCTGCTGGCCTGGATCTGGGGCTGCATGACCGCCCTCCCGGAGCTGGCGATCGGCGGCGCCCTGGTGTGCGGGGCGGTGCAGGTGGCCGACGGGGAGCTGTCCGCGGGCACGCTCGTCGCGTTCCTGTCGACGGCGCTGGCGCTGCGCTGGCCGGTGGACTCGATCGGCTTCCTGCTGGCCATGAGCAACGAGGCGGCGGCGGCCACCGACCGGTACTTCGAGGTGATGGACGAGCCCGCGGTGGAGGAGTCGGGGCCGCCCACACCGGCCGTGCGGATACCACCCCGGACCGCCGGGGCCCCGACGGCAACGGCCGGGGCCGGGGCCGGGGCCGCCACCGACCAAGGGCTGGTCTTCTCCGGCGTCGCGTTCCGCTACCCCGACGCGCCGCCGGACTCCCCGCCCCTCCTGAGGGACATCACCCTGCACATCCGGCCCGGCGAGACGATGGCGCTGGTCGGGGCGACGGGCAGCGGAAAGACCACGCTGACGGCGCTGGTGCCGCGGCTGTACGACCCCACCGCGGGCCGGATCAGCCTCGACGGGCGGGATCTGGCGACGATCAGCCGGGACGAGGCTCGGGCCATGGTGGCGGTGGCCTTCGAGGAGCCGACCCTCTTCTCGGCGACCGCCGCGGAGAACGTCCTGATGGGCGGCGCGGCGTCCCGGCCCGGTGGTGCGGACGCCCAGGACGACGAGCTGCGGCGGGCGCTGGCGGTGGCGCAGGCCGACGGCTTCGTCGCTGCCCTCCCGGAGGGCAGCGCGACCCAGGTCGGCGAGCAGGGCCTGAGCCTGTCGGGCGGACAGCGGCAGCGGCTTGCCCTGGCCCGTGCCGTGGTCGGCCGGCCGCGCTTCCTGATCCTCGACGATCCGCTCTCCGCCCTCGATGTGCACACCGAGGCGCTGGTGGAGGCGGCGCTGCGCCAGGTCCTGTCGACCACCACCGCCCTGGTCGTCGCCCACCGGCCGTCCACGGTCCTGCTCGCCGACCGGGTGGCACTGCTGTCCGGCGGCCGGATCGCCGCCGTCGGCACCCATCACGAACTGCTCCGCGACAACCCCGAATACGCCGCACTGATGTCGGGAGAGGGAGAGGGCGCCCGATGACCACCACCACGGCCGGTCTGCCGTCCGACGATCCCGAGGACCGCGACGGTCCGCCGTCCGACGACTCCGAGGGCCGCGCTGCCCCGCCCCGGCGGCCGGGACCGGCACCGGCCGGGGCGTCGCCATCCGGGCCGTCACCATCCAAGTCGTCACCATCCGATCCGGCGACCGGGGTTCCCCCGGCATCCGACTCGTTCGCCCGCGATGCGCTCCCCGCTCCCCGTGGCGCCTCGCGTTCCCTGCTCGCTTCGCTGCTGGCGCCGCACCGGCGCCGCGTCGCGGTGGTGGCCGTCCTGCTGCTGCTCCAGCAGGCCGCCGTGCAGGCCGGGCCGCTGCTGGTCGCCTACGCGCTCGACCACGCGGTGCCCGCGCTGCGGGCGGGCGAGCACGGGCCGCTGCTCGCCGTGGCGGTGGCGGCCGCCGTGTGCGCGATGGCGTCCGGCGCGCTGCAGTTCGGCTTCATCCAGCTCGCCGCGCGCGTCAGCCAGGACGTGCTGCTCGACCTCCGCGGCCGGATCTTCCGGCATGCGCAGGCACTGAGCCTGGACTTCCACGAGCGCTATACGTCCGGCCGGCTGATCTCCCGGGCCACCACGGACGTGGAGTCGCTGCGCGAACTCCTCGACGAGGGGCTGCAGGAGCTGATCACGATCGTCCTGTCGACGGTCTACATCAGCGTCACCCTGCTCTGGCTGGACTGGGGCCTGGGCGCCGCCGCCCTGGCCTCCGGCGCCCCGCTCGCCCTCCTCCTGCGCTCCTTCCGGCATCGCGCGCACCGCGTCTACAGCGCCAAGTCCTCGGCCATGGCGAGCATCATCGTGAAGTTCACCGAGACCCTCAACGGCATCCGTCCGGTGCAGGCGTTCCGCCGCGAGCGCGCCAACGACACCGCCTTCGCCCGGCTGAACCACCACCACGAGCGGATCAACGGCGACACGCTCCTGGAAATGGCCCGCTATGTCGTCGGCTCCCGGCTGGTGGCCAATATCGCGCTCGCCGCCATCGTGCTGTGGGGCGCCTGCCGGGTGGCCTCGGGGGACCTGGCGCTCGGCGTGCTGGCCGCCGCGGTGCTCTATCTGCGCCGGCTCTACGACCCGATCGACCGGCTCGGGATGTTCCTCAACTCCTATGAATCCGCGGCCGCTTCGCTCCACAAGATCGCCGGGCTGCTCGCCCAGCGCCCCTCGGTCCCGGAGCCGGCGGCCCCCGCCGCGCTGCCCCCGCTCGCGGACGGGCGGCCCGGCCGTGAAGTCGCCTTCCACGAGGTGGGGTTCGCCTACCGCACGGGCGGCGAGGTGCTGCCGCGCTTCGATCTGACCCTCACGGCCGGTGAGACCGTCGCCGTGGTGGGTGCCACCGGCGCCGGCAAGTCCACCCTCGCCAAGCTGCTGGCCCGCTTCTACGACCCCAGCGCGGGCCGGGTGCTGCTCGACGGCGTCGATCTGCGCGAGCTGCCCACCGGCACACTGCGCCGCGCCGTCGTCATGGTCACCCAGGAGGCGTTCCTGTTCTCCGGCACGGTCGCCGACAACATCGCCCTGGGCCGCCCCGGCGCCGGCCGCGAGGAGGTCGAACGCGCCGCGAAGGCCATCGGCGCCCATGACTTCATCACCGCCCTGCCGGACGGCTACGACACCGACGTCCGCAAGCGCGGCGGCCGCATCTCCGCCGGTCAGCGCCAACTGGTGAGCTTCGCCCGGGCCCTGCTCGCCGACCCCGCCGTCCTGATCCTCGACGAGGCCACCAGCTCCCTGGACATCCCCGGCGAACGCGCGGTGCAACGCGCCATGGACACCGTTCTGCAGGGCCGCACCGCCCTGGTGATCGCCCACCGCCTCTCGACGGTGGAGATCGCCGACCGGGTCCTGGTCATGTCCGACGGCCGGATCATCGAGGACGGCCCGCCGGACCAACTCATAGCCGACCGGGGCCGGTTCGCGCAGCTGCACCAGGCGTGGCGGGACAGTGTGGGGTAGGGCCTGCCGTTTGGATCAGGCCGGATCAGGGAGCGGGGTCTGGTGCGGGCAGCTGCAAGGCGGAGGAGTGAGTCGACGCGATGGGGTCCCCCCGTCCGCCCGTCCGGGATGTGAGGCGCACCGACTCCGGAGCGTTATGCCCGGAGGGTACGCCGGCCCGAGGGCCATGAGTCGCCCGCGGCTCGCCCCACCCGCTCCGCGCCCGGTCTCCCGCCTGGTCATGCCTGAATTCCGAGAGTTCACAAGCCTGGACATGGCCCGCTATTGCTGCCTATTGTCGCGCCATGGTGCAAAGGGTCGAACCTCCGCCGGAACCACCGGTCACTCTCAGTAGTCCAGCCGAACTTCTCGCCGGCTACCTGGATTTCTATCGGGACGCCGTGCTGCGCAAGCTGGCGGGGCTCTCCGACGAGGAGCTGCGCAGCAGCCGCCTGCCCTCCGGCTGGATGCCGTTGGCCCTCCTCAAACACCTGGCGTACGTGGAGCTGCGGTGGCTTCAGTGGGGCTTTGCCGGGGAGCAGATCGAAGAGCCGTGGGGCGACGTCAAGATCCGTCGCGGCGAGTGGCACCTCGAACCGGGCGAGACCCTCGACGACGTCACGGCGTTCTTCCAGGAACAGTGCGCCCGGTCCCGCGCCATCGTCGCCGCAGCACCACTGGACGGCAAGGCAGCCACCCTCGGCGGCCGCGTACCGGCCGAGGAAGACCGTCCGACGCTGATCTGGATCCTCTTCCACCTGCTCCAGGAATACGCGCGTCACCTGGGGCACCTCGACATCGCCCGCGAACTGGCGGACGGCACCCTCGGCGAATAGGCGGCCCCTGGCCCGCCGGCCCTGCCCGCGCGACCCTGGCGCGCCGAGCCCGCCCGCGCGGCCATGGCGCGCGCCGGCCCCGCCCGGCCCTTCATCCCCCACCGCGCCCCGCACTCAGCCCAACCCTGCCCAACTCCCTGAATCCCAGCGGCTTTCCGCAGGAACCCGCGTGCATCGCGTCACACACCCCGCACGGCCGGCGGAACGCGGACAGGATGGTCACGGCGCGAGCGCGGACGACAACAGGGGGAAGACGGGGATGACGGACGGCTCAGGGGGACCGGGCGGCCCGGCCGGGCCGGCCGGCCCGGACCACCGCAGTGCCGGTCGGTACATCTGGTGGCTGGTGAGCAGTCAGCGGGGGCGGGTCGCGGCGGGCGCGACGTACGGCAGCCTGTGGATGGTGGGGCTGATGCTGCCGCCCTATGTGCTGTCCCGGGCCATCGACGACGGGCTGGTGCCGGGCCGGATGCCGGTGCTGCTGGGCTGGGTTGCCGTGCTGCTGGCGGTCGGGGTGGGCAACGCCTGGCTGGCGGTCATGCGGCACCGCACGATGACCAGGATCCGGATGGACGCCACCTTCCGTACGGTGCGGGCCGTCGTGGCGCAGTCGTTGCGGCTGGGTGCGGCGCTGCCCCGTAAGACGACGGCCGGGGAGGTCGTCACGATCGGGATCGGCGATGTCGCGGTGATCAGCCAGACGCTGACGATGACGGGGCCCGGCGTCGGCGGGGTGCTGGCGTATGCGGTCGTCGCCGTCCTGATGCTGGCCGTCTCCCCGCTGCTGGCCCTGGTGGTGCTGCTGGGCGTGCCGCTGCTCGCGGTGCTGGTGGGGCCGCTGCTGGGGCGGTTGCAGGGGGCCGAGACGCGCTATCGCGAGCGGCAGAGCGGGCTGGCGGCGCAGCTGACGGACCTGGTCGGCGGGTTGCGGGTGCTGGGCGGCCTGGGCGGCAAGGAGGTGTTCGCCGCCCGCTACCGGGACGCGTCGCAGGCGCTGCGCGCCGAGGGCTACCGGGTCGGTGCGGTGACCAGCTGGGTCCAGGCGCTCGGGGTCGGACTGCCGACGCTGTTCCTGGCCGCGGTGACCTGGCCGGCGGCCCGGATGGCGGCCCAAGGGACGATCACTGTCGGCGAGTTGGTGGCGGTCTACGGCTATGCGGCGGCGCTGGTGGTACCGGTGTCGTTCTTCATCGAGGGCGGCTACGACCTCACCCGGGGGCTGGTCGCCGCCCGCCGGGTCGTACGGTTCCTGCGCCTGGATCCGGACACCGCCGACGGCCGGCCGGAATCCGGTGCGGGCCCGGACGTTCCCGAGGCGCCGGCCGTACTGCGGGATCCGGCCTCCGGCGTCGAGGTGGTGCCGGGGCTGCTGACCGTACTGGCCGCCGCCCGGCCGGCCGAGTCGGCGGCGGTGGTCGACCGTCTGGGCCGGTTCGCGGAGTCGGCGGCGACCTGGGGCGCGGTGCGCCTCGACGAGCTCGCGCTGCCCCGGGTCCGGGAGAGCATCCTGGTCGCGGACAACGAGGCGGATCTGTTCGCCGGGACGCTGCGCGAGGTGGCCGCCGGCCGGCGGGACCGCGGCGACGAGGAGATCGGCCGCGCCCTGCACACGGCCATGGCCGAGGACATCGTCCGCGGTCTGCCGGACGGACTGGACGCACCGGTCGAGGCGCAGGGCCGCAATCTCTCCGGCGGCCAGCGCCAGCGCCTGCGGCTGGCGCGGGCGCTGCTGGCCGACCCCGAGGTGCTGCTCGCGGTCGAACCGACCTCGGCGGTCGACGCCCACACCGAGGCGGGCATCGCAGCCCGGCTGCACACCGCCCGCGCGGGCCGGACGACCGTCGTCACCAGCACCTCGCCGCTGCTGCTGGACCGCGCCGACGTGGTGTGCTTCCTGGTCGACGGCGAGGTCGCCGCGGTGGGCAGCCACCGTGCGCTGCTGGCCGAACAGCCGGGCTACCGGCGCCTGGTGTCGCGCGAGGCCGACGAGGCCGACGAGGCCGACGAGGCGGAGGGGACCGGCCCCGACGCCGGCATCGCCCCGGCCCCCGGGACCGCGGCCGCGGCGAAGGAGAACGCACGATGACACCGACGACGTCCACGAGTTCCCCCTCCCGGGCCGCCCCGCCGAACGGGACGGCGCTGCCGGTCGCCTCCGCGGCCGCGACCCGGCGGGCCGCGCTCCGGCTGATCCGGCTGGACGGGCGGGCGTTCGCCCTGATCCTGGTCCTGAACTCGCTGGCGGCCGGCGCCGGTCTGGCCGGGCCCTGGCTGCTGGGCCGGATCGTGGACGCGGTCCGGGACGGCGCCGGGGTGCGCACCGTCGACCGGCTGGCGCTGGTCATCCTGGTGTGTGCGCTGGCCCAGCTGCTGCTCGCGCGGTATGCGCGCTGTGCCGGCCACCGCTTCGGTGAGCGGACCGTGGCGCGGGTGCGCGAGCAGTTCGCCGACCGGACGCTGGCGCTGCCCGCGGCGACCGTGGAGCGGGCCGGCAGCGGCGATCTGACCGCCCGCGGCACGACGGATGTCGCCTCGGTCGCCCGGACGCTGCGGGACGCGGTGCCGGAGGTGTTCATCGCCGCGGCGCAGGCGCTCTTCCTGCTCGGTGCGGTGGTGGTCGTCAGCCCGCTGCTCGGGCTGTGCGGGCTGGGGCTGTTGAGCGGGCTGCTGGCGGTCCGGTGGTATCTGCGCCGGGCGCACCGCGCGTATCTGGCGGAAGGGGCGGCCACTTCGGCGCTCGCCGAGCTGCTGGCGGCGACCGCCGCGGGCGCCCGGACCGTCGAGGCCCTGGGCCTCCAGGAGCGCCGGCGGGCGGCGAGCGAGACGGCCATCGAGCGGTGCCGGGCCACCCGTACCCGCACGCTGTTCCTGCGCAGCGTGCTGCTGCCCGCGGTCGATGTCGCGTACGTCGTCCCGGTGGTCGGGGTGCTGCTGGTCGGCGGGGTGCTGCACGGACAAGGCCCCGCGGGTGTGACCTCCATCAGCCTGGGCACGGTCGTCTCGGCGGCGCTGTATCTGCGGCAGGTGTCGGCGCCGCTGGAGACGATCCTGTTCTGGCTGGAGCAACTGCAGAGCAGCAGCGCCGCGTTCGCCCGCGTCGAGGGCCTGGGCCAGGCCCCGCAGACCACCGGGCCCGCCGCCGCGGCCCTCCTCCCCCACCCGTCCCCGGAGCCCGCCCAGC
>NZ_SDIF01000125.1 GCF_004122735.1 Streptomyces sioyaensis | reverse complement strand
CCCCCAACGGGAGGGGCCGCGCCGCAGGACGAAGTCCGGAGGAGCGGCACCGCAGCCGACAAACCCACGCCCGCCGCAGGCGCAACGGCGAACAACACCCACGGCGGGTAAGCCGACAACGTGGGGGGCGCCGCCAAGCGCAACGGCGACAAACCACCACGGCGGGAAAGCCGACAACGTGGGGGGCGCCGCAAAGCGCAACGTGGGGGGAGCCAAAGACCTCGGCGCCCACGTACGGTGAACTCATGACGAGCATCGGTGGAACCGAGATGGTCGACTGGAATCTCGCGGTGGCGACCGCGACCCGGTTCGTGCGGCCGGGTCCTGAGGTGAGCCGGGACGAGGCACGCGCGATCGTCGCCGAGCTGCGCAAGCACGCCAAGGCCTCCGAGGCGCATGTCCGTGCCTTCACGCGCCTGGCACAGCCCGACGCGACGGGCGAGGAACCGCATGACACACCGGTCCTTGTCGTGGACCGGCCCGGCTGGATCAGGGCGAACGTCGCCGGGTTCCGTGCCGTGCTCAAGCCGCTGCTGGCCAAGATGGAGGACCGCCGCTCGACGGTCCCCGGAGGTGCGGTGCTCGGTGCGGTCGGCGGCAAGGTCACGGGCGTGGAGCTGGGCATGCTGCTGTCGTTCCTGGCCTCCCGGGTCCTGGGCCAGTACGAGACGTTCGCCCCGGCCTCCCGGGATCTGCCGGCCGCGGCGCAGGGCGGCCGGCTGCTGCTCGTCGCGCCGAACATCGTGCACGTCGAGCGCGAGCTGGAGGTGGCCCCGCACGACTTCCGGCTGTGGGTGTGCCTCCATGAGGAGACCCACCGCACCCAGTTCACCGCCGTCCCGTGGCTGCGCGACCACATCGAGGGCGAGATCCAGTCGTTCCTCAGTGAGACGGACATCGATCCCGGCGCCCTCCTGGAGCGGCTGCGCGAGGCCGCCCAGTCGCTCGCCGGCGCCAAGCCCGAGGGCGAGGAGGGCGAGGACGACCGCTCCCTCGTCGATCTCGTCCAGACGCCCGCGCAGCGCGAGATCCTCGGCCGGCTGACCGCCGTGATGTCCCTGCTGGAGGGGCATGCCGACTTCGTGATGGACGGCGTGGGGCCCGATGTCGTGCCCACCGTCGCCGAGATCCGGGAGAAGTTCCAAAAGCGCCGGGCCAGTGGCGCCGGGCGGCTGGACCAGGCGCTGCGCAAGCTGCTCGGCCTGGACGCCAAACTCCGGCAGTACCGCGACGGCGAGCGGTTCGTCAGCGCGGTCGTCGAGGAGGTCGGCATGGACGGCTTCAACCGCGTCTGGACGTCGCCGAACACCCTGCCCACCAAACAAGAGATCGCCAAACCGGCGGACTGGATCGCGCGGGTGCACCGCAGGACGGACGGGGCACCGTAAGCGAACGGCGTGAGCTGGGCACGCCGGGCGGCAGTAGCGCGCCCCTTCAATCACCCGTCTGAGGGACCGATACGGATGGATAGGCGTGCAATGCTCGGGGAACCGCTCGCCTCTGTCACCATCTAGGCACTCTGTGTGACGAAAACGCCCCTCACGGCCCGAGGCTCCCCAGCTGACGATTGGAAACGGACATGGGTCCCCATCCAGCGGTCGCCGCGATACGCCTGGCGGTCCGCCGCGTACTCCACGACGTCCTCACCCACCACTGCACGCAGGACCGGCACCAGCCCCCGCTCGTGCTCGTCGCCTGCTCCGGCGGCGCCGATTCCATGGCGCTCGCCTCCGCTCTCGCCTTCGAGGCCCCCAAGCTCGGGGTCCGCGCCGGGGGCGTCACCATCGACCACGGCCTGCAGGAGGGCTCGGACCTCCGTGCCGCCGAGGTCGCCCTGCGGCTGCGAGCCCTGCGGCTCGACCCGGTAGAGGTCGTCGCCGTCACGGTGGGCCAAAAGACAAGGGTGGCGCACAGCGCCTCGTATCGGGGTGGTGGCGGGCGACGGGAGGGAGGCCCCGAGGCCGCCGCCCGGGACGCCCGCTACGCCGCCCTGGACGCCACCGCCGAGCGCTGCGGCGCCAGCGCCGTCCTCCTCGGCCACACCCGCGACGACCAGGCCGAGACGGTGCTCCTCGGCCTCGCCCGCGGCTCCGGGACCCGCTCGCTCTCCGGGATGGCCGCGACCAGCGGACGCGGCGGCCGCTACCGCCGGCCCTTCCTGGACGTCGACCGCCAGACCGCCCGTAAGGCCTGTCTGATCCAGGCGCTCCCCGTCTGGGACGACCCTCACAACTCGGACCCCGCGTACACCCGCTCCCGGCTGCGCCACGAGGGCCTGCCCGCGCTGGAGAAGGCGCTCGGCAAGGGCGTCGTCGAGGCCCTGGCCCGTACCGCCCAGCTCTCCCGCGACGACGCCGACGCCCTGGACGCCTGGGCCGCCGACGCCGAGGGCACGGTCCTCGACGAGACCGGCACCCTCGACGTCGCCGCGCTGTTCGCCCTGCCCCCCGCGGTACGCCGCCGGGTGCTGCGCCGGGCCGTCATCGCCGCCGGCTCACCGGCCGGTTCGCTCTTCGCCCGCCACATCGAGGAAGTGGACCGGCTCATCACGGCCTGGAGGGGCCAGGGAGCCATCAACCTCCCCGGGCGAGTGGGTGTGCGACGGCAGGGTGGCAGACTGGTCATCCGGCAGGGCTGAGCCGCAGACGCTGCCCCGCATCCGAAGTCTCACGACTGACGCGAACACCGAACCGAGCGAGAGTGGCACGGGTGGACGACAAGGACATGGGCTCCGACCTTCAGTCGGTACTCATCAGCAAGGAAGAGATCGACGCGAAGCTGGCGGAGCTGGCCGCGAAGATCGACGCGGAGTACGCGGGCAAGGACCTGCTCATCGTCGGTGTCCTCAAGGGGGCCGTGATGGCGATGGCGGATCTGGCGCGCGCGCTGTCCACCCCCGTCACGATGGACTGGATGGCCGTGTCCTCCTACGGCGCGGGCACCCAGTCCTCCGGTGTGGTCCGCATCCTCAAGGACCTCGACACGGACATCAAGGGCAAGCACGTCCTGATCGTCGAGGACATCATCGACTCCGGCCTGACGCTGTCGTGGCTGCTGTCGAACCTCGGCTCCCGGGAGCCGGCCTCGCTGGAGGTCTGCACCCTGCTGCGCAAGCCGGACGCGGCCAAGGTCGCGATCGATGTGAAGTGGATCGGCTTCGACATCCCGAACGAGTTCGTCGTCGGGTACGGCCTGGACTTTGCGGAGAAGTACCGGAATCTGCCGTTCGTCGGTACTCTCGCGCCGCACGTCTACGGCGGCTGAGGAGGCTCCCGCGGCCCGGCGGGAACCCTTCGGGGCTTCCCGCCGTTGGAGCAGGGAGAGCAGAATCCTCGGCTGCATGTTCACTGTCGGCGCAGGCGCCGGATGACGATGCTGGGGTACCGTCCGAAGGCAATTCTTTTTCGGGCCAGTAATACACCGTACGCACGACCAGCCCTCCCGAGGGCGTTGTGCCTCACTGTGGCAGGAGGGACGGGGCCTTTACGGCTCCGTATGGATGGACGTGAAGCGATACTTCCGTGGGCCGGTCATGTGGATCGTGCTGGCCGTCCTCGCCGTGGTCGTGTTGATGCAAGTCGTCGGCTCGTCCGGCGGCTACAAGACGGTGGACACCGGTCAGGTCGTCAAGGCGATCGCTGACAACAAGGTGAAATCCGCCGAGCTGACGACCGGTGACGACAATAAGATCAAGATTGAGCTGTCGGGCTCCAACAAGATCGACGGCTCCAACAAGATCCAGGCGAGCTACATCGGCGACCAGGGCGTCGACGTGGCGAAGAACCTTCAGGCCAAGTACCAGACCGGCGAGATCAAGGACGGGTACACGGTCTCCCCGTCGAAGCAGAACCCGTTCGTCAGCGTGCTGATCACGCTGCTCCCCTTCATCCTCCTTCCCATCATCTTCCTGTTCCTGATGAACCAGGCGCAGGGCGGTGGATCCCGGGTGATGAACTTCGGGAAGTCGAAGGCGAAGCTGATCACGAAGGACACCCCCAAGACGACGTTCTCGGACGTCGCCGGGTCGGACGAGGCCGTCGAGGAGCTCCACGAGATCAAGGAGTTCCTCCAGGAGCCGGCGAAGTTCCAGGCCGTGGGTGCCAAGATCCCCAAGGGCGTGCTGCTGTACGGCCCGCCCGGAACGGGCAAGACCCTGCTCGCGCGCGCCGTCGCCGGTGAGGCGGGCGTCCCGTTCTACTCCATCTCCGGTTCCGACTTCGTCGAGATGTTCGTCGGTGTCGGTGCCTCCCGTGTCCGTGACCTCTTCGAGCAGGCCAAGGCGAACGCCCCGGCGATCGTCTTCGTCGACGAGATCGACGCCGTCGGCCGGCACCGCGGTGCGGGCCTGGGCGGTGGCCACGACGAGCGCGAGCAGACCCTCAACCAGCTCCTGGTCGAGATGGACGGCTTCGACGTGAAGGGCGGCGTGATCCTGATCGCCGCCACGAACCGTCCGGACATCCTCGACCCGGCGCTGCTGCGCCCCGGCCGTTTCGACCGGCAGATCGCCGTCGACCGTCCGGACCTGCAGGGCCGTCTGGAGATCCTCAAGGTCCACCAGAAGGGCAAGCCGGTCGCCCCGGACGTCGACCTCTCGGCCGTCGCCAAGCGCACCCCCGGCTTCACCGGTGCCGATCTGTCGAACGTCCTCAACGAGGCCGCGCTGCTGACGGCCCGGAGCGACGAGAAGCTGATCAACAACCACTTCCTGGACGAGGCGATCGACCGCGTCGTGGCCGGTCCGCAGAAGCGGACCCGGATCATGTCCGACAAGGAGAAGAAGATCACCGCGTACCACGAGGGCGGACACGCCCTGGTCGCGGCGGCCTCACCCAACTCCGACCCGGTCCACAAGATCACGATCCTGTCCCGCGGCCGGGCCCTGGGTTACACCATGGTCCTGCCCGACGAGGACAAGTACTCCACCACCCGCAACGAGATGCTCGACCAGCTGGCGTACATGCTGGGCGGCCGCGCGGCGGAGGAGCTGGTCTTCCACGACCCGACCACGGGCGCCGCGAACGACATCGAGAAGGCCACCGCCACGGCCCGCGCGATGGTCACGCAGTACGGCATGACCGAGCGGCTCGGCGCGATCAAGTTCGGCACCGACAACTCCGAGCCCTTCCTGGGCCGTGAGATGGGTCACCAGCGCGACTACTCGGAAGAGATCGCCGCGCTGGTCGATGAGGAAGTCAAGAAGCTCATCGAGACCGCGCACAACGAGGCGTGGGAGATCCTGGTCGAGAACCGCGACGTGCTCGACAACCTCGTGCTGACGCTCCTGGAGAAGGAGACGCTCAACAAGGACGAGATCGCCGAGCTCTTCAAGCACGTGGTCAAGCGCCCGGCCCGCCCGGCGTGGACCGGCTCCTCGCGCCGTACGCCCTCCAGCCGCCCGCCGGTGCTGTCGCCGAAGGAGCTGGGTCCGGCCAACGGCTCCGTGACGACGACCGCCACCGTCTCCACGGAGAAGGCGGAGGCTCCCGAGGAGCAGCGTCCCGAGAGCTGATCACCGTGGGGCCCCCGGCCCCGGAATATCTGCCGCGCCCTCCAGGTTTAGCCTGGGGGGCGCGGCATTCCGCGATTTTCGAGCGGGCGCAGAAGGAACGAGGCACCACATGACCGACCCTGTGACGCTGGACGTCGACGGAAAGCTCGGCACTTTCGACGAGAAGCGCGCCGAGAACGCCGTCCGCGAGCTGCTCATCGCGGTGGGTGAGGACCCCGACCGCGAGGGACTGCTGGAGACGCCGGCGCGGGTGGCACGGGCGTACAAGGAGATCTTCGCCGGGCTGTGGCAGAAGCCGGAGGACGTGCTGACGACCACGTTCGACCTGGGTCACGACGAGATGGTGCTGGTCAAGGACATCGAACTGGTATCCAGCTGCGAACATCACCTGGTGCCGTTCGTCGGGGTGGCGCACGTCGGCTACATCCCGTCCGCGGACGGGAAGATCACCGGTCTGTCGAAGCTGGCGCGGCTGGTCGATGTGTTCGCCCGGCGCCCGCAGGTCCAGGAGCGGCTGACCACGCAGATCGCGGACTCCCTGATGGAGATCCTGGAGCCGCGCGGCGTGATCGTCGTCATCGAGTGCGAGCACATGTGCATGACGATGCGCGGGGTGCGCAAGCCGGGGGCGAAGACGACGACCTCGGCCGTGCGCGGCCAGCTGCGCGACGCCGCGACGCGCGCCGAGGCGATGAGCCTGATACTCGCCCGCTAACCGGCCCCGGAGCGACGGGACGGGCCCGCGGCGCTGAGCCACGGGACGGCCCGCCGCGCCGGCCAGTGGAAGGCCGGCGGCACCGAATACTCCGACGGCCGGGCCCCTGCCGCACAGCAGGGGCCCGGCCGTCGTCGGTGGTACGCGGGCAGTGGCGCGTCAGGCCTTGAGGTGGTTGCCCAGCCACTCCAGGGCGGCGGGGATCTCGCGGCGCCAGGTGTTGAAGTTGTGGCCGCCGCTGTCGAGGATGATCGACGAGATCCGGCTCGGTGACTTCGTCTGCTGGATGAACCGCAGCGTCTGGTGGTAGTTCCCCTCGCCCTGCTTGCTGCTGGTGACCAGCAGGTTCACCGGGGGAGCGGGCAGGTGCCGCTGCCGCCACAGCAGATTGTTCTCCCGCTCCAGCTGCGGGTTGCCGCCGAAGAGGTCACCGGTGGTGGCGTCCCGGGGGGCCTTGTAGGCGCCGGAGAGGGCCACGGCGGTGGAGTACGCGTCGGGGTGGCGCATCGTCATCTTCAGCGCGCAGTAGCCGCCGGTGGAGTCACCGATGACCCCCCAGCTCTTGGCCTCGCGCCCTATTCGGTAGTGCGCCGTGAGGTCCGTGCGCAGGTCCTTGGTGAAGAACGTCTCGGTCTGCGGGCCGTTCGGTATGTCCATGCACTCGGTGTCGCGCGGCGGAGCCACGGTCGGGCGCATCATGACCAGGACCGTGGGCCGCATCCGGTTCTGCTGGAGCAGGCTGTGCTGGGTCTGCGGGAAATGCAGCTTCTTGTAGAGCGCCTCGGCGGTGCCGGGGTAGCCGGTGAGCACCACGGCCGCCGGGAATGTCTTGTGGGCGTACTTCTTCTGGAAGTACTGCGGCGGCAGATAGACGAAAGCGGGGCTGGCGATTCCGGAGTTTTCGCCGTTGACCAGCACCTTGTCGATCCGGCCGCCGGACGCCGGCCGGCCCCCGTTCTTGACGCTGATCCGTTCCGTGCCCAGCATCTGGAGCTTCGTGCCGTTCGGTCCGGTCTGGTAATTCGTGACCACGCCCGGCTCCTGCTCCTGGCCGAACAGGTCGGCCCAGGACGCGTAGAAACCGAAGGAATTGTTGGCGTACAGGCCGATGGAGGCGAATACGGCGAGCTGGGTCGCCAGCAGGAGCCCGACGCGACCGAGGACGGCCCGCCAGTTCCCCTTGGACAGCCGGGGCCAGAGCCAAATCGTGAGGACGAACAGTGCCACCGCGACGAGGACGGCAAGAAGCAGCACTTTCTTGCTGGTGAGACCCATGTGGTGCTTTCTTCCGGGCGGCCGGGCCATCCGTACCGCTAGTGGAACCCCTAGCCCTGAAACGCCGTCATACAGGGCGCAAAAAGTCCAGATGCTGCGACAAGGCTCGCACGTTCTCTCGACCGGGGCGACGGGAAAGTGATGTCTGACAGGCTAGATGGCGAAAAGTCGGAGACGGTTGCGTGGCGAACGCCACGCTGGCTCCGCGGCCCGCGACCCGAGGCGGTGCCGGGTGTCGTCGGTACCGCAGGCGTGATCGTCGGTCTGTTGAACCTCCTGTCCGGGGTGTTCGCACGGTTCCGGCACAGCCGGATGCACGCCCTGGCCGAGGTGCTGCCGGGTGCGGTGAGCCCGCTGGCGGCGGCCGCCTCGATCGTCGTCGGCATCCTGCTGCTCCTTTTGGCCCATGGACTCAAGCGGCGTAAACGGCGGGCCTGGATGGCGGCCGTGGCGCTGCTCCCGGTGGGGATCGCGGCGCAGCTGGTGTACCGCCACTCCGTCTGCGGAGCGGCGCTCTCGATGGCGCTCCTGGTGTTCCTGGTGCGCCACCGGCGGGAATTCGCGGCCCTGCCCGATCCGCGCAGCCGCTGGAAGGCCCTCGCCAACTTCGTCGTCCTCGGCGGCGCGAGCTTCGGCATCGGCCTGGTCGTCGTCAGCTCCCACCCCGCGAAGACCGTCGGCTCGCCCACCCTGTGGGAGCGCGTCCAGCACGTCCTGTGGGGCCTGTTCGGCTTCGAGGGCCCGATCAGCTACACCCACCACGTCGACTACACCGTCGGCTACTCCCTGGGCGCGCTCGGCCTGCTGACCGTCGCCACCACCGCGTACCTCGCCTTCCGGCCCGAGCACCCGGCGGCCCGGCTGACCGACGACGACGAGCGGCAGCTGCGCGAACTGCTCGCCAAGCACGGCGCCCGCGACTCGCTGGGCTACTTCGCGCTGCGCCGGGACAAGGGCGCGGTCTTCTCGCCGACCGGCAAGGCCGCGGTCTGCTACCGGGTGATCTCCGGGGTGATGCTCGCCAGCGGCGACCCGATAGGCGACGTCGAGGCCTGGCCGGGCGCCATCGAGCGCTTCATGGAGGAGGCCCGGGCGCACTCCTGGACCCCGGCGGTCACCGGCTGCAGTGAGACCGGCGGCCAGGTGTGGACCCGGGAGACCGGGATGGACGCGCTGGAGCTGGGCGACGAGGCGATCGTGGACGTCGCCGACTTCACCCTCGCCGGCCGTGCGATGCGCAACGTACGGCAGATGGTCAAGCGCATCGAGCGCAACGGCTACCGGACGCAGGTGCGCCGGGTGCGCGATCTGGAGCCGGCCGAGCTGGCGCTGATTCAGCAGGCCGCGGACGCCTGGCGGGACACCGACACCGAGCGCGGCTTCTCCATGGCGCTGGGCCGGATCGACGCGGTGGCCGATGGCGACGCGGTGATCGCCACCGCGCATCTGTCCGCGGGCGAGGGCGAGGAGCCGGGCCCCTACGGGGATCTGAAAGCCATGCAGCACTTCGTGCCCTGGGGCGACAGCGGCATCTCCCTGGAGCTGATGAGGCGTGACCGCAGCGCCGACCCCGGGATGAACGAGCTGCTGATCGTGGCCGCGCTGCAGGCGGCCCCCGACCTCAAGATCAAACAGGTGTCGCTGAACTTCGCGGTCTTCCGCTCCTCCCTGGAGCGCGGCGAGAAGCTCGGTGCGGGGCCGGTCATCCGGATCTGGCGCGGCATGCTGATCTTCCTGTCCCGCTGGTACCAGATCGAGTCGCTCTACAAGTTCAACGACAAGTTCCGGCCACGCTGGGAGCCCCGCTTCGTGGTCTTCCGCAACAGCCGTGACATCCCGCGGATCGGCCTGGCGGCGCTCCAGGCCGAGGGGTATCTGGAGCTGAGCCTGCCGCGCGTACTGCGCCGCAGGAAGGCCGCCGAGCCGCAGCCGTGTGCGCACCTGCCGGAGCCGGTCGACGCCCCGGCCGTCGAGCGGGTGGCCTGACGGGCCCGGTCCCGGGGCCGTCGGAGGGGGCCGCGCCGTACGGCGTGCGGCGGCCCGGCGCCCCCGCCGTCCTCCCGGCGACGGCCGCAATCCGGCCGGTCGGCACACGGCCTACGCTGGTGCCATGAGTACCTTGCGTGGCCGGGTGGCCGGACTGCCGGACTGGGACCGCTGCGCGGTGCTGGGCGTCGTCAATGTGACGCCCGATTCGTTCTCCGACGGCGGTGACTGGTTCGACACCGAACTCGCGGTCAAACACGGCCTCGACCTGGTGGCGCAGGGTGCCGACATGGTGGACGTGGGCGGTGAGTCGACCCGTCCGGGCGCGGCGCGGGTGGACGAGGCCGAGGAGCTGCGCCGGGTGGTTCCGGTCGTCCGGGAGCTGGCCGCGGCCGGTGTCGTGGTCTCCGTCGACACCATGCGCGCCTCGGTCGCCGAGCAGGCCGTCGAGGCCGGAGCGCGCCTGGTCAACGACGTCAGCGGGGGCGCCGCCGATCCGGCGATGGTGCCCGTGGTGGCGGCGCACCACGTCCCGTTCGTGGTGATGCACTGGCGCGGCCAGTCCATCGACATGAACAACCGTGCCGTCTACGGGGACGTGGTCGCCGAGGTCGTCGACGAGCTGGCGCGGAGCATGGAGCGCGCGGTGTCCGGCGGGGTCGATCCGGACCGGATCGTCCTCGACCCCGGCCTGGGCTTCGCCAAGGAGGCCGAGCACGATCTCGCGCTGGTCGCCCACTTGGCGCGGCTGCGCGCGCTGGGCCGTCCGTTGCTGGTGGCCGCATCGAGGAAACGGTTCCTGGGAAGGGTGCTGGCAGGCGGTGCGGGAGCCGCTCCACCGCCGGCCCGGGAGCGGGACGCCGCGACGGCGGCGGTGTCGGCGATCGTGGCGCGAGAGGGGGCCTGGGCGGTGCGGGTGCACGAGGTCAGGGCGAGCGCGGATGCGGTACGGGTGGCCCGTGCCGTGGAGGGCGCGGTGGCAGCGGCGGACGCCGGCTCCATGACGGTGAACACGACGGGAACGGTGTGAGCGGCTTGGGCCCACAGACGGACATCGAGCTGGTCGAGCAGGCGAACACGACCCTGTACGAGACCATCGAGCGCGGCGATCATGAAGCGTTGTCCGAGTTGTGGCTGGACGGCCAGGTGAGCGTGGTCCACCCCGGGTGGCCGGTGCTGCGCGGGCGCGGGGAGGTCCTCCGCTCGTACGCCCTGATCATGGCGAACACCGAGTACATCCAGTTCTTTCTCACGGACGTGGAGATCGATGTCATCGGTGACACCGCGCTGGTGACCTGCACCGAGAACATCCTCAGCGGCGGCCCCGCCGAGGACGACGGCTCGGTGGGCCCGCTGATCGGCCAGCTGGTCGTGGCGACCAATGTCTTCCGGCGGACCGAGGACGGCTGGCGGGTGTGGTCACACCACGGGTCGCCGGTACTGGCGGACCGTGACGACGAGGACGAGGACGAAGAGGGGCCCGGGGGGCCGGACGAGGGCGAGGGCACCGAGGGCGCCCTCTGAGGGCGCTCAGGGGGCGGGCACCGGGCGTGCGAGCCGGTGCGGGGCGCGGGGTGTGAGCCTTGCCATGCCGTGCGCCCTTGTGGGGACGGTGGCGGCCCGCCCCGCCGCCACCGTCGGGCGTCAGCCATCCGGGCGAGGGCGCACCCGTTCGAGCCAAGTGCGGCACGGGTAGGGGTGGGGCGTGGGCAGGGGGGTAAGAGGGCCGCGCGGACGATCTCCCGGCCTGTCGGTCGCTGTCCCACAGGGCGGCGCCTAGCAGGAGGTGCGGGGTCTTGTCCATAGCCCCCGTGGGCGAGGACTGTCGGTGCTCGAAGGTAGATTCGACGGCGGGGCAGTGTTGCCGGATCGCTCCGGTGCCTGCCCGGAATCCGACGAACAGTGGCGCCCAAGGTGCCGTGGACCAGTGGGAGTGATTCGCGTGGATCGTGTCGCGCTGCTTGGGCTGAGGGCCCGAGGCCACCACGGGGCGTTTCCCCGTGAGCGCGAGGAAGGCCAGACCTTCATCGTCGACGTGGTCCTCGGCCTGGACACCCGCGAGGCGGCGGCCAGCGACGATCTCGCGAAGACCGTGCACTACGGCGTTGTGGCCGAGGAGGTGGTGGCTGTCGTGCAGGGCGAGCCCGTCGACCTCATCGAAACCCTGGCCGAGCGCATCGCCGACCAGTGCCTCAAGCACGGGGGTGTGCAGCAGGTGGAGGTGGTGGTGCACAAGCCGGACGCGCCGATCACCGTCCCCTTCGACGACGTGACCATCACTATCACTCGGAGCCGAGTATGAAGCCCACCCGCCACCCGACCATCACCGCCGACGGGACGTCGCAGCCGCGCACGGACTTCGGTGACCCGACCGTGCAGCCGGTGCCCGCCTCGGTGGTGGAGCAGGTGGACGCCGCGGATGTGACGCTGTCCAACCCCAAACACGCCGTGATCTCCCTGGGCAGCAACCTCGGCAACCGCCTGGAGATCCTCCAGGGCGCCGTCGATGCGCTGGAGGACACCCCCGGCCTGCGGGTCAAGGCCGTCTCGCCGGTCTACGAGACCGAGCCGTGGGGCGTGGCGCCCGGATCCCAGCCGACGTACTTCAACGCCGTGGTGCTGATCAAGACGACGCTGCCGCCGGCCTCCCTCCTGGAGCGCGGGCAGGCGATCGAGGAGGCCTTCGAGCGGGTCCGCGACGAGCGCTGGGGCCCGCGCACGATCGACGTCGACATCCTGGCGTACCAGGGCGTGGTCTCCGACGACCCCGGGCTGACGCTGCCGCACCCGCGGGCCCATCAGCGCGCCTTCGTACTGGCGCCGTGGCTCGACATCGACCCGGAGGCGGAGGTTCCCGGGCACGGCGCGGTGGCCGCCCTGCTGTCGGCGGTCGGCCGCGAGGGGGTCGCGCCGCGGGCGGACCTGGAACTTCGGCTGCCCGAATAGCCGTTAGGGTTGCGGGTCGGTTCTCCGCGGGATGCATCCATACGAAACCGACAAGGCGGCCATATCGTCAGAGGTGGTCGTGACGAGGGATGGCCATGACGGTGCGAAGGGCGAGCGCTCGGTGAAGCAGCTACACATCAAGGTGCTGGTCGGGCTGTTTCTGGTGGCCGGGGTGCTGGCCTGGGGCGGCGCCCGGCTGTGGGACGCGTTCGGCACCCTCCCGAGCGTGCCGGTGGCGGCGCCGATCGTGCTGGCGCTGCTCGCCTCGGTGCTCGGGGCGACCGCCTTCTCGCTGCGGGCGCGGCTGCGCGAGCAGCGTGAGCGCCGGCCGGGCGCGAAGGGCGTCGATCCGCTGGTGGCTGCCCGCGCGGTGGTCTTCGGGCAGGCGAGCGCGCTGGTCTCGTCGCTGGTGGCCGGGCTGTACGGCGGTGTCGGCGTCTTCTTGCTGTCCTCGGGACTCGATGTCGGACCCCGCCGGGACCAGGCGATCTACGCCGGTCTGTCGGTGCTCGCCGGGGCGGCGGTGGTCGTCGCGGCGCTCTTCCTGGAGCGGGTGTGCAAGCTGCCGGAGGACGACGGCAAGGGCAATGGCGGAGTGAACTCGGTGGTGTGACGCCGGATCCGCACTCCATTTCTCCAAGATCATTCCGGTGCCCGCCTGCCGCACCCGGGTTCCGCTCAACGGCCCCGCGTGCGCGGTGGGAACCGGCGCCGTAGAAGAGCCGGATCGAGGGCGGTGCGGAATTCGCCTCCCTGCGTGCCGAATTCCTTCCCTGGAATCGGTGCGGCAGCACGGTGGAACCGTTGCCTCCGGTGGTGTCGGTCCGACGGTGATGTGGTGACGGAGCCCGCCGGGCCGCGCGGGGTCCCGGGGTGCCGACGGCGGGTGAGGCGGCGACCCGGAACGCCTTCGCGGCACCGGGGAATTCGCCGCCGGGTACCATCGAAGTTCCTCTCCTGCCTGGTAAATCCACTAAATCGACGCGACGCGCATGCGCCCATCGGGTGCGGAGTGCGGGACCGGAAGTTTCGCGAGCCGGTGGGTATGTGTCGGCATAGGCAGCCTCCACAGGCCCCGTGAAGAAGTAACCAGCGGGAAACGGATTCGTGAGCGCGGCCCCATAGATCCCGCACGCACGGTAAGTTTCTGGCCATGCCACGAGGACGCCACCGCCAATCACCACCCCTCCACCGGCTGCTTCCTCCCGCGACGGTCGCCGGTGCGTCGATCGCCTGCGCCGCGGGCGCGTGGTTCGTCGGCGACGACCTGGTGCAACGGGTGCTCGCCGCGGGCGCGGCGGCCGCCGCACTCACCGGCGCGGTGCTGCTGCGGACCTGGGACCGACAGGCCGGCCGCCAGGTTGCCGAACTCACCCGCGCCCGAGTGCGCGACGAGTGGCGCACCGAGGAGCGGATCGCCGAACTCGAAACGGACATCGAGGAAGCCCGCGAGCTCCGCGCCACCCAGGACACCAAACTCCGCGCCAAGCGCGCCGAATTGGCCCGGCTGCGCAGCGAACACGCCGACCTGCTGCGCCGTTACGCCACCGCCGAGACCGAGCGGGCCAGCGCGCTGGAGGGCCGTCGGCTGCTCGCCATCGAGGCGGCTGCCCCCTCCCGCGCCCTGCCGGCCGCCGACGACCGTCCCCGCACCTTCGCCTCCGTCCGGGCAGGCGAGACCCCGGTCCCGGCCCGGCGCGAGCCCGCCACGGATGCGGACCGCCCGGCGCCGGCGACCTATGCGCAGGCCGATCAGGCGCTCCGCCGGCTCGCCCGGAACGCCGCCCGCCAGCGCACCGCCCAGAAGGCCGCGCGCGCCGTGCGGGACGCCCGGAGCGAAGCGGCTGCCCGGCCCGAGGCGGCTGCCCGGCCCGAGGAGCCCTCCGGCCGCGAGGCCCAGGACGGTGAGAACGGCCGGGGGAAGGCCTCGGCGGACGCCGCACCGCGCACCGGCGCGGCAGCGTCCGGCCGCACGGCCGACGCCGCCAAACCCGCGCTCCGTCCGGTTCCGGCCGCGGCCGCCTCCGCTGTCATCGCCCCGTCCCGCCCGGCCGCGTCCCGTGCCCAGGGCGGCTTCGACTTCTTCGGCAACGCGACCGACGCCGGCCCCCGGGAGCTGACCGCACCGCGGGAGGAGGATCTGGCGGACGTCGTCGGGGACGAGGCCGTCGCCGAGCACTCGGCCCGTGAGCAGCCGTCCGCCAAGAGCGCCGCGGCCGACGGCGAGCGCGCCGAGGGGGACACGACCACCGGCACCGGCGAGGTCATCGATCTGACCGCACACGACGAGACCGAGCAGCTCGACCTCGGCGGACTGCGCAGCGCCATCTCCTGACCGCCCGCAGCCGCCGCGCGGCCCCGGAGCCGACCGGCGCTCCGGGGCCGTTCGGCGCTCTGGGCGGACGGCCACCCGGCCCGCCGGCGGACGCCGCCCTCGGGCAGGGGTGAGCGGCCGCTGCCGTCCACAGGGTGTGGACGATGTGCGCAGGGCAAGGCTGTCGCCCCCTGGAGGCGGATCCGGAATCCCCGGCGGGGCAGCGGGCCCCGCCCGGTCGGCGCCTACTTGTCGATGTCCCCGACGACGAAGAACAACGAGCCGAGGATGGCGACCATATCGGCGACCAAGGTGCCCGGCAGCAGCTCCACCAGCGCCTGGATGTTGTTGAACGACGCCGAGCGCAGCTTGAGGCGGTAGGGCGTCTTGTCGCCCTTGGAGACGAGGTAGTAGCCGTTGATGCCCAGGGGGTTCTCGGTCCAGGCGTAGGTCGTGCCCTCGGGGGCCTTCAGCACCTTGGGCAGGCGTTGGTTGACCGGCCCCGGCGGCAGCTCCGCGATCCGGTCCAGGCAGGCGTCCGCGAGATCGAGCGCATTGTGGCTCTGCTCCAGCAGGCACTCGAAGCGGGCCAGACAGTCGCCCTCCTCGCGGGTGACGACCTTCAGCGTGGACTGCAGCTCCCCGTACGCCAGATACGGCTCGTCGCGCCGCAGATCGAAGTCCACACCGGAGGCGCGGGCGATCGGTCCGGAGACGCCGTAGCCGTGCACCGTCTCCGGCGTGAGCACCCCGATCCCGCGGGTACGGCCGCGGAAGATCTCGTTGCCCAGGACCAGGTTGTCGAAGACGTCCATCCGGGAGCGCACCTCGGCAACGGCGTGCCGGGCCCGGCCGAGCCAGCCCGCCGGCAGGTCCTCCTTGAGGCCGCCGACGCGGTTGAACATGTAGTGCATCCGGCCGCCGGAGATCTCCTCCATGACGGCCTGGAGCTCCTCCCGTTCGCGGAAGGCATGGAAGACGGGCGTGATGCCGCCGAGCTCCAGGGGGTACGAGCCGAGGAACATCAGATGGTTCAGCACGCGGTTCAGCTCGGCGAGCAGCGTCCGCAGCCAGACGGCGCGCTCGGGCACCTCCATGCCCAGCATCCGCTCGACGGCCAGCACCACGCCCAGCTCGTTGGAGAACGCCGACAGCCAGTCGTGCCGGTTGGCGAGCATGATGATCTGGCGGTAGTCGCGCGCCTCGAAGAGCTTCTCGGCGCCGCGGTGCATGTAGCCGATCACCGGCTCGGCGTGCTGGATGCGCTCGCCGTCCAGGACGAGGCGCAGCCGCAGCACGCCGTGCGTCGAGGGATGCTGCGGGCCGATGTTCAGCACCATGTCGGTGCTCTCCGCCGCGCCGCCGATGCCGACCGTCGTCTCCGTCATGGGAACAGTCTCGCAGGACGCCCGGCCGGCGGACCGCGGAGGCCTCGGGCGTCCCACTACCTGAGAAGCCCCGCGCACGCGGTGCCCACCGGCTCCAGGAGCCAGCCGAAGCCGCCGAGGCCGCCCGGATCGGTCAGCTCCGCCGCCGCCCCGGCCGCGCTGAGGGCCCGTACGTACCCGGACGGGTCGGTGGCGGCCAGGGCGAGCGGCGGCCGGCGGCCGTCCACCCCCAGGGCATGCAGCGCCTCGCGCTGGGTCAGCCGCTCCGCCGACGGCCCGGCACAGGCGTCCAGCGCCACATGCGCCGTGATGTCGCAGCTGCCGTCCGGCACGGGAGGCACCTCGCGGCCGTCGCGGAAGCCGGTGAGGGTGCCGAAGGGCGGACGGTCGCCCCGCTCGTGCGCGTAGTCGGCGGCGACCGCGAGCCCGGCGCGCAGCGTGCCCACGGCCCGCGCCCAGGCCTCGTCCCGGGGGCGGCCGATCTCGGCGCGCAGCCCGGGGGAGGAAGCGGCGCCGCCGGCGGCCTCCCGGGCCGGCGGCGCCCACCACCGGCGCAGCCACTCCGCGTCCGCGCCGTCCACCGGCTCGCCCAGCCGCTCCGTACCGTCGGCGCGTACCAGCACCCGGCGCGGCACCCCGTCCGTATCCGTCTCGACCACCTCGACCGGCACGTTGTCGAGCCATTCGTTCGCGAACAGCAGCCCGGTGACCGAGCCCGGCGCGGGCAGCTCGCGCCGCCAGCAGATCCGCGCGTCGAGGCCCTCGGGGCGCGCGGCACGCTCGACCGCGTACGGACGCAGCCGCGCGGCCACCTCGCCGGGCAGCGCGTCCAGCACGCCCGTCAGCAGCTCACCGCGGCCCGCGCCCACATCGACCAGCGCCAGCTCCCCGGGATGACCGAGCGCGGCATCGACCCGGCACAGCAGGGTGGCGACGGCGCCCGCGTAGAGCGGGGAGGCATGCACGGAGGTACGGAAGTGCCCGGCCGGGCCGGGGCCACCGGGCCGGGTGTAGAAGCCCTCGTCCGGTCCGTACAGCGCCCGCTGGGTGGCCTCGCGCCACCCGCACCACTCGTTCGTCATCTGCCCCACGGTACGGGCGGACGCCGGCCCGCCCATACGGGCAGCGGTGCAGGTCGGGCCGCTGCCCGCGCGAGGTGGGGCAGCACATCTCCACCTTGGGGAGTAGGCCCGGCGCAACAGGATCGACCCTCCGGTTGACTCGTACACCTATATGCGTTGCCTACGCTGGGTTACGTGCAGCGCCTCTACGACTTCCTCCGCAGGCACCCGACGGGAGTGGACTCCTTCTGGGCGTTCGCGCTCCTCGGGTTCAGCACCCTGTGGGTCGCGAGCGATGGGCCCCGAGGCATGCGTACGGCCGTTGCCGCGGTCTTCGCCGTCGGCCTCTGCCTGGTGGTGGCGCTGCGCCGCAAGGCCCCCGTGCCGATGCTGCTGCTGACGGCCGCCATCGGCGCGGGCCAACTGATCTTCGGTATTGAGCCCAACATCAGCGACTTCGCGATGCTCGTGATCGCCTACACCGTGGCGTCCGCACCCACCGTCCCCCGCTGGGCCTCCCGCTGTGCCCTCGCCGGTGCCCTTGTGAGCCCGGCCCTGACGTTCTGGCGCTATGCGTACGAGGACGAGTACCGGCCGCTGTCGCTGAACCTCGTGTTGGTCGGCCTGCTCACCGTGCCGTTCGTCCTGGCCTGGGTGCTCGGCGACTCCATGCGCACCCGCCGCGCCTACTGGGCGCAGCTGGAGGAGCGGGCCGCCCGGCTGGAGAAGGAGCGCGAGGCGCAGTCCCGGATCGCGGTCGCGGCCGAGCGCGCCCGGATCGCCCGCGAACTGCACGATGTCGTCGCCCACAACGTCTCGGTGATGGTCGTCCAGGCCGACGGTGCCGCATACGTCCTCGACGCCGCCCCCGACCAGACCCGGCAGGCCCTGGAGACGATCTCCGGCACGGGGCGCCAGGCGCTGGCCGAGATGCGCCGGCTGCTGGGCGTACTGCGCACCGGCGAACAGTCCGAGGGCGGCGAGTACGTGCCGCAGCCCGGCGTCGAACAGCTTGAGGACCTCATGGACCAGGTGCGCGGCGCGGGCCTGCCGGTGGACTTCCGGGTCGAGGGCGAGCCGCGGGAGCTGCCGAGCAGCGTGGCACTGACCGTGTACCGCATCGTCCAGGAAGCCCTCACCAACACCCGCAAACACGGCGGCCCCGACGTCGGCGCGACCGTCCGCGTCTCCTACCGGGACGAGGACCTCGAACTGCTCGTCGAGGACGACGGGCGCGGCGCGCAACAGGAGCTCTACGAGGAGGGCGGGGCGGACGGCCTCGGCCACGGCCTGATCGGCATGCGGGAGCGGGTCGGCATGGTCGGCGGCAGCCTGACCGCGGGGCCGCGGGCGGGCGGCGGCTTCCGGATCAGCGCCGTACTCCCGCTCAAACCGGCCCGATGAGCGCCGCCGCGCCCCCGCCGCCCCGGTGCGCCCCTGCCCCGATGCCCACCAGCGACCCCACCGCACCACCCCGTACGCTCAGTTCCACCGTGCTCGAAGGGAACCCCCTGCCATGACCATCCGCGTGATGCTCGTCGACGACCAGGTGCTGCTGCGCACCGGATTCCGGATGGTGCTGGCCGCGCAGCCGGACATGGAAGTCGTCGCGGAGGCGGGGAACGGGGTCGAGGCGCTGGAGGTGCTGCGCGCCACCCAGGTCGATGTGATCCTCATGGACGTCCGGATGCCGCATCTGGACGGGGTGGAGACCACCCGTCGGATCTGCGCGGGCGGACAGCCGGAAGGCGGCCCGAAGGTGCTCATCCTGACCACCTTCGACCTGGACGAATACGCCTTCTCCGCGCTGAAGGCCGGGGCCAGCGGCTTCATGCTCAAGGACGTGCCGCCCAGTGACCTGCTCGCGGCGATCCGCGCGGTGCAGAGCGGTGACGCGGTCGTCGCACCGTCCACCACCCGCAGGCTCCTCGACCGCTTCACGCCGTTGATGCCCGCCACGTCCGCCGAGCCGTCCCGGCCCGAGCTGGGCCGGCTGACGGACCGGGAGCGGGAGGTGCTGCTGCTGGTCGCCCAGGGCCTGTCGAACGGTGAGATCGCGGCGCGGCTGGTCCTCTCCGAGGCCACGGTCAAGACGCATGTGGGCCGCATCCTCACCAAGCTGAACCTCCGGGACCGCGTCCAGGCGGTGGTTCTCGCGTATGAGACGGGGCTGGTGCGGGCGGGGGGAGCGGGGGCTTAGCGG
>NZ_SDIF01000124.1 GCF_004122735.1 Streptomyces sioyaensis | reverse complement strand
CTCCCGCCCCCACGCCGGAAGCCCCGACAACACTCCCCAAGTGCCGCCACCACAAGTGCCGGTGATTGCCGTGCTCTGGCTGCCTTGCCCCCTACAGCCCGGCCCCCTTCCGCCAGTACCGTTGCGTGCTCACGCGAGGCGGATACGGGACTTCGGGGGCGTGCCCAGTGGCGGGAAGCGAACTGACACTCGGTAAGACGGTCGCCAAGGCGCGCAGGCGCAAGGGATGGCCGCAGCGGGACCTGGCCGCGATGATCGACCGGTCGGAGAGCTGGGTGTCTCAGGTCGAGCGGGACGTCATCCCGGTCAACAGCCTGGACGGGGGTTGGGGGCGGGGTCGAGACCGAGCGGGTCCGGCGTCGTGTAGCGGGCGGTCTCGGGGTCGTAGTGCCGGAAGTAGTTGTAGTGCAGGCCCGTCTCGGGGTCCTCGTACTGCCCCGGGAAACGCAGCGGCGTGTGGGCGATCGCGTCCCGGTTGCGCGCGGTGACGCCCCACAGGGTGGTGCGGGAGCGCCAGGCGATGGCGCCCTGCTCGTCGACGAGTTCGGTGGGGGTGCCGACGAGGTCGGTGACGATGGCGAAGAAGCGCGAGTCGAACTCGTCCTGGCTCCTCGGCTTGCGCTCCAGCTGCGTGAGGGGGCGGTGGCCGTCGTGGTCCCAGGTGAGGATGACGCCGGTGGTGCCGTCCGTCTGCTCGGCGAGGCGCGTCTCGTCCCAGGTGAAGTACAGGCGGCGCTTCTGCCGCAGCACCGTGCGGCCCGCCTCGTCGTATTCGTAGCGGACCGCGCCGGCGGAGAGCAGACGGGTGTCGGTGTAGGTCCTGGAGCCCCGGGCCTCGGTGCGCTGCGCCTTGTCGGGCCAGCTGGCCTCGATCTGGTTGCCTGCCTGGTCGTAGGCGTAGGACTCGGTCCAGCCCTCGGCGGTGACCGTCAACGGGCGCCCCGCCCGGTCCAGTTCCATCGTCTTGCTCGTCCCCGTCACCTCGTCGGTGATGGCGGTGACGTAGTTGTCCGCCCGGTACGCGTAGTGGCGGGCCCGGAGGTCCCCGCCCGGGGTGGTCAGCCGCTGTACGACGGGGCGACCGGCCATGTCCCAGGCTGTGGTCATGGCGACCGGCGAGGCGGTCGTGCCCAGGGCGCGCGACAGCTCATGGCCGAGGAGATCGTGCGTGAACTCCATGCGGTGACCGTCGGTCGTCAGGGCGCTGCGGTTACCTGCCCCGTCGTAGGCGAGTTCGGTGTACGCGCCGGTGGGCGTGGTCCGGGAGGTGCGGCGCCCCATGACGTCGTAGGTGTAGCGGGTGGTGCGTCCGTCGACGGTTTCCGACAGCAGGCTGCCCATGATGTCCCGCTCGAAGGCGAGCGTGGAGGTGGGGGACACCGCGCGGAGAAGAGCGCCGGCGGCGTCATAGGTGTAGTCGGTCCGCACCCCGGCCGCGTCCTTGGACGTCAGCTTGCCGAGTTCGTCGTACGTGTAGCCGATCTCCTGGCCGAGCGGCGTCGTGCGGGAGGTGACCCGCCCCAGCGCGTCGTGGGCGTAACGGATTTCGCGGTTGTCGAAGTCGGCCTCCCTGATGAGACGGCCGCCGCGGTCGTAGGTGTAATCCCAGTTCAGGCCCTGCGGGTTGGTGACCCGGGTGAGGCGGAGCTCGGCGTCGTAGACGAAGGTGGACCGGGCGCCGTCGGGCCCGGTACGCGCCGCGAGCCGGTCGAAATGCGTGTACTCGAAACGGGCGATGGCGCCTGCGGGGTCGGTGTGCGTGCGGCAGTTGCCCTCGCCGTCCCAGGTGAGGTGCTCGGTGCGGCCGTCGGGGTAGGTGCGCTCCGATATGTGACCTTCGACGGTGTAAACCGTGCGGGTGACCCCACCCAGTGGGTCGGTGACGGCGGTGGGGCGGCCGAACGCGTCGCGTTCGAGCAGGGCGGTTCCGCCGGAGGCATCGGTGACGGAGAGGGGCAGGCCGGCGGCGTCGTTGTCATAGGTGGCTGCCGCGCCCGACACGTCGGTTGCGGTCGCGATGGCACCCGCGGGGTCGTGGGTGAACCTGATGGCGCCCCCGTCCGGGGCGGTCATGGCGGTGAGGTTGCCCCGCTCGTCGTACTCGCAGCACCACGTCGTCCCGTCGTATCCGGTCGAGGAGAGCGGGAGGTTCAGCCGGTTGTACGTCGCCGTGGACCGGCTGCCGTCCGGGAGCTGGACGGCGGTGGGGTTGTGCGCCAGGTCGTACTCGTACCGGACCGTGTGGCCGAGGGCGTCGGTGCGGGCCAGGAGGTTGTCGTAGCGGTCCCACTCGGAGGTGGTGGTGTGGCCCAGGGGGTCGGTCACGCCGACGACCTGGTACAGCTCGTTGAGCTGGTAGACGGTCGTGGCGCCGCAGGCGTCGGTGTAGTGCGTCCGGCGCTCGTCGGGGTCGTAGCTCCAGTGTGAGGAGAGGTGGCCGTCGGGGCCGATGGTCTCCGTGACGCGGTTGTCGTCGTCGTAGACGTAGCGGTAGGTGGAGTCGTTCCGGTCCGTCCAGGAGGTGATGCGGGATCGGTCGTCGTAGCCGAACACCATCGCCTTGCCCGACGAGTTCACCACGTGCGTGAGGTTCCCGTCCGCGTCGTGCTGGTAGGACAGGACCTCGACCGGGCCCTCGGGTGTGGCGACCGACAGCCCGGTCAGCAGGCCGGCGGTGCAATCGACCTCGACGCGGTAGCCGCCGGAGTGGACCAGCGCGGTCGGGGTGCCGTCTTCCAGCCGGGAGACGGTGACCTCGTTGCCGTTGCGGTCGTGCCACCGGGTCAGCCAGTACAGGCCGCTGTCGTCGTCGGGATGGTCCGCGAAGGTGCGGACGAGTCCGGTCCGAGGGTCGCAGACGTGGTACGTGACCTCGCCCGTGGTGCCGGTACCCGCACAGGTCAGCGGCAGGCGCGGGCCTTCCTCGGGCCACACCGCCTCGTCGGCCCCGCCGGCGGGAAGGCTCGGGTAGGTCAGGATCGAACCGTCCTCGCGGGCCCACGACACCCGTCCCCGGTCGTCGGCCTCCAGGCGTTCGTCGAGGGTGGAGGCCCAGGAGGGGCCGAAGAACTGGCCGTAGCGGTAGGTCGACAGATAGGTACGGGAGACCATCAGCGGCAGCACGCCGGGTAGCGTCAGATCGTTCTGCGACAGCAGCATTTCACCGCTGGCCACGTCGACCGGGTCGGTCTCGCAGGTACGGCCGCTCGGCTCCCGGCTGTTGATGCGGATGTTGTTCGGTTTGATGGAGGTGGGCTTGACCCCCTTGAGAACCGAGCCGATCCCCCCGAGGCCCTTGAGGGCCGCGGCCCGCCCCCGACCAGGCCCACGACGCCGAGCACGATCTCAAGTACGTTCCACTCGCCCGTCTCCGCCATCACGGACAGGTTGATCCCCAACGACACCGCGCCGGCCACGATGCTGCCGATGGTCAGAGCAATTCCCAGCCCCTGCAGACCGGGTACCAGCATCGCCAGCACACCCAGCACCGCGCTGATGATGCCGAAGGCCGTACTCAGCGCCTTCTTGATCTTGTCCCACAGGCTGTAGCCCGCGACCGACTCGTCCTTCGCGTCGTCCAGCTTCTGCGCCGCCGTGGCGGCATCCTCCTCGCGCACCTGCCGTGCGTCCTCCGCCAGCATGCGTGCCGCGTCGAGATCCGCCTGCGCGTCGTCGGCGTGCCCCTGCGCCGTGGACTGCTTGCTGTGGGCCTCGTCCAGCGCGCGCCGGGTGCTCGCCCGCGCGTCGATGTCATCCGGAGGGTGCGTGATCGCGTCCAGCCGGCCGATGTCGGCACCGGCCACACGCACCGCCTCGGTGGCCGACGCCAGCCGCTCCTTGGCCTCGCGCCCCTTCTCCAGCGCGTTGTCGGCATTCCGCTGCTGATCACGCAGCGAATGCACATACGTGTCCAGGGCGCCGGCCGCCTGGTCGTAGGAACTGTGCAGCTTGCGCACCTGCTTGGCCAGGTCGCCCAGCTTGTCCCGGAGCTTGTCCATGGTCTTTCCCTCGCCCACCTGCTTGTTCTCCAGGCCGGAGACGAGGGGCAGGGCGTCGCCCGCGTTATCGGCTACGGAACGGTAGCTGCGGGCGAGCTGTCCGAGCACTTCCGGATCACCCGGGGTCGGGTCGTCCTCGAACCCGAAGACCGATTCCCACTCGGACACTGCTGGACGCGCCATGGCCGCGACCTCACTTTCCCTTGTCTGCTTCGCCCATGGGGCCTCCACCGGCCGCTTCCGCCGCCGGATCCGCTGCGCCGGACGTGCCGGCCGGGTCCTCGAAGCGGAACGACTCCGCGATCGCGTCGAAGACCTCGTAGAACTGGTCCGCCAGGTCCACGTTGGGCGTGGAGCTGGCGAGCACCAGATAGTCCCGGGTGTTCGGCACCGGGATCAGGGTGTGCCGCACCGCGGTGGGCACCGACGTCCCCTGGTAGTCCACCTCTTCGATCCTGGTGATCCGCCCGGCCGCGCCGACCTGGGGCAGTTCCACCAACTCCACCTCACCGGGCGGCAGTCCGCTGCCTTCCGCCTCGGTGCCGAGCTGCATCGCGGCCGCGACGACGAGGTCCGCCAGATCCTCCGACTGTTCCTCGGGAACGGAGATCCGGAGCACGACCATCGTGGCGCTGAGCACCAGGGGGCCGCTGCCCGCACGGAGGGCGGTGTCCTTCAGATCCTGCACGGGGACGCTGATGCGACCCATCGGTGTCTCCTCTCCTGCTCCGGCCGTCCGGCCCCGCCCTCACAGGGAGAGCGGGGCCGGACGGTGCGGGCACGTCAGCCGATGGAGCCGGACGTCTGGTCGTCGGTGTCGACGAACGCGTCGGCGACCTGTTTGATGAACTCGCTGACGCCCTGCAGGCCCTCGATCGCCTTCTCGGTGCCGTTCTTGTACTCCTCCCAGTACGGACGGAACTTGCTCTCGGAGCCGGGGGTGGCGTAGGCCGCCTCGACCATCTCGTCCATCTTGGTGTTGGCCTCGTGGAGGCTCTGCTGCATCAGTTCCTTCTGGTTCTGCAGCCAGGTCGACGCCTCCCGCATCTCGTCCGGGCTGATCTGGATGTTGCCGCCGGCCATGCCGATTCCTTCCCTCGCTGCCTGTCGTCGCGGCCACTTGGGCCGCACACACGGGGCTGTACGGGGCGCCTGCCGAGGCGGTTCACGCCTGTTGCGGAACGGTGACAAAGCGGCAGATGAGGCGATGACCGGCACGATGCACCGCATGCCGGGCCGCCCGCCGCATCGACGACATCCTGGCCTCCCGCGGCCTCCGGACGGGCGCCTCGTACTTCTTCCTCGGCGGCAAGGCGGCCCGGAGATCACCGGCCGCCGACACCTCCTGATCAAGGGACCGAACCACCACAACAACTGACGGAGCCTCATGAGCCAATCGCGCCCGGGTTCTTCTCGGCGCCGCACCTGCGCACCCACACCCGCGTTTGCCGGATGTTAGCGGCACGGCAGCCTTGCGATAGCGGCCCCGACCAGAGTGGGTGACGTACCGAGGAGACAGCGAAACCGACCGCCATGGGGGACCCGAAATGAGCGCCAACACCACTGCCCGCACCGCCCGTCGCCGCACCGTGCGCCTGGCCGCCGCGGCCCTGACCGCAGCCGCCGCGCTTTCCCTGACCGCCTGCTCCGGCTCGGACGCCGCCGCCTCCAAGCCCGCGCGTCAGAAGGACACGGGCGTGGCCGCCGATTCCGGCGGCGCGCGCCCCGCCGAGTCCAGCGGTGCGGGCTCCTCCGCCGGAGCGCAGGGTTCCGATGTCAAGACGGATGCCGGTGCCAAGGCCGGCACCAAGACGGGCGCCGCGGGCCAGCAGGCGGGTAACGCGCACGCCACCGGCGGTAGCGGGGCGGGCTCGGGTGTCGAACGCTGTCACACCTCCGGCCTGAAGGCGGCGTTCGCCACCGGCGAGGATGCGACCCCGGACCCGAACGCCGGCGGGGCGACGACCACCAGCGTCGTGCTGACCAACAAGGGCGGCCGCACCTGCAAGATCGGCGGCTTCCCGGGCGTGGACCTCAAGTCCGAGAACGGCGGCGAGCGCTGGTCGCTGGCCCGCTCGTCGGCCAAGCACGGCTCGATCACCCTGGAGCCGGGGGACAGCACCGACTTCACGATCAACCTCGCCATGACCAAGGAGGACGAGGGCTTCTACCAGCCCGCCTTCGCGGACATCACCCCGCCCAACGAGACCAAGTCGATCACCATCGCGTGGCCCTGGGGCACCCTCGTCGACCAGCGCGGCGCCACCCACCCCGGCACCTTCGTCAACCCCATCGGCTGACGACCGCGGCACTGCCCCGGCACTGCCCTGCACACGAGCCGACCACCTCCTCCCGCCCCAAGGGGCTTGACGGGGTGGTCGGCAAGCTTGCTGCCGGCGGCCTGACGCTCCGAGCGGCGTAGCCGTGGTGTCGGAGGCATGTCGGCGGCATGTCGGGGGCTGTCGGTCCGGTGTCGGTGGGGTCCGGCACCTTTCGACGGGTCCTGCCGGGTGCCCATCCGGCTGTGGGGGAAGGGGATCTCTCGTGCATGACGTAGTGATCGTGGGCGCCGGCCCGGTTGGCCTGTTCCTTGCCTGCGAGCTTGGCCTCGCGGGCTGCTCTGTCCTGGTGCTTGAGCGGGAGCCGGAGCCCCACTCCCCGTTCAAGGCGAAGCCGCTCGGGATGCGGGGCCTGTCCGCCGCGTCGGTCGAGGCGTTCTACCGCCGCGGGATGCTGCACCAGCTGCTGACGGCATCGGGCGTCCACGACGATCCCGGCGCGGACCCCGACGCGCGCGAGCCGGCACCCCCTCGTGGCGTGGGCCATTTCGCCGGCATGGTGCTCGATCCTGCCCAGGTCGACGTCGCCGCCCTGCCGTACCGGCTTCCCAGCCCGGCGAGGGAGGGCATGCTGACATACCTCGAAGCGGTCGAAACGCTGCTGTCCGGGCAGGCATCCCGGCTCGGCGTGGAAATCAGGTACGGCGTCACGGTCTCAGCCGTCGCCCAGAACGATCAGAGCGCGGTCGCGCGAGCCGGCGAGCGGGAGTACGCGGCGCGCTGGGCCGTCGGCTGCGACGGCGGACGCAGTGCGGTGCGTGGGCTCGCGGGCTTCGAATTCGTCGGCACCGAGCCGCAGTTCACCGGCTACACCATGCACGCCACCGTCGCCGGTTCCGAGAAGCTGCGCTCCGGGATCAACCTGACGCCCACCGGCATGTACCTCCGGCTCTCGGAGGGGCACATCGCCATGATGGACTTCGACGGCGGCGCGTTCGATCGCTCGCAGCAGCCGATGCGCGACCATCTCCAGGCGGTGCTGCGCCGTGTGTCCGGCACCGACGTGACGCTGAGCGACGTACACCTCGCCTCCAGCTTCACCGATCGGGCGATGCAGACGACGACCTACCGGCGCGGACGCGTCCTGCTCGCGGGCGACGCCGCTCACATCCACTCCCCCCTTGGCGGGCAGGGACTCAACACCGGTATCGGCGATGCCATGAACCTGGGGTGGAAGCTCGCGGCGACCGTGCGCGGGTACGCGCCGGACGGGCTGCTCGACACCTACACCCGCGAGCGCCATCCGATCGGCGCGGGGGTGCTCGACTGGTCGCGTGCCCAGGTGGCGGTCATGCGGCCGGACCCGCATGGCCAGGCGGTCCAAGGAGTGGTTCGCGACCTGATCGGGACCCGTGACGGAACGACCTACGCGTTCGAGAGGATGTCGGGATCGTCGATCCGTTACGACCTCGGCAGCGAGCATCCCCTGGTCGGCCGCAGCGCGCCGGACTTCCGCCTCGAAAGCGGCACTCGCCTCGGCGACCTGACGCGGGACGGACGGGGCGTCGCGCTCGATTTCAGCACCGACGGATGCCTGCGCGGTTCGGCGACGGGCTGGGAGAGCCGGATGCGGTACGTAGCCGGTCCGGCGAGAAACGACCTCGGATCGGGTGCGGTGCTCGTCCGACCCGACGGAGTCGTCGCCTGGGCCGGTGAGAGCACCCCTGATCGTGAAGCGTTCGAGCGGGCCGCCGGTCATTGGTTCGGTCCTCCGGCAATCTGAAGCAGCCACCCCGCTCTCCCTAGGCCCTGTCGTCAAATTCCCGCCTGCCCCGCGGCGTCTGGCACGCACGCTCGCCGCGTTGTCGGGCTCGCCCCGATACACCCAGTATCGGGGCGACCCTCCGCCTTGCGATCGCACGCACCAGACGCCGCGGGGCCCGCCCTCCGGGCGAACGACGGGAATTTGACGACAGGGCCTGGCGGCCGTCTTCGTTCCTGCGGGCGCCAAAAGGCCCCAAAGGGACTCACTCCGCGGCGATTTCCATCGCCGCGATATCAACGTTCTCCTCCGCTTTCCTCTCCTCACCCGAGTTCAAGGAGCGCAATGACGATCACTGTCCGACCGGGAAGCACCGTGATGTTCACCGGCGATTCGATCACCGACTGCCAACGGCTGGAGAGCGAAGACGGCCTCGGGTTCGGCTACCCGCTGCGCGTCGCGGGCGAGTGGGGACTCCGGCACCCGGACCGGCCCGTTACCTGGCTGAACTCCGCGATCGCGGGCCACAAGATCATGGACCTCGAACCCCGGTGGCAGACGGACGTACTCGACGCGCGCCCGGACGTGGTGTCGATCCTCGTCGGGGTCAACGACATGGGCTGGCACACGCTGGACCCGGAGGGGTACGTGATCCCCGTGGAGGGTTTCGAAGCGGGTTACGACCGCCTGCTCGCGCCCCTCGCCGAGGCGGGTACGCAGCTGATCCTCATCGAGCCGTTCCTCCTGCCGGTCCACGGCGTCGTCGAAGCCGGTGCCGGTGTCGCGCCCATCGGAGAGAAAGTGCGCGAGGAATGGCGCACCGACCTGGACCCGAAGATCCAGGTCGTGCGCAAGCTCGCCGGCAAGTACGGCGCGCATCTGCTCGCCGCCGACGGCATGTTCGCCGAGCTCGCCGCGACGACCGGACCGGAGTACTGGGCCGCGGACGGCGTGCACCCGACGCCGGCCGGTCACGCCGCACTCGCGGCGGCCTGGCTGCGTCTGGTCGCGTGACCGGGCCTTGCGATTACCGGCAGTTGGGGCACGCGGAGGGCACGCCGCCACCTGAGAGGCCCGGACAACGGCCTCGGTCGCGCCGTTCGCTCCCGCAACGCTCACGCAAAAGTGGAACGGGTGGCCGTCACGGTCGGGCAGGTGCGGTGGCGGATCCAGGCGGCGCCGGCGGCGACGGCGCCGATCATTCCGGCCAGCGCGACGGGGACGGTGAAGAGCACCTGGTAGTACCCCACTACGGAGGCGCCGAAGAGGCCGATCGCGACGCCCAGCACGGCCGCTGCCATGAGAATGACGGGAAGAGCCTTGGTCAGGGTCTGCACGGTCGCTTCGACCACGGGGGCGTGATGGTGCTGGAGCGTCCCGCGCACGGCGCGCCGGATCAAGAAGAAGGCGACGAGCACGCACACGGGCAAGCCCACCCACATCAAAGGAACGCCGGGATCGGGGAACCGGTGCACCTCCCGCAGCACCCGTCCGTCGGCCGTGGTTTGCAGGGATTCGCTGCTGGGGTCGAGGAGGTGGGCCCAGCACACGAACCAAAAGGCGAGAGCGGCAAGGGCGGGCAGAGCAGCGCCCTGGGCCGCCGCGACGGCGGTCTCCTTCAGGTGCCGCCGCACCGGCAGCAGACCGCGTTCGTCCGCCCAGGAGGTGGCCAGTGCCTCGATGTCCCCGCCGATGTAGTCCGCGACCGAGCGGCCGTCCGAGGAGGCGGCAGTCAGGTCCGCGGCCAGCTCCTCAGCCATCTCATCGGCCGTGTCCTGTTCGACTCCGAGGCGCCGCCACACCTCCGTGGCCTGGTGTATCGCGTCCTCGACCGTCAGTGTCATGATTCCTCCCGCGCAGGTGGGCCGATGAGGGAGCCGATGCTCGTGGCGAATTCGCCCCAGTCGCGGCTCCACGCCCGGAGCATCCGCATGCCCGCTTCGCTGGGCCTGTAGTAGGTACGGGCGGGGCCCCCGCCCCCGCTGCGGCGTTCGATCTCGACCAGCTCGCGCTTCCGCAGGCGCGCCAGTGCCGGGTAGATGGAGCCGTCCGCGACGTCGAGTCCGGCCTGTGCGAGCCGGACGGTCATCTCGTATCCGTAGACCGGGGCCTCCGCCATCAAGGCCAGCAGGCACATATCCAGCACCCCTCGCAGCCACTGGCCACGGGGGGTGGGCGTCTCTTCCATGGCCAGTACCTTACACAGCATGAGTCATGTACTACAAGCTAGTGCGGTGCAAGGTAGTGCGGGTCTTTAGGGTCGGGTCCCTGGTCAAGTGGTGCAATGCCCGTGCCAAGCCTGGCCTGCCGGATGGGGTGCGCCCGCGCCGGAGAGGTCTGGACAACAAACAAGGCCCAGGTCGCCGACCTGAGCCTTCACCATGGAGCGGGCGGCGCCCTTGGAATCAGCCGATGCCCAGCCGGCGCTGGGCGTCGTGGCGACCGATGAGGAACCAGAGCAGGCACCCGAGGAAGGGGGCCACGAAGGCGAAAGCGACCCAGACCAGCTTCATCCCGCCGGAGAGGTTGGACCCGACGATGCTGATCAGAGCGCCGAAGAACCACGCGAGGCCGCCGATGAGCAGAGCGGCTACCACGCCGGAGAACATCATGTCGTCCGTAAGGGCAAAGGCCATCTGGTGTGCGAGCTGCGTTTGCATCCTTCTCTCCTCTTGCTGGTGGGTGGATTCTCAGAGTTCGTTGGCCGGGCTGGACGTGTGGTGACCGGTGGTCAGGGCGAGTGGCGCACCGGGTGTGGGGGTGGAGGTGATCGGCAGCGGGTGAGCCCCTGTCACGCCGCGCGCACCGGGGGACCCAGCAGCGGGCGCACCGCGGACCACAGCAGATAGAAGCCGACGGCGGCCGGGAGCGCCACGGCGGCCAGCATGACCGGGAAGAATGCATCTCCCATGCCGAGGTGCAGCCCGAACGCGGCGATCATGGCCTGCACCACCGCGAACAGCAGCGGCGCGAGGGCGGCCGCCGTTCCGATCACCTTGTCCCGCTTGCGCCACTGCGGCCCGGCCCACAGGCACCAGAGCCCGCCGATCAGGGGGATGGCGGCAATAAAGGGGTTGGCGGAGATCGCCAGGGTGCTGGCCATCCCCAGCAGTACCAGCACGGCGAGGGCACGCACGACGGCGCGCACCACGGCGAACCCCGGGCTCTGCGGAGCGGGGGGCTCCTCGCCGAGCGCGGTCGCCGCGATCGTGCGCGGGTCGCCGAGGCGTGCGAGCACGGCGCGGACGCCGTCGTCGCCGGAGGCGGGCTCCTCCGCGAGGGCCACGGCGATGTGCTCCTCCAGGTCGGCCAGCAGCTCGTTGCGGCGTTCCGGGCTCAGGCCGGCCGCCTCCCGCGCCACGGCGGCCAGGTAGTTCCGCACCAGCGGGTGCTCGGTATTCGACATGGTGGTCTCCTGTCAGCCGGTGATGAAGTGGTCGACCGCGTCACGGAAGTGCGGCCAGATGGCGATGAACTCCTTCAGCGCCGCATGTCCCGAGGGCGTCAGCTCGTAGTAGCGCCGGGGCGGCCCGCTGGGGGACTCCTGCCAGCGCGTTTCCACCACCCCGTCACGGCGCAGCCGCGACAGCAGCGGGTAGATCGTGCCCTGGCTCGTGGCCATGACGTTCACCGCGCCGAGGGTTTCGAGCAGCTCCACGCCGTAGCGCGGGCCGTCCCGCAAGATCGCAAGCACGCAGTACTCCAGCACCCCCTTGCGGAGCTGGCTCTCCGCTTTGCCCGCGACGGGCTTACCTGCGATGTCAGGTTCCATGCGATGCACAGTACCTGGTTATCTCTAGATGGCCAATGGTGATGTTGAGGGGGTCCGGCATGCGGCGCCCTGTCGGCACTCGTCCCGCTGTGCGGGCGCGACGGCACTCGCTTCGGACGGGCTGTGCTGCGGCTCCCGTGCAATACGGCTCGCGAGCCTCCGGCGAGGGGAAGCTGGAGGAGGAGACCGGACAGGGGCGATCCGCGGTCCGCCGACTCGCGGCCCGGTTCGATGCCCTGACTATGCTGACCACCGCGCGGTGTGTGTGCGAGAGGGTTGCGCCACTCCGGATTTTCTTGGGAGAGGTGAGGGCGTGGCCAAGCCTGTACGTGCGGCTGTCGGGAACGTGTGGGTCAAATGCACTTTCTGTCAGGGCGATCTGTTTCGGGACCGTGAGGTGAAACTCAACAGCTCCGGCATGGAGTTCATGAACTTCGGCTGGGCGAACGAGTCGGCGACCGGGCTGATCTGCTGGAACTGCGGCTATGTGCACCTGTTCGTGAACAGAGATCTCGAACTGTACAAAGTGAAGAAAAGCTAGGGCTGACACAGGTCCCCCGCGCAGGTGGCCGGCGAGCGCAGGCTCTGCAGGCGGACGTCCGGGGAGCACGTCGATTACCCGGCCAACGATGCGCTGTGTGTGCGACGGAGTGCGTTCGCTGTCTGTGGCGCGGGCAGAGGCCGGACGAACTCCCTTGCCAAGAGCCCATTTTGCATGGAAGTCAGCGTCGAGTGCGCATCACGGTTGGCGAGGCAGCGAGCCTGCGCGCTGTCGGCTCCGTCAACGATGATGCGAGTACCGGCTCACTCCGGGACGGCGAGGTGGTCGGCGGCGCCCCCGCGCCACTCGATCAGGAAGAGGGTCGCATCGTCACTGGTGCTGCCGCCCCGCTCCTGTTTCAGGGTGTGGGAGAGCGAGCGAACCACCGCCCGCACTCCCTTCTCCGTCCGCTCGATGCGGTTGACCCAGTGGATGAGTTGTTCCTCACCGAACTGCTCCTCGCCGGCCTCGTGCTCCTCGATCAGGCCGTCGGTGAAGCACAGCACCCGGTCGCCGCGTTGGAGCATCTGCTCGCTGATCTGGGGCTCTTCACCACCGAAGCCGACCGGCAAGGTGGTAGGGCTCTCCAGTTGCCGGACAACCTGGCCGTTGCGGATCAGTAGCGGTGCGGGGTGGCCCGCGTTGACCCATTGCAGGTGGCCCGTTGTGATGTCGAGGCGCATCATCTGCGCGGTGACGAAGTGGTCGGGCCCGAATTGCTCGGCGATGGCCCGGTCCATGAACGCGTAGATCTCGGACAGGCCGATTTCGGCGCGTCTGGCGTGCCGGTAGGCGCCGATGGCGACGGTCGCCATGGTGGCGGCATCCAGGCCGTGGCCCATCGCATCGACCATGGCCACGTGCAGGATGTCCTCGTTGAGGGCGTAGTCGAAGCTGTCGCCGGCGACGCTGTAGGCGGGTTCCAGGATTCCCGCCACCGAGACCTGCGGGACGGACATCGCCAGCGGCGGTAGCAGGGACCACTGGATCTCCGCGGCCAAGCTCATCGGTTCGCGGCGCCGGGCGAGAAAGAACTGGTCGGTGTAGCTGTGCTTGGTGACCAGCATGTCGGCGACGAGGCCGGCGAGCCTGCGCAACAAGCGCCGGTCGTCGTCATCGACGGTGTCCATGGTGAGAGCCAGCACGCCCACCTGGTCGCTGCCGTCCAGCAACGGCAGATACATCCGAACGCCGTCGTCCTGCGGAACCTCGACAGGGGCCCCGTACAGGAAGGCCGTGCCCGCGTGCGAGTCACTGATCAGCTCGGGCCGGCCCACGGTCAGCCGCCTGCCCGGCAGGGGCACCAGCAGCAGCTGCGCATAGTCCTGGAGGAGGATCGAGACGTGACGGCCGCCGACCCTCGCCACCTCTTCCGCGATCAGCGGGGCGATCAACTGCGGCGGAATCTCGTGCGCCCGATCCAGCAGCACCCCCAGCAGTCGCTCGCCGAACCCTTCCGACCGGTCCACCGCGCCCGTGTCCGCCGGCCGCTCACCTGCCGTCATACCCATGCCCTTTCACCAAGCAGCCTCCTTGCGACGTCACCCGCCGGGCCCGCCGTCTCCCACGGGTCGGTCATCGGGCGGCCTGGCGTGCGACTTCGGTGGCTCGGCGCCGGTAGCACGGTGCGCGGGTCCGGATGAGGGTGAGGGGAAGGTGAGCCAGTCCGCGAACGGCTGAGCGCAGGCGGGAAGCGATGAGGCCCTGCCACGCTCCACGGCCGGAGTGTCCGAGTCCGTTGCGGCCCCTCGGTCCCTCCCGCTCGGTGAGGATCCGGAGCGCAAGTTCACGCCCTGCTCGGCGGCCGCCGGCCGCACAGGGACCCACTGGCAGACCCCCCTCATGCGACAGTGCACACGGGCTCCTGGAACCACCGTGATCAACTCGGACAGCGTGACCCAGCCAACCGGGCCAACGGGCTCATTGAGCCAGTGGCGGCGTGTCAGGCTCCCTCAGGGCACCCGGCTGAACGACGGGCGGGGGAAAGGTCCGGACAAGAGATCAGCCCCAGGCTGCTGGCCTGGGGCTTCCTCCGGAGCGGGCTGCGGGATCCACGTCGCGCCCGCGATGACTGACACGACGCTCAGATACCTTTCGTATCCGGTACCTGAGCACTGACTGCTCGGGAACGTGAGGTCGGCAGGCTTGCGCCATGGCCGCCTTCGGAGTCCCAGACCGAGACCAGGGACAGTTCCATCTCCTCCGCGATCCGGCGTTGCTCCGCTTCGTTCATCAGGGCACTCGCGGTGAGGGTGCCCAGCGGATCGGCGGCCTCTGCCATGAGCCGGGCGGCGGTGGCCGGGCTGGTCTCCGGGGGGATGACCAGGAGGTCCCAACGTCCGACGCTGTAGGAGAGCAGCAGCAGCTTGTGCGGGTCTTGCTCGGCCGTGAACCAGCCGACACCCACCACATGCCCGTCGACGGGCACCTTCCGTGGGATGACGGGCCAGAAGGTGGGGTTCACCGTGACGCGGGTGATCCGCCCCCACAGCGGGTCGAGGACGGCTGTCAGTGCGGGAAGTTCCGCCGTGAGGTCACGGGAGCGGGGCCACCACGCACCGTCGAGCAGAGCTGGAGCGGTGCCGGCCGGTGCCAGCACGAGTCGCAGGGGCAGCGAAGAAGTCCGGTCTTCGACCGCCGGCGTATACGGAATGGTGGTGGTCATGACGCGGACCTTGCCCCGGGCCGACCACGACCGGCCCGGTGTCGTGAATCGCCGAAAACGACACGAGCGTGGAGGCTGGTGTGCGGAATGCCCTCGGTAGTTCCAGCTTACTCCTGGTAAGGCTCGCCGGGCCGATCCGGAGCGAGTGCCAGCGGGGGCTGTCAGCCGCAGGACCACGGGGCATCCGGTCAGCCGAGGAAGGAGAGCCGGACCTGGCGTTCGGGGCTGTCCCGGTCCGTGCTCACCAGGACAACGGACTGCGAGGTCCCCAGCTCCAGCTCACCATTGACCACGGGCAACGTGGCGTGTGGTGGGACCAGAGCCGGGAGCACGTGGCCGCTGCCGTGGCCTGGACTGCCGTGGCGGTCCTGCCAACGGCCGTCCGCAGGAAGAATGCCGCGAAGCGCCGCCAGCAGGTCATCGTCACTGCCCGCGCCGGTCTCGATGATGGCCAGGCCGGACGTCGCGTGGGGTGTGAAGACGTTCAGCAGTCCGTTTCGTCCATGAGCGGCCTCCCGGAGGAACGCGGAGCACGCGTGCGTCAGGTCGTGCATGGTCTCAACGGCGCCGGTTGCCATCGTGAGGGTGCGGGTGGTGAAGGTGCCAGCCATGGTTCACCGGTACCCGTCGCGGAGGAACGGCACTAACGGCCGGATGGGTTGTTCCTCCGGCCTCCGCCGGCGGTCGAAAGGTGCGGACGCTGCCTGAGCATGGCGTCAACCGTGCTTTTCTTCTTCGGCCTCCATGTGCCGGATGCCTTGGTGCGTCAGCGTGACCATGGCCGGCGTATTGCCCGCGGTCCAGTCGACCGTGATCAGGTCCTCGCCCACCAGGTACGTGCAGGCGGCAGCCAGATCCTCTGCCGGGATCGCGAGATCTTGGGCCAGCTTGGCTCCGGTGACACCCAGGAGGCGGTTGCCCTCAGTGGCCTCGTACAGAGCCTGCATGATCTTCTCGCGGTACGCCTTCCGCTCGGTCAGTGATGCCATGACTGCTCCCTCTGAGGAGAACTGTGTCGCGCTCATCGCGGCGGAGAAACGGCGGGCGCCCGGTCGAGGGACGCCCCTGTCGCAGCCGCGCGTCTGAGGCCCGGTTTCCTCAGACCTCGTCCGCATGCGGCCGGTCACGCGCGGCTGACTCGCTGGTCACGAGCCATGGCGCGGCCGCCGCGTGGGGCTCGGAGGTGTGCGTGGTGTCCACCGTGATGTGGAGCCGGGTCCCGCCGTCGTGGCCGGCGGGGTAGCTGCGCTGTTCGGCGGCGGGGAAGCAGTGCCGGAGTACTTCTGCGACCCGGCGCGCGGCCTCGGGGGATGCGGCGACGATGCGGACCTCGGCCATCCCTGCCGAAGGCATCGGTTCTACAGGTCTCATGCCGGCCTCTCTGTCAGGCGTACGAGGTGCCCAACGGCCAATGCTCACACCTACCGCCGCCAGTTGCCGACGGGCGAGGAGACGAGCTGGCCGGCCCCACCGTCGGCCTTTCGACTCCGGCAAGGGGGAACGCTCGAAATATCCCGACGTGTTCACCGTACTCCGGGCGGAGGTCCACCGACCCCATACGACACCAGGCGTTCGTGGAGGCGGGCGGTGCGCCGCTTGGGCACACCCCCACCGACGCTGACGACGACCGCTGCGTCGGACCGCCGCCGACGGCACGGACGACCGTGCCGGGGGCCGTGAGAGCGCCCCTGGGCTCGGCGATGATCAGGGCCGCGGAGATGGCCGAGCATGCGTCTGACCAGGTATTTTCCCTGCTGTGAGCGCAGCGCGCACGCGTCGGCCCCGTGCATGGGCCCGTATGCCGGCCCGCGGAGTATGGTGAAACCACCGCGGCCACCCCCATCGGCAGCCACGCCGAGACATCGCCGAGGGCGATCAGCGGACGTATGGACCGCAGACGAGCGAGCACATCATGGCCGATTCCGAAACTCCGGACCTCTCCAAGCTTCTGCCGGAAGCGATCCATCAGTCGGTGAAACCCGGGACCGCACTGCTGAGGCTTGAGACGACCCGGTCCCGCGAGGGCATTCTCGACGGGGCGTGGTGGCCGCGTTCCCGCAACATCGGCGCCGAGCTGCCCAGTCTGATCAGCGCGTTGACCGAGCACCTCGGCCCCGTCCTGCGCGTGGGCCTGGATACGAACGCGTGGGAGGAACTGCCGACGCGGCTGATCATCGACGACCGGGTCGTGCACATCGACTCCTTCCCGGTGGGTGACGACACGGTGCTCATCACCCGCGGCGATCAGGACTACTTCTCCCTGTTGGTGGTCCCGCCACAGGCGACGCCTGAAGCAGCAGCCGCCGCAATGGCCAGGGCGGTCCAAGCCGACAACGTCGCCCAGGCCGAACAGATCCTCGTCGACACAGGCACTGGCTCAGCGCGCACGAGCCCCGCGGACGACCACGAGGGCGGCCGGGGACGCAGCGATTCGACCCGGCAGCCCGGAACGGCGGAGTGACCGATGTGCGGACTCCGCATCTGCGGGCACGAGCGCATGTCGAAGCTGTTGTCGCCATCTCCGTGACGACCACGCGCTTCAGTCGCCGTGCCGAGGACTTCGCCGTGAAGAACGAGATGCTCGCGATCCACCGCACGCACCTCGGCTTCTCTGAGCAACTGCGGAGTCCAGCATGCGGCCGAGGAAGGCAGCGAGGTCGTCAAGGACGGAGAAAGGTGCCGGCGATCCCGCAGGCTCCGTCGAGGGGACGCGCGGAGAAGACGTGGGCGGTGCCCTTGAGATGGAGGCCGACGGCCTCGTTCCTCTCGCCGAATGACGTTTCGGTCCTCCCGAAGCAGGTCCGGTCGCCGTGGGCGTGGAACAGGTGTCAGACGGCGGTGGCTTGGAGGAGGCGTTGACGGCAACGGCTCCGGTGGAACAACTCCCGAGTTCGCAGGTGCATCGTTGCCCTTCCGAACGCGAGGTGTGGGCTGTAGGGCCGGCTGACGTCCAGCGCGTTGGGGTCGCCGGAGAACTGCGTCGCGTCCCGGTTCCCCGAGGCCAGGGCGACGAGCACCGTGGCGCCGGCCTCGATGCGGTGGCCGCCCAGTTCCACGTCTCCAAGGCGACCCGGCGCAGCCCGTACTGCACGATCGTCAGGTAGCGCAGTAGCTCCTCGATGGCGTTGTCCATGAGGGCGGGGTCGGCGCGCAGGGCCGCCAGCTGCTCGGGGTTGTCCAGCAGGCTCATGGTCCCCAGCGCGATCATGTTCGCGGTGGTCTCGTGCCCGGCGATCAGCAGCAACGTGCCGACGCCGGCCACCTCTTCGTCGGTGAGCTGCTCGTACTGCACCAGGCCGCTGGGGATGTCGTCGGTGGGCTGGGCACGCTTGGCGACGATCAGTTGATGGATGTGCTGATTCATCGCCATGTGGGCCTGCTCGATTGCCTCCTGGCTCGCATCGAGCCGGAGCATCCTGGATGCGGTCCCCTGGAATTCCTCCCGGTCCGCGTACGGCACCCCCAGGAGCTCACAGATCAACCAGCGAGGGAACGGGCAGCGCGGGGGCGTGACGGGTGTGACGGAGCCGTGCTCCGGCCGACGGGGGCGACGCGGCGGTGCGTACCGACGGAGCGCCGGTAGGGACATCGATGCTTCGGTCGTCCACCGCTACCGAGCGGCCACCTCCATGGCCCTTCGCTGGGCTCAGTTGGCTGGCCGGAGGCGTGGCGGATGCTGCCTCGCCGGGCGGACTTTCCGCGACCGTCGCTGCGGCGCCGCCCGTAGTGGCGACGATGGCCGGGCGCCTCACGCCGTGCTCACGGTGTGGACGCACACCACGCTTTCACTGGGACGTATCAGTAGCCACGACGGCCCCGTCATGTTCGCCACCGTTGGCTGCCGGGCTCGCTTGGGGATGCGCTGCCAGCGCCCTGGTTGGAACTTCCTGGCCTGCGTTGCGACTGGGTGGGCGCTCAAGGCGACGAGTGGACTTAGCCGAACCGGTGCTCTTCGAGAGTGGCGCGCAGGTGCCGGTCGTGTTGGTCAGGCTCAGTCGGAGTAGCGGTAGTAGGTGATGGAGACCTTTACCGGGTCGTCGTTCGAACCGTCGGTGAGCGTGCGGATGATGGCAATGTCCTGGCCGCCGTGGGCGCGGACGCAGAAGCTGCGGTCGGCGCGCAGGGTGGTGAAGGGCAGGGTGGAGGTGGGCTGGGTGTTGATGCCCTTGAGGCAGTCGGGGAGAGTGAGGGGCTCGGTGGGTGGGATATAGGCGGTGCTGTCGTCGGGGATGTAGTACTCGCCGTCCTCGCGGCCCAGGTACCACGTGGAGTTGTTCTGGGTCACCTTCCCGGCTTTGAGGTCGAACTCGTAGTCGGAGTCGGGGGAGGTGAGTTCGCGGTTCGTGTAGGCGGCGGTGTAGCCGGGGACCGTGGTCGGTTGCGGGGGCGTGGAGTGGGAGGACGGGGTGG
>NZ_SDIF01000123.1 GCF_004122735.1 Streptomyces sioyaensis | reverse complement strand
GCCAGGGGAACCGCAGCGTCCGGCAGCCCCCGCCCCGTCATCAACCGCGACAACGCCGGCTTCTGGGAAGGCGTCGCCCGGCACCGGCTGCTGATCCAGCGGTGCGCGGGCTGCCGGACGCTGCGGTTCCCCTGGCTGCCGGGATGCTCCCGCTGTGGGTCACCGGAGTGGGACACCGTCGAGGCGAGCGGCGCGGGAACGGTCTTCTCCTACGTCGTGCTGCACCACCCGCCCTTCCCCGCCTTCGACCCGCCCTACGCGGTCGGACTGATCGAACTCGCGGAGGGGGTGCGGATGGTCAGCAACATCGTCGGCGTCCCGTACGACCAGGTGCGCATCGGCATGCCCGTCCGGCTCGCCTTCCAGCGGGTGGACGAGGAGTACGAGCTGCCGGTCTTCCGTGCGACGCCGGGCGGTGAGGGGTGACATGGACTTCACCCCCACACCGGAGCAGACGGCGGCCCGCGAACTGGCCGCGGAGATCTTCGGCGATCTGTCCACCCCCGAGCGCCTCGCCGACTGCGGCGGAGGTACGGACGCCGAGCTCTGGAAGGCGCTGTGCACGGCCGGGCTGCCGGGCGCGGTGGCGGAGACCGGGCTGCTCGGACTCGTCCTGATGCTGGAGGAGCAGGGTCGTACGACGGCGCAGGTGCCGTTCGCCGCGAGCTGCGTCTACGGCCTGCTGGCGGTCGGCGCGCACGGCAGTGTGGACCAACGCGCGCGGCTGCTGCCGGCGCTCCGGGACGGCAGCGCGATCGCCACCGGGGCCCTTCCGGCCCGGCCGGGCGGGGTGCGGGCGGTGCCGCCGGCGGACGGGACGGGGCGGCTGACCGGCAGCGTCCCCGTGGTGCCGTGGCTGCGCGCGGCGACCCATGTACTGGTGCCGGACGGGCCGACGCGGACGCTGTGGCTGCTCCGTACCGACGCCCCCGGGGTGCGACGGGATCCGGTCGAGACCACCGCTCCCTGGTCGGCGGGCCGGCTCACCCTCGATGACGCGCCTGCCGAATGCCTGGGGCCGGGCGTGGCCGGACGTGTGGGGTCGGACGCGGTCGCCCCGCAGCCGCCCGCCGCCCGTCCGTACGGCCCGTACGCCGATGTCCTGGCCATCGCCCGTACCGCCTTCGCAGGCCTCCAGGCCGGGGTCTGTGCCGGGTCCCTGGCCCGTGCGGTGTCCCACACCACCACGCGTGAGCAGTTCGGCCGTCCGCTCTCCACCCACCAGGGCGTCCTGCTGCGCGCCGCCGACGCCTATATGGACACCGAGGCGATCCGGCTGACCGCCTACGAGGCGGCCTGGCGCCGGGACGCGGGCCTGGACGCCGGGGAGCAGGCGCTGACCGCCGCCTGGTGGGCCGCCGAGGCGGGCACCCGTGTGGTGCACACCGGCCAGCATCTGCACGGCGGTATCGGCGCCGACCTGGACCACCCCGTCCACCGGCACTTCCTGTGGGGACGGCAACTGGCCGGATATCTGGGCTCGGGAGCCGAAGTGCTCGAAGAACTGGGGCAGTTGCTCACTTCACGGGAAGCGCGGCCGTCGCAGGACGCGCGGGACGCGCATGACGCACGGGACCCGGACGACGGACGGCACCCGGACGACGGACCCGCCCCCCAGCCCCGGCAGGAGGCCGCCTCATGAAAGCCGGTGACGAGCTTCCGGCGCTCACCATCCCGATCACCCGCACCCTGATCGTCGCCGGAGCTCTCGCCTCCCGTGACTACCAGGACGTGCACCACGATGCCGAGGCGGCCCGGGAGAAGGGCTCCCCGGACATCTTCATGAACATCCTCACCACCAATGGGCTGGTCGGCCGCTACCTCACCGACCACTTCGGGCCGCGCTGCGTCCTGCGCAAGGTCGCCATCCGCCTGGGCGCCCCCAACTACCCTGGAGACACCATGGTGTTGCGCGGCACCGTCACCGAGGTGTCGGACGGTACGGCCGTGGTGCGGGTCGTCGGTGCGAACGGCCTCGGCAACCACGTAACCGGCACGGCGATGGTGAGCCTCCCGGACGACGCGGCGATGGTGAGCCTCCAGGAGGACGCAGCGATGGTGAGCCTCCAGGAGGCCACAGCGACCGCGAGCCTCCCGGAGGGCACCGAATGAGCATCCACCGCCCCGATTCCCTAGGGGGCCGGGCCGCGATCGCCGGGATCGGTGCGACCGAGTTCTCCAAGGACTCCGGCCGCAGCGAACTGAAGCTCGCCGTCGAGGCCGTCCGGGCCGCCCTCGACGACGCCGGGCTGACCCCCGCGGACGTCGACGGCATGGTCACCTTCACCATGGACACCAACCCCGAGATCACCGTCGCGCAGGCGGCCGGCATCGGCGAACTGTCCTTCTTCTCCCGGGTCCACTACGGGGGCGGCGCAGCCTGCGCCACCGTCCAGCAGGCAGCCCTGGCCGTCGCCACCGGCCTCGCCGAAGTCGTCGTCTGCTACCGCGCGTTCAACGAGCGCTCCGGCCGCCGCTTCGGCTCCGGCGTACAGCAGCGGGAGCCCTCCGCCGAGGGTGCGGCACTCGGCTGGAACCTCCCCTTCGGCCTGCTCACCCCCGCCTCCTGGGTGGCCATGGCCGCCCAGCGCTACCTGCACACCTACGGGCTGACGCCGGAGGCCTTCGGCCATGTCGCGGTCACCGACCGCCGCCACGCCGCCACCAACCCGGCCGCGTACTTCCACCGCCAGCCGATCACCCTCGCCGACCACGCCGCCTCCCGCTGGATCGTGGAGCCGCTGCGGCTGCTGGACTGCTGCCAGGAGACGGACGGCGCCCAGGCGATCGTGGTGACCTCGCCCGAGCGGGCCCGCACGCTGCCCCACCCGCCGGCGCTGATCGCGGCCGCGGCACAGGGCGCGGGCCGCGCCCAGGAGCAGATGACCAGCTTCTACCGCGATGCGCTGACCGGCCTCCCCGAGACGCGCGTGGTCGCCCGCCAGCTCTGGCGCACCTCCGGACTGGCCCCCGCCGACATCGACGTCGCGATCCTCTACGACCACTTCACCCCCTTCGTGCTGATGCAGCTGGAGGAGTTCGGCTTCTGCGCCCCCGGCGAGGCCGCCGATTTCGTCGCCGCGGACGCCCTCCCCCTCAACACCCACGGCGGCCAGCTCGGCGAGGCCTATCTGCACGGCATGAACGGCATCGCCGAGGCCGTACGCCAGCTCCGCGGCACCTCCGTCAACCAGGCCGGCACCCCCGCACACGTGCTGGTCACGGCAGGTACGGGAGTGCCCACCTCGGGTCTGCTCCTGGGCGCGGACGGCGCGTAACCGCCCTCATCAACGCGCAGCCGTCATCAACGCGCCGCCGTCATCAACGCGCAGCCATCATCAATGCGCTGCGAGGGTCAGCCCTTCGGAACCGCCGGCAGCCCCATCTCCAGACGGGTCGGGCGGCACAGCACCACCGAGCCCGCGATCAGTGCGAGCACGACGATCTCGATGACCGCCTGCACGGGCAGCCCGGCGAGATACATGTCGGCGGTGTCGAACTGCGGGTCGAAGTAGGCCGCCCCGGGGTAGAGGATGGCGGCTGCCTGGCTGACCCAGTACAGGCCGGCGAAGCCGACCGCGGCGAAGAGGTTGGAACGGGCGTCCCCGCGGCGGCGCCACACGAAGAACAGGGTGGCCACGGCGAGCAGTGTGCCCATGGCCATGGTCTGGCCGTTGTGGAACTTCGCGTGCGGCGGCCAGAGCGGGTTCAGCACGTGGGTCTCGTTCCAGTCGGCGACGTACGGCGAGACCGCCGTGAACACCGCGACCAGCGAGAGCAGCGTCTTCCCGGCCGTCTCCCGGGTCGTGGCGCCCTTCTCGTGCGGGGCACCGCTCCGGACGGTTCCGACCGCGTAGACCGACTGCGTGCTGTCGTACGGACGGTCAGGAGAATGGATGGGCATCGGTAACAGCCTTTCATAGCAAGGGAGTTGGGTGAGGGCAGCGAGCCTCCCGTACGGGGCGCTCGCCCGGTCTGCGGCGGCTTCGACGGCCCGGCCCGCCGCTGGGACCGCCGAGGTCAGACCGCGGCGGTCCCAGCGGTCCCAGCGGCCCCGGAGACCCCGGCCGCCCTGGTGGTTCCGTCGGCCCCGGCAGCCCCGGACGCGTCACGACCGGTCGCATACCGGTAAGAGGCGGCGACGACCTTCTTGGCCACCTCCAGCTCGGCCCGGTCGCGCGGGGCGTACAGCATCACGACGTTGGCGCCGCGGTCGTAGAGCGGGTGCTTCTCGCCCCACCCGGAGGAGAGGAACTCGGCGTGGTCGTCCGGGTCGAGGGCCAGGTGCAGGCTGCCGTCGGCGTGCACATGCGCGAACTCCGCGTCCCAGCGCGGCGGGAAGAGCAGGGCGCCCGGGGCTGCGGAGGTGTCCTGGAGGAACACCGCCCAGGTGCTGGGAACGGACACCTCGCTGCGGCCGGCGGAGATGCCGGGCAGCGCGCCGGCCATCCACTGCCGCAGCTCTTGCCTGATCTGCGGTGGGCTGGTCTGCGTCAACTGCAGGTGGGGGACCTCGGGCCCGGTCTCGGGCCGGTCGCCTGCACGCTGGGGGAGCGCCGGAAAGGTCATGGTGATGCCTCCTTCACGTCATGGGCCAGGCCATCGGCTCGTCCGCCCGGGAGACCGGCGGCGGCCGCATGCCCGGCGGTCCGGCGGATGCCGTCCCGCTCCCTCCACGCTACTTTCCTCGATATAGTGGTTACCTGCGAGAAAGTGCCCTGCGCCCGCGGCGGGCCGGACTGCTCAGGAGGGCGGATGGCCGAGCCGAAGGAGTCGGCATGTCCCATCAATCCGGTGGTTGACCTGCTGTTCAGCCGCTGGACCACCCCGATCGTGTGGGTGCTGGAACACCATGGACGGCTGCGTTTCAACGAGCTTCAACGGCTGGTGCCGTCCATCACGCCCAAGGTGCTCACTCAGCGCCTGCGCCAGCTCGAACGTGACGGCCTGGTGACCCGCACGTACCACGCGGAGATCCCGCCCAGGGTGGAGTACGAGATCAGCGAGCTGGGCCGCACTCTGGTTCCGGTCTTCCGGACCCTCGCGGCCTGGTCCGATGCGCATCTTCCGCAGGTCACGGCCGCTCGCCAGGGCTACGACACCGCTCGCGAGGAGGAGGCGGCCTGGGCGCAGGGCTGAGGCGGGTGAGGCGGAAGGGGCGGGTGTGGCACGCGCCGTCCCCTTGGGGGAGCCGCCCCGGCCGGTCCCCCCAAAGGAGGTCCGGCGGCCCCTACCCGTACAACTTGAGGCGGATGGCGCTTCGGCACCTGGGGGCGATCCGCTGGGACCACCCTCGCTCCTAGCGTGGTCCACATGACCACGCCAGTGTGCACAAGCGCTTCGACCGCCGCTGTGTTCCCGACGTTCTCGTCCTATGTACGGGCCCGGGGGCCGGTCCTGCTGCGCGCTGCGCGGTCGATGTCCGGTAGCCCGAACGACGCCGAGGACCTCCTCCAGACCGCGCTCACCAAGACCTTCGTGGCCTGGGAGCGCATCGAGGACCACCGCGCCCTGGACGGCTACGTCCGCCGCGCGCTGATCAACACCCGTACCTCCCAGTGGCGCAAGCGCAAGGTGGAGGAGTTCGCCGTCGACGAGCTGCCGGAGCCGGAACCGCTGCCGGCGCCCGACCCGGCCGAGCTCCAGGGCCTGCGCGACGCGATGTGGCGCGCGGTGCTGCGACTGCCGCCCCGCCAGCGGGCCATGGTCGTCCTCAGGTATTACGAGGACCTGAGCGAGGCCCAGACCGCCGAGATCATGGAGGTCTCGGTCGGCACGGTCAAGAGCGCCGTCTCCCGCGCCCTGGCCAAGCTCCGGGAGGACCCGGAGCTGGGGATGATCGCCTGACGGGACGCGGGCGCCCGAGGCCGCGACTCAGCGCCCGTCAGCGGCGTACGCGAGGAAGTCGGCCCAGGCGGCCGGTCGGACGCGCAGCTGCGGGCCGTGGGGATTCTTGGAGTCGCGGATGCGGATGGTGTCGGGGGCGGTGGCGACCTCTATGCACTCGTTGCCGTTGCCCTGGTCGCTGTAACTGCTCTTCTGCCAGGCCACTTCTACGCAGTCGTGACCGTTGCTGCTGTCGCTGTAGCTGCTCTTGATCCACACCAGCGTGGTACCGGAAGGCCTCAGCGTCATGTCTCTCCCCGCAGCTTCTCGATGAATGCCAATGACTCTCGTGGGGTGAGAGCCTGGGACCGGATGATTCCATACCGCAGTTCGAGGACCCGAAGTTGCTTGGGGTCGGAGATCGCACCGGCAAAGGATCGATCCTCGGCGCGGCCCACAACGGAACCATCACCGAACTTCAGGACCTCGATCTCGCCGCCCATTCCGGCGTGGTCCTCGCGGTCGGTCGGCATTACTTGGATCTCGACGTTACGCAACTGTCCGATCTCCAACAGATGTTCGAGTTGTCGACGTAGGGCCATTGTGCCTCCGAGGGGGCGGCGAAGTGTCACCTCTTCCTGGACAAACATGAGCGCTGGAGCAGGAGCTCGATCGAAGATTGCTCGTCGGTTCATGCGGGCCGCCACGAGTCGCTCCACCTCGTCTTGCGAGTAAGCAGGCCTTCGCATCTCGAACAATGCCGTCGCGTACTCCTTCGTCTGCAACAGCCCATGCAGGTTGTGGTTGCTGTAGCCCCCGAGTTCGACCGCCTCGGCCTCCAGCTTGGCCAGGTTCCGGGCCTTCTTCGGGTACCTGGCCTGCTCAACGTCCTTCTTCATCGCGGCGATCTTGCCGCCCGCCCCCAGCACCTCATCCGCCTTGTCGAGGAATTCCGGGCGGGGGATACGCACACCCCGCTCGATCTTGTAGATCAGGTTCTCCCCGTACCCCATGAGCGCCCCGAACTCCTCCGGGCGCAGTCCCGCGGCCTTGCGCCACATTTTCAGCTGGCGGCCGACGGCCTCGACGACGGCTTGAGTCTCATCCTCCGGTCCTTCCCAGCTCGCCTCGTCCGCTCCGTCAACGTTCATCCGCTCCCACCTCCTGGACAGCGGGGACACTCCTGGACAGCGCCAGGACAGTCACCGTGCGTACCGGCCGAATCACTTTTCAGCGTAAACACGCACGACCACGCTGAGTGACGTGAATCAGGAAATCGCCGCGTACAAGCTCAAGTTCAAGGTCCAGCTGTCCGCCACCCGCCGGGGTGCCCGCCTCGCGCGGCTCCTCGCCACGGAGCAACTCCGGTCATGGGGGCTGCCGTTCGAAGCCCCGGCGCAGGTCATCGCTGAGCTGGCCGCGAACGCCGCTACGCACGGATGCGTACCTGGCCGGGACTTCCGCCTCGCCGTCCTGTCTGACGCGGACACGCTCCGTATCGAGGTGACGGATGCCCGGGGTGACCGGCTCCCGGCCCCTCCGGACACGGGCGTACGGGAATCGGGTTACGGCCTGATCCTCGTCGAGGCGCTCGCCGACCGATGGGGGACGTGCTGCGGACCGTTCCCCTGCAAGACGGTCTGGGCGGAATTCGACCTGCCGATGTGGGGCCGATGAGGCGGCCGCCCGTCCACCGTTGCCCGGAAACCCGTGCTTCGGTGTGCTGCGCCGGGGTTCCGGGCCGTAGACACTGCCGCTGCCCAGCCGCGGCGGCGCGAGGGGCCACCTAGCATGAAGCTGAGGACTCCGGCCGGCACGCGGGCAGAGGTGCCGACAGAGACGAGGAGCGAGCGTCATGACCATGGCCCCGGACGACGCGCGACGGGACGCCCTCCTGTACCAGACCATGCGGGAGTTCGTTCAGTCGATGGACGACACCCTTCCAGGCAAGTTCGAGATCACCAAGGAAGGCATTGTTCACGACATGATGGCGCCTGTCGGGCCCCACGAATTGACCACGCTGCGCATTCGGAAGCGCCTCGAAAAGGCGATGCCGGAAGAACTGGTGGCTCACACGGGAACCCCCGACGTGGAGGGCCCTTCCGAGGGCATCATGCGGCACCCTGACGTGATGGTGATCGCCGAGGCGGACATGGAAGTCGAGGGATCCTTCGATCCGCGTACCCTCATCGCCGCGATCGAAGTCGTTTCCCGCTCCAACCCGGACAACGACTGGGTGAGCAAGATGCGCGACTACCCCCTCCTGGGTATTCCGCTGTACGTGATCTTCGACCCGCGCACGGGCACGGGCGCCGTGCTCTCCGACATCCACCCGACGCCGAGCGGCCCTCGCTACGCCACCCGGAAGGAATTCGTGTACGGCGAGGATGTGACGATCGGAGAGTGGACGATCACGACACGGGACCTGCCGCTTTACCCGTAGCAGTGGGCCGCCTATGTCCCCCGGCTCACCATCAGCCTGCCCACCGCCTGTTCCAGGTCCGCGATGCGGTCGGCGAGGCGGGTCTTGTCGGAGCCCTCGGCGTCGCGCAGGAGGAGTTCCACTTCGGCGAGCTGGCCGGCGATCTCTGCGAGGCGGGAGGCGTCGCCGGCTGCCGGCTGCGGCGTCTCGGCGGGCTCCGCGGCTCCCGGGACCGGCGGGAGATCGGGGTGCGGGCCCGTCATCGGCTGCCCGGCCTTCGCGGATCCCGGTGGCTCCTGGGATTCCTCCGCTCCCGGCGTCGCGGCCGGGGCCGTGGGAGCGGCCGCGCCCGTCGGGGACGTTGCCGCTGCCGGGCCCGGCGCGCCCTCGCCGCCGGGGGCTTCGGGCGAGGTCAGCAAGCGCTTCAACTGCTCTGCCTGGGCGGCGAGTTGACGGTTCTTGCGGAAGAGGTCGAGGAAGACGTTCACCTTCGTGCGCAGCAGCCAGGGGTCGAACGGCTTGATCAGGAAATCGGCGGCGCCGACCGTGTAGCCGCGGTAGGCGTAGTTGGGGTCGACGGAGGCGCCGGTGAGGAGGATGATCGGGACGTCTTTCGTCTGGTCCAGGCCCTTGATGTTGGCGGCGGTCTCGAAGCCGTTCATGCCCGGCATCAGCACATCGATGAGGACGACCGCGAATTCCTCGCGGAGCATGGCCTTGAGAGCCTCCTCGCCGGAGCGTGCGCGCACCACCTTCTGGGTGAGCGAGCCCAGTACGGCTTCCAGCGCGACGAGGTTCTCCTCCATGTCGTCGACGATGAGGATGCTGGGTGAGGTGTCCGGTGCGGTCGTCATGACTGCTCCCCCGTCGTTCCCTGGTCGTCCTGGCCCGTGTCCCGGTCTGTGTCCCGGCCCGTGGCCTCGTCGGCGGTGGTGTCGTCGGCGTCAGTGATCTCGCCCGTATTGGAGGCCTCGTCCCCGGCCTCGCCCCCGTCCTGGCGCTCAGGAGGCGTACCGGGACAGCCGTCCTCCGGGTCCAGGAGACGGCAGATCACGGTCAGCAGCCGGTCCACGTCCACCGGCTTGGGGATGTAGTCGTTCGCTCCGCTCTCGATGGCCTTTTCGCGGTCGCCCGGCATGGCCTTCGCGGTGAGCGCGATGACCGGGAGGTCCGCGAACCGAGGTGCCTGCCGGATCGCCTTGATCATCTCGTAACCGTCCATTTCGGGCATCATGATGTCCATCAGCACCAGCGAGACATCCGGTGTCCGGTTGAGGACTTCCAGGCCCTCGCGGCCGTTCTCGGCGTACTTCACGGTGATGCCGACCCGGCCCAATACGTGCGTGAGCGCGAAGACATTACGGATGTCGTCGTCGACGACGAGGATGCGGCGGTCGGCCAGCACCTCGCCGGGGCGGCCGCTGAGCCAGTCCTTGAGGCGGATGGTCTCGGGCCAGGTGACGGCATCGCCGTCGGCGGAGGGGGCCGCCACCGGTGCGGTCGGCTCATGGGTTTCCTGGTCGCGGAAGACGTCCCCGCGCGACGCCTTCTCCAGGGCCTCGGGCGCGGACGTGCGCTGTTCGCCCAGGGTGGGCAGGGGATCCGGGGCCGGGGCCGGTTCGGACGGTACGGGGCCCTCCGCGATGAGGGGCCCGACGGGGGCGCCCGCGGTGACGGAGGGGCCGGTGTAGCGCGCGGGCACGTACAGGGTGAAGGTCGAACCGACGCCCGGCTTGCTCTCGGCGATGATCCGGCCGCCCAGCAGCGCGGCCATGTCACGGCTGATGGAGAGGCCGAGACCGGTGCCGCCGTATTTGCGGTTGGTGGTGCCGTCGGACTGCTGGAACGCCTCGAAGATGCCGTCGAGTTTCTCCGACGAGATGCCGATACCGGTGTCCTTGACGGAGAGGGCGATGACGTCGTCTGCGTTGCGCAGGGCTTCCTCGTCGAAGTCCGCGCCCGACACCCGCTGGACGATGAGTTCCACGCCGCCGGAGGAGGTGAACTTCACGGCGTTGGACAGCAGGTTGCGCAGGATCTGCTGGAGGCGCTGTTCGTCGGAGAAGAGTTCCTTGGGGACGTTCTCGCCGACCTTGACGTCGAAGGTCAGGCCGCGGTCGAGGGTGAGCGGCTTGAAGGTGGCGCGGACGTAGTCGAGGATTTTGATGAGCGGCAGGGTCTTGGGGTGGACGTCCATCCGGCCGGCCTCGATCTTCGACAGATCGAGGATGTCGTTGATGAGCTGGAGCAGGTCGGCACCGGCGCGGTGGATGGTGACGGCGAACTCCACTTCCTGTGCGGAGAGCCGGCCCTCGGGGTTGTCGGCGAGGAGCCGGGAGAGCACCAGCAGGGAGTTCAGCGGGGTGCGCAGCTCGTGCGACATGTTCGCCAGGAATTCCGACTTGTATTGCGAGGAGGTGGCCAGCAGTGCCGCCTTCTCCTCCAACTCGGCGTTCGTCAGCTGGAGTTCGTCCGAGCGCTGGCGGAGCTCGGCGGTCAGGCGCTGGGATTCCGAGAGCAGGGACTCCGTACGGGCGTTGGCGATGATGGTGTTGATCGAGACGCCGATGGTGTTCACGAACTGGTCGATGAAGGCGAGGTGGACCTCGCTGAACCGGCTGAACGAGGCCAGCTCGATGACGCCGAGCACCTGGTCCTCGAAGAGGACGGGGAGGATGACGATGCTGGCGGGGGCGGAGGCCCCGAGTCCGGAGCTGATGGTGATGTAGTCGGGCGGGACGGCGTCGACGACGATGCGCTTCTTCTCCATGGCGGCCTGGGTGATCAGGCCCCAGCCGGGGGTGCCCAGCCGCAGCCGCGGCAGGGAACGGCGGCCCTCGGGCTGGCCGGTGCCGTACCCGGCGATCAGCTCCAGTCCCTCGCCGGGCTCGGCGCCCGCCTCGGCCAGGAAGAACGCGCCGAACTGCGCGTTCACCAGCGGGGTCAGCTCGCGCAGGATCAGATCGGCGACCTCGACCAGGTCGCGGTGGCCCTGCATCAGACTGGCGATACGGGCCAGGTTGGACTCCAGCCAGTCCTTGGCGCGGGTGGTCTCGCGGAGGTTGGCGACCATCAGGTTGATGTTGTTCTTCAGGGCGGCGACCTCGCCCTGGGCGTCCACGGTGATCGAGCCGGACATGTCGCCCTGGGTGACGGCGCTGGCCACCTCGGCGATCGCGCGGACCTGTGTGGTCAGGTTCAGCGCCAGCTCGTTGACGCTGGTGGTCAGCCGCTTCCAGGTGCCGTAGACGCCCTCGACCCGGGCCTGGCCGCCCAGTTGGCCCTCACTGCCCACCTCGCGGGCCACTCGGGTCACCTCGGACGAGAACGACGACAGGGTGTCGACCATCGTGTTGATCGTCGTCTTCAGCTCCAGGATCTCGCCGCGGGCGTCGACGTCGATCTTCTTCGACAGGTCGCCCTTGGCGACGGCGGTGGCGACCTGGGCGATGTTGCGGACCTGGGAGGTCAGGTTGTCGGCCATGGAGTTGACGTTGTCGGTGAGGTTCTTCCAGACGCCGGAGACGCCGTGCACCTGGGCGCGGCCGCCGAGCCGGCCCTCGGTGCCGACCTCGCGGGCCACCCGGGTCACCTCGTCCGCGAACGCCCGCAGCTGCTGGACCATCGTGTTGACGGTGTCCTTCAGCTCCAGGATCTCGCCGCGGGCGTCGACGTCGATCTTCTTCGACAGGTCGCCGTTGGCCACCGAGGTGGTCACCTGGGCGATGTTGCGGACCTGGGACGTCAGGTTGAGCGCCATGAAGTTGACGTTGTCGGTGAGGTCCTTCCAGACCCCGGAGACGCCCCTGACCTGCGCCTGACCGCCGAGGTTTCCCTCGGTGCCGACCTCGCGGGCCACGCGGGTGACCTCGTCGGCGAAGGCGGAGAGCTGGTCGACCATCGTGTTGATCGTCGTCTTCAGTTCGAGGATCTCGCCCTTGGCCTCGACGGTGATCGTCTTGCCGAGGTCGCCCTCCGCGACGGCGGTGGCGACCAGGGCGATGTTGCGGACCTGGGAGGTCAGGTTGTCGGCCATGAAGTTGACGCTCTCGGTGAGGTCTCGCCAGACCCCGGAGACGCCCCTGACCTGCGCGCGGCCGCCCAGCCGGCCCTCGGTGCCGACCTCGCGGGCCACGCGGGTGACCTCGTCGGCGAAGGCGGAGAGCTGGTCGACCATCGTGTTGATCGTCGTCTTCAGTTCGAGGATCTCGCCCTTGGCCTCGACGGTGATCGTCTTGCCGAGGTCGCCCTCCGCGACGGCGGTGGCGACCAGGGCGATGTTGCGGACCTGGGAGGTCAGGTTGTCGGCCATGAAGTTGACGCTCTCGGTGAGGTCTCGCCAGACCCCGGAGACGCCCCTGACCTGCGCGCGGCCGCCCAGCCGGCCCTCGGTGCCGACCTCGCGGGCCACGCGGGTGACCTCGTCGGCGAAGGCGGAGAGCTGGTCGACCATCGTGTTGATCGTCGACTTCAGTTCGAGGATCTCGCCCCGGGCATCCACGGTGATCTTCTGGCTCAGGTCGCCGTTGGCCACCGCCGTCGTCACCTGGGCGATGTTGCGGACCTGCCAGGTCAGGTTGGACGCCATGAAGTTGACGTTGTCGGTGAGGTCCTTCCAGACCCCGGAGACGCCCCTGACCTGCGCGCGGCCACCGAGCTGGCCCTCGGTGCCGACCTCGCGGGCCACCCGGGTCACCTCGTCGGCGAACGCCCGCAGCTGGTCCACCATCTTGTTGACGGTCAGCTTCAGCTCCAGCAGCTCGCCGGTGGCCTCCACCGTCACCTGCTGGGTCAGGTCGCCGGTGGCCACCGCCGTCGTGACCACGGCGATGTCGCGCACCTGCGCCGTCAGCCGCGACGCCATCGTGTTGACCGCCTCGGTCACGTGCAGCCAGTCGCCGGAGAGCCCCTGGACCTTGGCCCGGCCGCCCAGCCGCCCCTCGGTGCCCACCTCGCGGGCGACCCGGGTGACCTCGCCGGTGAACAGCGACAGCTGGTCGACCATGCGGTTCACGCCGCTGCCCAGCCGGCGCAGATCGCCGCGGAGCTGGCGGTTGCCGTCGTGCAGATCGACGCGCTGGGTCAGATCACCGTCGGCCACCGCGTCCAGTACCCGGGTGGCCTTGGCGAGCGGCACCACCAGCGCCTCCAGCACGGTGTTGGCCGCCTCGATGTTCGTCGTCCAGGTCCCCTGGCCGGGGCTCGCGGAGATCCGCTCGTCCAGCCGGCCCTGCCGGATGACCTCGCCGCGTACGCGCTGGAGCTCGGACGCCAGATGCTCGTTGCGGGCGATGATCTGGTTGAGGACACCGGCCATATCGGCCAGCACGGGGTCCGCGGAGCCGCCGTCCGGCGTGCTCGGCACACGTGTGGTGAAGTCCCCGTCGCGCAGCGCGTTCATCACCGCGAGCAGCGGCCGCAGCTCGCTGGCGCGCACCCATTGCCCGTCGGACGGGGGCTGGTCGGGGGGCCGGCCGGGCGGCGCGGGCCCGGGCGTCTCCGTGGGCTGTGCGCTCTCGCGGGCCTCGGTGGGCTGTGCGGACGCAGGGGGATCCGGGGGTTGCGGAGCAGACTCGCGCCGGGTCGGGTCGAGCGCCATGACACACCATCCCCCCAAAGATCGATATGGAGTGGGTCCAGTTGGGCAGAGTGATCAATTTGGGCAGGTATGACATAGTATAAAGCGCCCGTAGATGTATTTTCCCGGCACATCCAGGGGGTGCAGTGACCTCGCTGTCCTCCCCGCCCATGACGGAATCCGTCTCCCGGAAAGGCCTGCCCGCCAACCAGCTTGCCGCGGCCGGTGCGCGCAAGTTCGTACGGGCGCTGCTCTCCGAACGGGCGGCCGCACCACCCGCCACGGCCGGGCCAGGAGCGGCGGCGATCAGCCAGGAGCTGATCCATGACGCCGTCCTGCTCACCAGCGAACTGGTCACCAACGCCGTGATGTATGCCGGCACCGATATCGATGTGACCTGCCGCCTGGAGTACGTCCGGCCCCCGGGCGAGGAGGGCGAGGGCACGCGACGGGGGCGGGCCAGGGTGGGCGTCGTCATGGAGGTCTCCGACCGCCACCCCTCCCGGCGGGTACGCGGCGGGGTGGACGCCCGCAGCGGAGAGCCGGGGTACGGGCTCCAGCTGGTCAGCGCGCTGGCGGAGTCCTGGGGCGTGACCTACCGCAAGGCGGTGAAGACCGTCTGGTTCCGGCTGGAGGCCACCGAGGGCGAGCCCGGCACCGCCGGAAGCCCGCTTCCCCAGCTCGACAGCCGCGGCGCCGAACCTCCCGCACCGCTGGCTCACACCGTGCGCGAGCGCGACCGCCGGTCCGGGTCCGCCGCCGAATGGGCCGACCGCGGAGGCCCGTCCTTCCTCGCCGAGACCAGCGAGTTGCTGGCCGGGCAGCTCGACCAGGACATGGTCACCGCGCTCGCCGCCCAGCTGCTGGTGCCCCGGCTCGCCGACTGGTGCGCGATCTGGCTGACCACCGAGGGCGGCGGCATGCAGCTGTCCCGGGTCTGGCACGTCGACGAGCGGCGGATCGCCCCGCTCCGCGACGACCTGGAGCGGGACCCGCCGGCCGAGGTCGTCCGCACCGCCGGTATCCCCTGGCCCTGGCCGGAGTCCGCCGGCGCGTCCCACACGGGCGGGTCGGCGCTCGCCTTTCCCCTCGTCGCCCGGGACACCGACCAGGGCGTGCTGCTGCTCGGGCGGGCGGGGCACCTCCAGATGACCGACACCGTGGTGCGGATGGTCGAGGACGTGGCACGCCGGGTCGCACAGGCCGTGCTCACCGCCCGCCAGTACACCCGGCAGACCACCATCAGCCTGGCGCTCCAGCGCCGGCAGCTGCCCGCGTCGCTCGCCAGCATCGTCGGTGTCGACACGGCGATCGTCTACGAGCCGCACGGGGAGGGCCAGACCGTCGGCGGCGACTTCTATGACGTCTTCCCGATGGGCGACCGCCGCTGGTGCTTCCTGCTCGGTGACGTCCAGGGCAAGGACCCCGAGGCGATGTCGGTCACCGGCCTGGCCCGCCATCTGGTGCGACTGCTGGCCCGTGAGGGACACGGCGTCGAGTCGGTGCTCGGCCGGCTGAACCTGGCCATGGCGGAGGAGAGCGCCGAGGCGGTGGAGCTGGGCGGCGAGCAGGCCACCTCCCGCTTCCTGAGCCTGCTGTACGGCGAGCTGGAGGTCGACCCGGGCGTACCGGGGGCCCGTTGCACGGTCGCCACGGCCGGCCACCCCCCGCCGCTGCACATGTTCCTCGACGGCAACGTCGAGCCGGCCGCCGAGCCGCAGATGCTGCTGGGCATCGACGAGGGCACCGAATTCCAGGCCAGCTCCTTCACCCTCGCACCGGGCGAGACGCTGCTGTGCGTCACCGACGGGGTCACCGAACGCCGCAGCGGCAACTGGCAGTTGGACGACAACGACGGTCTGATGGAAGTGCTGCGGGAGGGCATGGGGCTGGGTGCCAAGGCCCTCGCCGAGCACGTACGGCGCGCCGCGCACGACTTCGGCACCGGCCCGGTCGAGGACGATCTGTCGGTGCTGGTCCTTCAGGCGGTGACCCCGGAGGCCGATCGGCCCTCATGAGGCCGACCGGCCTCCCGTGAGGCACCGCCTGCCGCCTGCCCTACCGCCTGCCGTCGGCCTTGAGGAAGGCCGGCTTGCCGCCACCGGAGATCACTCCGCCGCCCATCCCGCCGACGGGGTCGAACTGCCCGGCGAACAACGGGCGGCCGACCGAGGGGCCGTCGCCGGCCGAACGCGGGACCGGTGCGGCCTGCGGGGCCGCCTGAGCGGTGCCGCAGGCGAGCACGCCGATCCCGCCCAGGGCGGCAAGGACGAGGCAACGGCCGAGGTGGGGGCGCATAGGACGCTCCTGTCAGAAGAGGAATCGGAAGAGAAACGCAGAAGAGAAGAACGAGTGCCGGGGTTCCGGTGATCGTCAGTGATCGTCAGCGTGCTGCGCGCACGGGGACGGCACAAGCAACGTGCCGACAGGGCCATCCCTGTGGGTGAACGGGAGAATCGAGGGGTGGGCCCGGCGAACTCGTCCGTGGCCGCATCCGGTCATGAGCGGGCAAGAACACACCCCGGAGGGCGTGACATACCAAGCGGTATGCGCCGACAATCGCAGCACCACTAACCGCCCGTAGCAAAGCGGAGGCACCCGGTGCTCAGCACGATGCAGGACGTACCGCTCACCGTCTCGCGAATCCTGGCCCACGGGGCGACGGTTCACGGTGAGTCGCAGGTCATCACCTGGACCGAGGGGGACCCGCACCGCCGCACCTTCGCCGAGATCGGCCGTCGGGCCGCGCAGCTGGCGCATGCGCTGCGCGAGGAGCTGACCGTGGCCGACGACGAACGGGTCGGCACCCTCATGTGGAACAACGCGGAGCACATGGAGGCCTATCTCGCGATCCCCTCCATGGGGGCGGTGCTGCACACGCTCAACCTGCGGCTGCCCCCCGAGCAGTTGGTATGGATCATCAACCACGCCGAGGACCGCGTCGTCCTCGTCAACGGCAGCCTGCTGCCGCTGCTCGCCCCGCTGCTCCCGAAGTTGCCGAACGTGGCGCACGTCGTTGTCGTCGGCCCCGGTGACCGCTCCGTATTGGACGGCACCACGGCGCGGGTCCACGACTACGAGGAGCTGCTCGCCGGACGGCCGGAGAGCTACGCCTGGCCCGAGATCGACGAGCGCGAGGCCGCGGCGCTCTGCTACACCTCCGGGACCACCGGCGACCCCAAGGGCGTGCTGTACAGCCACCGTTCGCTCTACCTGCACTCCTTGCAGGTCAACTCCGCCGAGGCATTCGCCCTCACCGGGCGCGACATCACCCTCCCGGTCGTGCCGATGTTCCACGTCAACGCCTGGGGCCTGCCGCACGCCGCGTTCATGGCCGGCGCGTCCCTGCTGATGCCCGACCGCTTCCTGCAGCCCGCGCCGCTGGCCGAGATGATCGAGACCGTACGGCCCACCATCGGCGCCGCCGTGCCCACCATCTGGCAGGGGCTGCTCGCCGAACTCGACGCCACCCAACGGGACGTCTCCTGCCTGCGGACCGTCGTCATCGGCGGCTCGGCCTGCCCGCCCGCCCTGATGCGCGGCTTCGAGGAGCGCCACGGCATCCGTGTCGTGCACGCCTGGGGGATGACCGAGACCTCGCCGCTGGGCAGCGTCTCCCACCCCCCGGCCGGGGTCAGCGGCGACGAGGAGTGGGCCTACCGCGCCACCCAGGGCCGCTTCCCCGCCTCCGTGGAAGCCCGGCTGATCGGCCCGGACGGCGAGCGGCTCCCCTCGGACGGCCGGGCCGCCGGCGAACTGGAGGTCCGCGGACCCTGGATCGCCGGTGCCTACTACGGCGGTGCGCAGGGCGAACCACTGCGCCCGGAGGACAAGTTCAGCCCCGACGGCTGGCTGCGTACCGGCGACGTCGGCACGATCACCCCGAACGGCTACCTGACGCTGACCGACCGGGCCAAGGACGTCATCAAGTCCGGCGGCGAGTGGATCTCCTCGGTCGAGCTGGAGAACCACCTGATGGCACACCCGCATGTCCTGGAGGCCGCGGTGGTGGCCGTACCGGACGACAAGTGGGGCGAGCGGCCGCTGGCGACGGTGGTGCTCAACGAGGGTGTGACCATCGGCTACGAGGAGCTGAAGGCGTTCCTCGGCGAGCGGGTCGCGCGCTGGCAGCTGCCGGAGCGCTGGGCGGTGATCCCGGCGGTGCCCAAGACGAGCGTGGGCAAGTTCGACAAGAAGGTGCTGCGCAAGCAGTACGCGGACGGGCAGCTGGAGGTCACCCTGCTGGCGTGAGCCCACGGCCGTGAGCGGTGCTCCGGGGCCGGGCGTCCGCGGCGTGGGCGCCGGGCCCGCCGGCCGTCGTCAGTTCGTGCCGATCTTGGCGAGCAGGTCGACGATCCGGGCCTGGACCTCGGCGCTCGTGGAGCGCTCCGCCAGGAAGAGCACCGTCTCACCGACGGCCAGCCGGGGCAGCTGCGCCGGATCCATGTCGGCGGAGGTGTAGACGACCAGCGGGGTATGGTCGAGCAGCCCGTTGGCGCGCAGCCAGTCGACGATGCCGGCCCGCCGGCGGCGCACCTGCATCAGGTCCATCACGACCAGATTCGGCCGTGTCTGCGTGGCGAGGGTGACCGCGTCGGCGTCCGCGGAGGCCCGTGCGACCTGCATCCCGCGCCGCTCCAGCGAGGTGGTCAGGGCGGTCGCGATGTCGTCGTTCTGCTCGATCAGCAGCACCCGCGGCGGATGCACCTCGCTGTCGCGCGGGGCCAGCGCCTTGAGGAGCACAGCCGGATCAGCACCGTACGCGGCCTCCCGGGTGGCCTGCCCCAGCCCGGCCGTCACCAGGACCGGGACCTTGGCCGCGCCCGCCGCCTGACGCAGCGACTGCAGCGCGGTGCGGGTGATCGGCCCGGTCAGCGGGTCGACGAAGAGCGCCGCCGGATACGCGGCGATCTGGGCGTCCACCTCTTCCCGGGAGTTGACGATCACCGGGCGGTAGCCGCGGTCGCTGAGCGCCTGCTGGGTGGCGCCGTCCGGCGCCGGCCAGACCAGCAGCCGGCGCGGATTGTCCAGCGGTTCCGGAGGCAGCTCGTCGTCCCTGGGCATCGGCTGACGGTCCACCACCTCTATGGCGCCGTTCGGACCGTCCAGCGGCTCGGGGCCCTCGCTGCCCTCGTCGGGCGCGGAGATCGCAAAGGCCCGGCCCTCGCTCGCGTCCAGCAGATGCGGCTGCGGCGGGCCGGCGGCCGGGTGCTGCGGCTGCTGCTGCGGCGGTGCCCCGGGGTGCGGAGGCTGCTCGGCCGCCGCGGGCCCGGCGGCCGTCGACCGCTCACCCTCCTGCGGCGGCGCGGCGAGCTTACGGCGGCGGCCCGAACCGGCGGACGTACCGCCGGGCGGGGTGCTGCCGGGGGGCAGCCCCGGACGCTGCTGGTCGGCGATCTGCTGCGCGAACGGCACGCCCTGCCCGAGCGTCCGCACGCTGAACGCCCTGCCCTGGGAGTGCCCCGCGGCGTGCCCGTCGTCCTCGGCGGCGGGCGGCAGCGGCTGACGGTGCGGCGCCGCGGCGGGCGCGCCCTGCGCGGGCACCGACGGGCCGGCGGCCTCCTCGGCGGGACTGGGGCGACCGCGCCGGCGGCCGGTGGGGGCCGAGGGCGTGCCGCCGACCGGACGGCGCCGGGCGCGGCAGGGGGCGACGGAGGGCGG
>NZ_SDIF01000122.1 GCF_004122735.1 Streptomyces sioyaensis | reverse complement strand
ACCGGTGCGCCGCGGGTCGTACGGATCGATCTCGAAGACGAAGCCGTGGTCCTTGGTGTAGTTCTCCTCACCCGCCCCCTCCCCCGAAGGGGGAGGAGGGGGAGGGGGCGGGGGAAAGCCCCCGGGCGGCGGACGGCAGGCAGCGAACGGCGGAGGGACGGCAGGCAGCGGTCAGCGAACGGCTAACCGGCCGGCCGGCAACGAACGCCGAGCGGCCGGCAATGGGCAGCAAGCGGCAGACGGCGGCCAGCGAACGGCGGACGGCGGACGGCCGGCCGCGAACGCCGAGCGGCCGGCAACGACCAGCGAGCTGCGAGCTACGACCTGCGACCAGCGAGCTGCGAGCTACGACCTGCGAGCAACGCCCCCGTACCGGAACGCCATCCAATGCGCCCCCTCCCGCGGCCGCCCCGGGACTCAGCCCGCGAGCAGCGTGACCGGGTCGCTCTCGCCGAAGGTCAGTCGGCAGGTGTCCGCACGGTACGTGGCGACCGCAACGGCCGTCGTGCGCCCCGCGGAGACATAGCGGGTGGTGACCACCAGGACGGGCGCGCCCGGCAGCCGGTCCAGCTGCTTGGCGTCCTCCGCGCGGGCCGAACCCAGTTCGACGGTACGGTCGCGGCCCTCCAGCTCCAGCGTCTGCAGCTCGCGCAGGACCGTACGGGCACGGGCCTGGGCGCCCGGCGAGACGGCCGCCGCACAGCCGGGGACCACGGAGGCCGGGACGTACAGCAGCTCGGCGGCGACGGGCTGATCGTGCGTGACCCGGCTTCGGCGCACGAGGTGCACCCGGTCGCCGGGGGCCGTCTCCAGCAGATTGGCCACCGCGGCGGGCACCTTGTCGGTCTCGACGGCGTCGACCGGCTGCCAGTCGTCATCGGCGACGCCGGGCCAGGTGTGGCGGGCGGGACCGACGGGGACGCCGACCCGCGGCGGTGCGACCGTGGTGCCCACGCCGCGGCGGCGCTGCAGTCTGCCTTCCAGCTCCAGCTGTTCGAGGGCCTGCCGCAGCGTGGCCCGTGCGACGCCGAACCGGGCTGCCAGGTCCCGCTCGTTGGGAAGAATCTCGCCGACCGCGAACTCCGAGTCCAGCGCCTCGCTGAGCACGGTCTTGAGGTGCCAGTACTTCGGCTCCGGCACCGGTTCGAGTTGCCTGGTCCCCACCGTTGTCCTCCACACCGGCCGTCACCCCGTGGGGTAGTGCCCCCATGGCCCACGGGCCCGCACACACGGCCGGTGATGCCGGCCCGTCCGCGTGCCCGTTGATGAGCGCTTCTTTATGAAAGGTTGTTGCAGTATCCCGACGATATGACCGCCCCCACCCTTGGTCAAGACCAATCCCGCCGCGCCGTCCGGATCGTGCCGGACCCGATTCCGAGGGGTACGGCGGGAATTACGGCACGCCGCCCCGGTGCGTGCGGTCTCCTGTTGCTCGCCCCGGCTGCCCCATACCGCTCAGTAGCCTCAGCTGGCATCGTGTCCGTGCACACCCTGAAATACCGCACGTACCGCACCCCCTAGGAGTTCCCATGGCCGCCCCGGTCTCCTTCGCCCGCATCACGCCCGAGGACCGGCCGCCGTTCACGGTCGCGTACGAACGCAAGGGCGCGGGCGAACCGATCGTGCTGCTGCACGGCATCGGCCACCATCTCCAGGCCTGGCACCCGGTGTCCGACATCCTGGCCGCGTCCCACGAGGTCATCTCGCTCGATCTGCCGGGCTTCGGCGCCTCGCCCGCGCTGCCGGGTGACTCCCCGTACGACCTGGACTCGGTTCTTCCGTTGCTCACCGCGGCGTTCACGGAGCTCGGCGCCCACCGCCCGCATGTGGTCGGGAACTCACTGGGCGGGCTGCTGGCACTGGAGTTGGGCCGACGACGGGCCGTCCGGTCGGTCACCGCGCTGTCGCCCGCGGGATTTTGGACCCCGGCCGAGCGTCGTTACGCCTTCGGTGTGCTGCGCGGCATGTACGCGGGCGCCCAGGCGCTCCCGGAGCCGATGGTGGAGTCCCTGGCCCGGTCCGCCCTCGGCCGGGCCTCGCTGACCGGGACCATCTATGCCCACCCGGGCCGCCGTTCGGCCGATGCCGTGGTGGCGGAGACCCGGGCGCTGCGCGACGCGCCCGGCTTCGCCTCGACCCTGGCGGCCGGCCGGGGAGTGCGGTTCACCGACGATGTGCCGGACGTCCCGGTGACGATCGGCTGGGGCAGCCGGGACCGGCTGCTCCTCCCCCGCCAGGGCATACGCGCCAAGCACACGATCCCGGGCGCCCGTCTGGTACGGCTGCCGGGCTGCGGGCATGTGCCGATGAACGACGATCCGGCGCTGGTGGCTCGGGTCGTCCTCGACACCGTGCGGTAGGGACGGCGGGCGACGGCCGGTCGAAGGTGGACGGGCCGGGCCGGCCCGCCACGGTGCGACCACGGTGCGGCGAGGCTCCGCACCGCACGACTAACGAGTGAACACCCCTGGTTCGGCTAGGAGTTGGACCAGTCACGCGTCGACAACACCAGCCGGTATCCGTCGGGGTCCTCCAGGGTGACACCCCACTCGTCCCAGTAGGGGTTGTAGGCGGCCACCCGCTTGCCCCCGCTGCGCTCCAGTCGGGCGACGAGCTCGGCCGGCACCGCTTCGCCCAGATAGACCACCAGCAGATCGTCCGGCGTCGGGGACGGCTGGAGCGTGCCGGACGGGTCGAGGGTCAGCTCCAGGTGCCAGTGGGCGTCCGGCCAGCCGAGCATCAGCAGGGCGTGCTCGCCCGCCTCGGATGTGTGCCGGAAGAGCTCGGTGAGGCCCAGTCCCTGCTTCCAGAAGCGTTCGGCCGCCGCCAGGTCGCGGGACGGGCGGGCGATGCGGAGGTGGGCGGAGCCGTTGGCGGGCATATGGGGGCACCTTTCTCGGGGGCCGCCGGGCGGCGGCGCGTATCAGGAACGTAGGGGCCGTGGTGGCATCCTGGCGATCGGCCGATGGTCTTGCGACCATGGCCCGGGTCCGGTGGGTCCGAGGGCCCGGGACCCGTTCGGGCGAACGGGCACCGCACCGGGAACGGGCCGCTGTTCACCGTCCGTTCGACAACGGGGCACCGGACAGCGATACGAACGGGGCGGCAGGCAAGACCGGTCGAGGCATGGAGGTTCGGTATGGCGCAGGAATCCGGCGGCTTCGGACGGCGGTCGCTGCTGCGGGGAGCGGCGGTGGGTTCGGCCGCACTGGCGCTGCCCACGTTTTCGTCCGCCGCACCGGCGCAGGCCCGCAGCGGGCGGCCGGGCGCCGGGTGGGGCGTCCAGGTCGGCGATGTGACCACGTCCTCCGGGCTCGTCTGGGCGCGGTCCGACCGGCCGGCCCGGATGGTGGTGCAGACCGCGGCGACCGAGTCGTTCCGGCACGCCCGGTCCTGGACCGGTCCGGTGCTCGGGCCGGGCACGGACTTCACCGGCGTCACCTCGCTGCACGGCCTTCCCTCGGGTGAGCAGATCCACTACCGGGTGCTACTCGCCGACCCGGACGACCCGCGGCGTACCGGCGAGCCGGTCGCCGGCACCTTCCGCACGGCGCCCGCGGGGCGGCGCGCGGACGTCCGCTTCCACTGGTCGGGCGATCTCGCCGGACAGGGCTGGGGCATCAATCCGGAGCGCGGCGGCTACCGCATCTACGAGGACATGCGGCGCCGGAACCCGGACTTCTTCCTGTGCAGCGGCGACAACATCTACGCTGACAACCCGATCACCGACAAGGTGACCCTGCCGGACGGCCGGATCTGGCGGAACGTGACGACCGAGGAGAAGGCGAAGGTCGCCGAGACGCTCGCGGAGTTCCGCGGCGCCTTCCGCTACAACCTGCTGGACGACAATCTGCGCCGCTTCAACGCGCAGGTGCCGACGATCACCCAGTGGGACGACCACGAGGTGCACAACAATTGGTACCCGGGGCAGCTGCTCGACGACGACCGGTACACGGAGAAGAACGCGGACGTGCTCTCCGCACGGTCGCTGCGCGCCTTCAGCGAGTATTTCCCGATCCGTACGCTGCGGCCCGACGGGCACGGCCGGGTCTACCGGGTGGTGCACCACGGCCCGCTGCTCGATGTTTTCGTCCTGGACATGCGCCGTTACCGCAACGCCAATTCGCCGGGCCGGCAGACCGACGACAGGCAGGGCATCCTCGGCGCCGAGCAGCTGCGCTGGCTCAAGCGGGAGCTCTCCTGCTCGCGGGCGGTGTGGAAGGTGATCGCCTCCGACATGCCGCTGGGCCTGGTCGTCCCGGACGGCAAGACCAACTTCGAGGCGGTGGCACAGGGCGACCCGGGCGCACCGCTGGGGCGCGAGCTGCAGCTCGCCGAGCTGTTGCGGCACATCAAGCACGACCGGATCACCGGCACCCTCTGGCTCACCACGGACGTCCACTACACCTCGGCGCAGCACTACGCGCCGGAGCGGGCCGCGTTCAAGGACTTCGAGCCCTTCTGGGAGTTCGTGTCGGGGCCGCTCAACGCGGGCGGATTCCAGGCGGTGAAACTGGACGGAACCTTCGGGCCCGAGCAGCCGTTCCTCAAGGCGCCGGACCGTGCCAACACCTCCCCCGCGGAGAGTCCGCAGAACTTCGGCGAGATCGATATCGACGGCGGAAGCGGGGAGCTGACGGTGCGGTTGCGGCAGGAAGGCGGCCGGATGTTGTTCAGCAAGACGCTCCAACCGGGACGGGTGGGACAGTAAAGGCCAATGCGTCGATTGCGTCTTTTACCCGTCGGACACAATGTGTTGGTGATCAGGCAACACCTGTCGGCCAGGCTTGTGTGCATGACTGAAGCATCTTCCGCCCGTTCCACCCGCCGCAATCACTGGCGGCGGGACCTCGTCGAGCTGGCCGCCCTGTTCACCGCCGTGGCGGTGGCCGACGGCGTCGCCAACACCGTCGCGCACGGCCCGTCGGGCCCCGTGCTGCTGTGCTCCTCCGCGGTGGCGCTGCTGGCCACGGCCGTCTTCCACGTCTGGTGGTCACGACGCCACGAAAACGCCCCGCCGCCGACCGATACCGGCGCCACGGCGCCGTCCCCCGCCGGTCCGGCCCCCCGGGCCGCCGGCCAGGAGACGACGCTGTGGCGGATGCGGACCACGGTCCGGGACGAGCCGGGCAGCCTGGCCGCCCTGTGCACGGCGCTGGCCGGGCAGCGGGTGGACATCCTCAGCCTGCAGACCCACCCGCTGTCCGACGGCACGGTCGACGAGTTCCTGCTGCGCGCGCCCGGTTCGCTGCGGTCCGATGAGCTGACCCGTACGGTGGCCGGCGCGGGCGGTGCCCACAGCTGGCTGGAGCGGGCCGACGCCCACGACCTCGTCGACGCCCCGACCCGGATGCTGGGCATGGCGACCCGTACGGCGCTGGATTCGGCCGAACTCCCGCTGGCCCTGCGTCAGTTGTTGGGCCGCTGCACGATCCACTCGGTGCCCGCGCGCTCGCTGCACGGCCGGCCGCTCGCCGAGCAGGTGCCCACCGAGGGCGTGCTGGAGGAACACCGCATGAAGTTCCGCGACTCCTCCGGGGGCTCGCTCACCATCGAAAGGCCGCAGTTGCCGTTCACCCCCACCGAGTTCGCCCGGGTGCGCGCGCTGGTCGACCTGGACGCCAGGCTCGGCCAGCGGGTGCCGCCGCGGCGGGATGTGCTGACGCTGCCCGAGGGCAACGAGATCACCATCCGCCGCGCCGACACCTCCGACCTGGCCGCGGCCCGCGAGATGCACGACCGCTGTTCTCCGCGGACCCTCGCCCTGCGCTACCACGGCCCGATCGGTGACGCCGACCGCTATCTCGGCCATCTGCTCAGCCCGCGGTTCGGCCGCACACTGGCCGTGGAGACCGCGTCCGGCCGGCTGGTGGCGCTCGGCCATCTGCTGTGGGACGGCGACGAGACCGAGGTCGCCCTACTGGTCGAGGACGCCTGGCAGCAGCGCGGCATCGGCGCCGAACTCCTGCGCCGGCTGGCGGGGATGGCGGCCGAGACCGGCTGCGAGAGCGTGTACGCGATCACCCAGGCCTCCAACACCGGCATGGTGGCGGCGATGCGCGGCCTCGGGCTGCCCCTCGACTACCAGATCGAGGAGGGCACGCTGGTGATCACCGCCCGGCCGGCGGGCCTGCCCACCCGGCGCGAGCCCCGCGAGAGCGTACGGATCCAGGACGCCACGGGGCGCCGCTGAGCACGACCACCGCGGCGCCACCGCCGTGGACGCGGGTGAGCCGGCCGGGCGCAGCGACGCCCGGCCGGCCACGCCGTCACCATCGGCGTGAGCCATTGGCCGATTGATGGTGACGCGGCGGGCCATCCGTACGAGGATGGCCCGTATGCCCCACACCACTACCTCCCAGGGCGGCCCGCTGCCCCGCCAGGTCGCCGACGCGTATGTCGACGCCTTCGTGGACCTGGACCCCATCACCGGCACCTTCCTCGGAGTCCCCGAGAGCTCCGGCAAACTCCCCGATTTCTCGCCGACCGGCCAGGAGGCACTGGCCCAGCTCGCCCGTACGACGCTGGAGAAGCTCGCCGAGGCCGAGGCCCGGCCGGGCGCGGAGCTCCCCGCCGAGCAGGTCTGCGCGCGGCTGCTGCGCGAGCGGCTGACCGCCCAGCTGGCCGTCCATGACGCGGGCGAGGGCCTGCGCACCGTCAGCAACCTCAGCTCGCCGCTGCACAGCGTCCGCGAGGTCTTCACGATCACCCCCGCCGAGACCGACGAGGACTGGGCGGCGATCGAGCTGCGGCTGCGGGCCGTGCCGGCCGCGCTGGAGGGCTACCGCGCCGCCCTGGACGCCGGCCGCAAGCGCGGTCTGCCGGCCGGACCGCTTCAGGTCACCACGGTCATCGGCCAGTTGGACCAGTGGATCGGCACGGACCGCAGCTGGTTCGCCGAGTTCACCGACCCGGGTCCGAAGGCGCTCCGCGACGAGCTGACCGAGGCCGCCGAGCTGGCGACCGGTGCCCTGGTGGAACTGCGCGCCTGGTTCCGGGACAGCTACCTTCCGGCCATCGCGGGCGCGCCGGACGTGGTGGGCCGGGAGCGTTACGGACGGCTCGCCCGCTACTACAACGGCGCGGACATCGACGCGGACGAGGCGTATGCGTACGGCTGGTCCGAATTCCACCGGCTGCTGGCCGAGATGGAGACCGAGGCCGAGAAGGTGCTGCCCGGCGCGAAGACCCCGTGGGAGGCGCTGGCCTGGTGCGATGAGCACGGCGAGGCCGTCGAGGGCGTCGAGGAGACCCGTCAGTGGCTCCAGTCGCTGATGGACGAGGCCATCGAGGCGCTCGACGGCACCCACTTCGAACTCGCCGAACGGGTACGCCGGGTGGAGTCGCGGATCGCGCCGGCCGGCAGCGCCGCCGCCCCGTACTACACCCCGCCGTCGCTGGACTTCTCCCGCCCCGGCCGCACCTGGCTGCCGCCGATGGGCGAGACCCGCTTCCCGGCGTACGACCTGGTCTCCACCTGGTACCACGAGGGGGTGCCCGGCCATCACCTCCAGCTGGCGCAGTGGGTCCATGTCGCCGACCGGCTCTCGCGGTACCAGACGACCGTGGGCATCGTCAGCGCCAACGCCGAGGGCTGGGCGCTGTACGCCGAGCGGCTCATGGACGAGCTGGGCTTCCTGACCAACGCCGAGCGGCGCCTGGGCTATCTGGACGCACAGATGATGCGGGCCATCCGGGTCATCATCGACATCGGGATGCATCTGGAACTGGAGATCCCGGCGGACTCCCCCTTCCACCCCGGCGAGCGTTGGACCCCGCAGTTGGCGCACGAGTTCCTGGCGAGCCACTGCAGCCGGCCGGCCGACTTCGTCGAGAGCGAGATCATCCGCTATCAGGGCATGGCCGGCCAGGCGATCGGCTACAAGCTCGGCGAGCGGGTGTGGCTGGAGGGCCGGGAGGCGGCCCGCGCCCGGCACGGCGCGGACTTCGACCTCAAGGCCTGGCACATGGCCGCGCTGTCCCAGGGCTCACTGGGCCTGGACGATCTGCGCGGCGAGCTGTCGGCGCTCTGAGCCCGGCCCCGGACACGGCGGCGGGCCAGGACGCCCGGTGTCGTGACCGGCCCGCCGCCGTCCGTAGGGTCTGCTGACATGACAGTGGACCCTGCGGCCGGCCCGCCGCTGCTTCTGTTCTCCGGCGACCCCCGCCGCGCCCGGCCGGGGGCGGCTCCCGGCCGCAGGCTGGGAGCGGATCCGCGTTTCGCGGCCGAGGCCACCACGGCGCTGTCGGCCGGCGCCGGGTGTGCGGTGCTCGACCACGGGGCGCTGCTCGCCGGGGACACCGAGGGGGCGCTGGCCCGGGTTCCCCGGGGCGCCGGACCGGTCTGGTACCGCGGCTGGGCGCTGCCACCCGAGCGGTATGCCGCGCTCGCCGGGGCGCTCGCCGCCCACGGCGGCCGGCTGCTGACCTCCCCCGCCGCCTACCGCACCGCCCATGAACTCCCCGGCTGGTACGACACGTTCCGCGCGCTGACGCCGCGCAGCGTCCGGCTTCCGTACGCCGTCGGCCGGGCCCCGGAGCCGGCCGCGCCGGCCGTCGAGTCCTTCGATGCGGTGGGTACGGCACGGGTGTGGTGGGTGGACGGTGAACCGGTGCTGACCGGTCCGCATCCCGACACTCCGGGGCTGCGGCCCGTCCCGGATCTCGCCTCGGTGGCGCCCGCGGTACGGGCGCTGGGCGCGCGCTTCGTCACCACGGATCTGGCGCGGCGTGCGGACGGGGTATGGCGGGTGGTGGAGGTCGGTGACGGCCAGGTCAGCGGCCTGCCCGCCGGGGTGGACCACCGGCCGCTGTTCGAGGCACTGGTGACCGCGGGCGCCGGGTACCCGCTGGCGCTCACGGCCGGCCGGGTGGCGCTGCGCGCCCTGCTGCCGGCCACCGCCGCACGGGTCGCGGACGGTGAGTCCGCCGGGTTCGACTGGATCGACGGCACCCCTGCCGAGACCACGTCCGGCGGCGCCGGCATCGCGGTCCGGGCCGCCGCGGCCGGCCACTACCGCCCCGGCTGGGGCGTCTTCGTGCTGACCGACGCGGCCGCCGGTACGGCGCTCGGCAGCATCGGCTTCCACGGCCCGCCGGACGACGAGGGCTTCGTGGAGATCGGCTATGACCTCTCCCCGTCCGCCCGCGGCGCCGGGTGGGCGACCGAGGCGGTACGGCTGCTGGCCGGGTGGGCGGCGACCCACCCCGAGGTACGGACGGTGTGCGCCCTGACCGAGCCGGAGAACCTCCCCTCGCAGCGCGTACTGGAACGGGCCGGCTTCCGCTTCGTCGGTGAGCGCGAGGGGCTCCGTGCCTACGAGGCCGCCGCCGTGGCACCGAACCCGGCCGGCGCCAAGGATGAGGAACCGCTCAACGCCGGAAGCCACCCTCGGAGTTGATGACCTGCCCGGTGATCCAGCCCGCCTCCTCGGTCGCGAGCCAGGCGATCAGACGGGCCGGGTCGTCGGGTGCGCCCCACTGGCCGCCGGGGAAGCTCCGGGCGACCCGGTCGTGCAGCTCACCGACCGCGTAACCGGTGTCCACGGGGCCCGGGTTGACGGTGTTCACGGTCACCCCGGCGACGGCGAAGGTGGTGGCGAGGCTGCGGGTCGCCGAGGCCAGCGCTCCCTTGGCGAGGCCGTAGGCGATCTCTTCCGGCAGGCCGTCCCCCAGGTCCTGGCCCGAGGTCATCAGCACGATCCGCCCGCCCGGCTGCTCCGCGGCGCGCCGGCGGGCATAGGCCTGGGCGAGGAGGATCACCGAGCGGGTGTTGACCGCGCAGTGGGCGTCGAGCATGGACGCGTCGATGGTGTCGAGGGGACCGTCGCTGCCACTGAGCGCATGGTTGGCGACGAGGATGTCCAGCCGGCCGCCGAGCGCCTCGGCCGCGCGGTCGATGAGCCGGGCAGGGGTGTCCGGCCGGGCCAGGTCGGCCGGCCCGTGGGCCACCACCGCGCCGGGCACGGCCACCTCACGTACTCCGTCGGCGACCGCCTCCGGGCCGCCCGGGTCCGCTCCCCACGGCTGTCCGGCGTCGTGCGGCACATGGTGGTGCAGGTAGACACCGGCGCCGTAGGCGGCCAGCCGTCGGGCGACGGCGTAGCCGATGCCACTGCGCCGGCTGGCTCCGGTGACCAGCGCGGTGCGGCCGAGGAGCGGCAGCGGGTCGCGGTGGGGCTTGCCGGCGGCGGGCCGGTTGCTGTCGTAGGTCATGGCGGACCAGCCTGGTGGCCGGCCCGTCCCGCCGTCACCCGGTTTTCCGTGCGGCGACCGCCGGGACCGCCGACGGCAGCGCGCTGCCCACGGCCCCGGCGGCGAGCTCACCCCGGTACCCGATGGCGCACCGTCGAGCCCGACCGGGCCTTGACGACCTCCAGCTGGGCGGGGATCCGGGTCTTGAGGTCGGGGACATGGCTGACGATGCCGACGCTGCGGTCGCGTTCGCGCAGCGAGTCCAGCACGTCCAGCACCTCGTCCAGGGTCTGTTCGTCGAGGCTGCCGAACCCCTCGTCGATGAAGAGCGTGTCCAGCCGGACGCCGCCGGCCTCATCGGTGACGACGTCCGCGAGGCCGAGCGCCAGCGCGAGCGAGGCGAAGAAGGTCTCGCCGCCGGAGAGGCTGGCGGTGTCCCGTTCGTGGCCGGTCCAGGAGTCGATGACATGCAGCCCCAGGCCGGACCGCCGGGCGCCGCCGGCCCGTTCGTCGGAGTGGACGAGGGTGTAGCGGCCGGCGGACATCCGCTGGAGCCGGGCGCTGGCGGCGGCCGCGACCTGTTCGAGCCGGGCGGCGAGCACGTACGACTCCAGGCGCATCCGCCGTGCGTTCTCGGCGGAGGTGCCGGAGGCGAGGGCGGCGAGCCGGGCGACGCGGTCGTGGTCGGCGCGCAGCGGGGCCAGTTGGCGGGCGTCGGCCTCGGCACGGGCGGAGAGCCGGTCGAGCGCGGCGCAGCGCTCCTGCGCCGCGGCGAGGGTGGCCGAGGCGGTACGCAGCCGGGCCGCCGCGGCCTGGTGCGCGCCCTGCGCGGCGACCGGGTCGGCGGGCGGCAGCGCCGCGGCGGCGCGGGCCTGCGGGTCGGCCAACTCCGCCTCCACCGCGGCGGATTCGGCCTGCCAGTCGTCGAGCCGCTGCTGTAGTGCCCGCCATTCGCCGTCCCTCAACAACGCCTGCGCGGCGGCCTCGGCGGTGTCGAATCCGGCCGCGGAGGCGGCGTCGGCGAGCCCGGCCGCGGTCTCTTCGAGCCGCCGGGCGCAGGACTCCGCCGTACGGGACGCCTGCGCCGCCTCGGCGAGCAGGGTCACCTGCCGCTCCAGCCGGGCGGCCCGGTCGGCCACGCTCGGGCTGTCGCCCCGCGCCCGGGCGAGCTCCTCCTCCAGGGCGGCCCGCTCGCGGTCCAGCGCCTCGCGGTGGGAGGTACGGGCGGCGGCCCGGCGCTCGGCCTGCTGCTGCTCGGCACGGCGCCGCTCGTATTCGCGCTCGGCGTGCCCCAGCGCCTCGCGGGCGGCGTGCAGGCCGGCGCCGAGCGCATGGGCACGGGCGTACTCGGCGCGCAACTCCTCGATCTGCGCGCTGAGTTCGGCGGCCGAGGCGTCCCCTGCCGCGGCGGCCGCGGCGGCCAGCGCCTCCTTGGCCGACTGGCACTCGGCCTCCGCCTGCCGGCGGGTCTGCTCGGCCTGTCGGTGGGCCTCCTGCGCGGCCTCCTCGGCCGCCCGGTCGACATGGCCGGCACCGACCCGCGCCGGGTCGGGGTGCTCGGTCGCGCCACACACCGCGCAGGCCGCGCCGTCGCGCAGCCCGGCCGCGAGCTCGGCGGCGATCCCGCGCAGCCGCTGCTCCTTGAGCTCCAGCCATTGTTCGTGGGCGGCCGTGGACCGCTCCCTGGCGACGAGCAACTCGCCTTCTGCCGTGCGTACTTCGTCGCCGATCCGGTCGCGCCGGCGGGCGGCCTCCGCGCGCTCGACGGCCGGTGCGATCCGGGCCCCGAGCTGTTCGGCCCGGGTGGCGGCCTCCTGTGCCGTCTCGATGCGCTGCTGATGGGCCCGCTGGGTCTCGTCCCATGCGGCGAGCCACTCGGCGGCGTCCAGCAGCATCTGCTCATCGGCGCGCGCCTCGCGGTCGAGGGCAGCCCGCTCCCGCGCGATGTCGGCGGCCCGCCGCTCGGCCCGCCGGGCTGCGGTGAGCGAGCCCAGGTCTTCCCGCAACGCCCGCTCCCGCGCCGCGAGATGCTCCCCCGCGGCTTCGGCGAGGCCGTCGGGCAGCGGGCCCCGGCACTCCCGCTCGGCGCGCCGGGCGGTATCGAGCTCGCGCCGGGCGGCGTCGCGCAGGGCGAGCGCGGGGGCGACGGCCGCCGCCGCGCGGGCCCGCTCCAGCCTGCCGCGGGTGTGTTCCCGCTCCTCGGCGTGGGCTTCGAGCCGGCCGGCCCGCCGCCGGGCGTCGGCGTACCGCTGCTGGAGCCGGTCCCGCTCGCGGGCCGCCGTCCACTGCTCGGCCGCCGCCCGCTCCGCGGCCTCGGCGGCCGCCACCGCGCTGCCGGCCACCGCCAGCCGTTCCCGTGCGCTCACCCGGGCGACGGCCGCCCGCACCAGCACCGTCTCCACGAATCCCGGTTCGCCCGGGCCCGGTACGGCCTGATCGTCCGCGGCGGCGGCGCGGGCCGTGCCCCGCCCGCCGGGCTCCACCGCTCCGCCCTGTCCCGGTACGGTCGCCGTGGCCGCCGGGCGCGTCATGACCGCCGTCTGCCCGCGGCCGCGCCCGCCGGCCGCCGCGCCGCCGCGTCCGCGCGTCGATGTGCGCGCCGCCGTCTGCCCCTCCCCGCCCCCGTCCGGCGCCGGGACCGACGGGTCGGTGAGGTCGGCGCTCTCGCCGGCCGCCTGTGCCATCCGGTGTGCCAGGGCCAGCAGCCGTTCGTCGCCCGCCAGGACCGTGTCCGCGGCGGCCTTGCGGCGCGCGTTCAACTGCTCTTCGAGCGCCGCGAACCGCCGGGTGTCGAAGAGCCGCCCCAGCAGCCGCGCGCGGGCCTCCGCATCGGCTCGCAGAAAGCGGGCGAAGTCGCCCTGCGGCAGCAGCACCACCTGGCAGAACTGCTCCTTGCTCATCCCGAGCAGCTGGCCGATCTCCTCACCGATCTCCTGGTGGGAGCGGCTCAGCGCCTTCCAGTGGCCGTCCGGTCCGGGCCCGTCGCCGCCCGGCGCTCCCTTCGCGCCGGGCTCGGCCGGCACGAATTCCCGCAGCCTGCTCTGTGCCTTCTCCTTCGTCGTGCCGCTGCCCCGCTTCTTGGGGCGGGGCTGCTCGGGCAGCCGGGTGATCTCCAACCGCCGTCCGGCGACGGTCAGTTCGAGGACGACCTCGGTGGGCGTCAGCGGGTCCGCCAGATCGCTGCGCAGCGCCTGGCCGCTCTGCCGCGCTCCGGGCACCGATCCGTACAGCGCGAAGCACACCGCGTCCAGGACCGAGGTTTTGCCCGCGCCGGTCGGCCCGTGCAGCAGGAAGAGGCCCTCGCCCGCGAGCCGGTCGAAGTCGATGGTCTGCGCGGCACCGAAGGGCCCGAAGGCGGTGAGCGAGAGCCGGTGCAGCCTCATCGCGCCCCCTCGGCCGCCATCTCGGCGGTGCGCACCTCGTCGATCGCCGACTGCAGCTCGGCCTTCTCCTGCGCGTCGGCCGCGCGGCCGGCCCGTACGTGTGCCACGAAGTCCTCGGCGATCTCCTGGTCGCTGCGGCCGCGCAGCCGCTGGGCGTACGAGGCCGGCGAGCCGCCGGGGACCTCGTCGGGGTCGAAGACGAGGCTGACGAGGTGCGGGAAGCGCTTGGTGAGGCGGGCCATGGGCTCGTGCGGACGGGCGGTGTCGGTGAGCGTCGCCTCGACCCAGGAGTCCTCGTGCCGTGCCTGCGCCGGGTCGTCCAGCAGCTGTTCCAGCGTTCCCCGGAGCCGGGCCAGCGACCGCGGCACGGGGCAGTCCACCCGCTCGGCGTGCACGGCGCCCTCCGCATCGAGCTCGACGAGCCAGGAGGACTTGCGGTGCCCGGCCTCGGAGAAGGAGTAGGCGAGCGGCGATCCGGAGTAGCGGACCCGCTCGGTGAGGGTCTGACAGCCGTGCAGATGCCCGAGGGCGGCGTAGTCCACCCCGTCGAACACGGCCGCCGGGACGGACGCGACCCCGCCGACGGTGATGTCCCGCTCGCTGTCGCTGACCGCGCCGCCGGTGACGAAGGCATGCGCCAGCACCACCGAGCGCGTCCCCGCGGGCCGTCCGGCCAGGTCGGCCCGTACCCGGTCCATGGCCGCGCCCAGCACCTCGGCATGGTCGGCCCGCCGGGCGCCGAGGGTGTCCCGCACCATGGCGGGTTCGAGGTACGGCAGCCCGTAGAGCGCCACCGGGCCGTGCGCGTCGTCGAGCAGCACGGGCGTACCGCAGCCTGCCGGGTCGGTCCGCAGATGGATGCCGGCCCGTTCCATCAGTCCGGAGCCAACGCCCAGCCGGCGGGCGGAGTCGTGATTGCCGGAGATCATCACGGTCGGGACCCCGAGCCCGGCGAGCCGGTGCAGCGCCTCGTCGAACAGCTCGACGGCGGCGAGCGGCGGCACCGCACGGTCGTAGATGTCACCGGCGACCAGCACCGCATCGACGGCCCGGGCGCGCACCGTCTCGACGAGATGGTCGAGGAAGGACCGCTGCGCGGAGAGCAGATTCACCCGGTGAAAGGACCGCCCCAAATGCCAGTCGGAGGTGTGCAGAAATCTCAACTATCCGCTCCGGCCTGCATGTTCTCCCTCTCCGTGGGCGCTGGGTCGCACCAGGTCAGCACAAGTCTACGAGCCGGCACGGCCCGGGTAGGTCACTGCGAGCACCCCGGCGGTTACGGATCTCGTTCGTATACCCGCCTTTAGCATCCAATGACCGCACATATCAGCCATGATCGGGTTGCGGGCCGCCCCCACCTGCGAAAACATGGTGATGAAGCCGCCCGGAGGCCCGGGCCCTGCGGCAGACCAGGTGTGGTCGCCGCAGAGGCCGCCGCCTGCGTGACGCTCCTGAACCGGTTCGCCCGGGCAAGCGGCTTCCCCGCCCTGTTCAGTGCGGTGGGCGGTCTCCGCGAAACCGACTAGCCCGAGGAGCATGCCATGGCCACCGTCAACCCCGGCCCAGGGACGTTCAATGTGCGCGTCCAGCAGGTGTCGGACACGAAGTCCAGCGGATCGGGGACCAGCACCAACTCGCCCCAGAGCGGTACCGCGCTTGCCAGCCAGGGTGAGCCGCTGACCGTGGACATCAGGATCAAAAACTCCCATGGAGGGGCCAACACGGTGACGGCCCAGGTGACCGACCCCTCCGGCAGCGGGGGGTTCTTCGGTGAGGGGACCCTCACCTGGAACGACGGGGACGACAGTGAGGTGTGGATCGAATTCACGGACTTCCCGCTCCGCCCCGATCAGGCGGGCGCGACCGACAAATGCGGATACTCCGTCAGCGCTTCCGGCGACGCTGTCGCCGTGACCGAGTTCACCGTCTAGCGGGGTCGTCCACCGAGGCCTTTCCGGGGCCGAACAGCGCACGTCGCGTCACCTGATCGAAGCCCACGTCCGGGCGCCGGACGACCATACGTGACGCTCCCCACTAGCGTGCCCCGTGATCACGAGCACCGTTCTTCCCGGGTCACGTCTGCGGTTCCTTCCTTCCGCGCACTCCCCGGCCCACCGGGGGAGAAGGCCGTACCAGGATGGACAGAAGGGGCCCTGCATGCCGGTGAATCTCACGTATCCGGGCGTCTACATCGACGAGGTCAAAAGCTCCGTCCGGACGATCACGGGCGTGCCCACGTCGGTCGCCGCGTTCGTGGGCTACGCGCCCCGGGGGCCGGTCGACCGGCCCGTGCACGTCACGAGCTGGGCCGACTACGAGACCGTGTTCGGCGGCCTCCAGATGAACAGCCCCATGAGCTACGCCGTCTACCAGTTCTTCCTCAACGGCGGCAGCGACGCGGAGATCGTCCGGGTGGTGAAGGCGGACCCGAAGCAGCGGAACACGGTCCGCGTGCCGATCGCCGGCTCGCAGCGGCGGCAACTGCCCAGTGGCTCCTCCCCGCCGCCGGCGAAGAGTACGGGCCGGAGCAAGCCCGCCGCGGAAGGGGAAGCCGAGAATTCGCCCGCGGGCGAGGAGGGCGGAGAGGCCGGCACCCCGGCGGCCGACGCCCCCGCCGCCAAACAGGCTGCCTCCGCCAGGTCGGCCTCCTCCACCGGGCAGCCCTTCGAGCTCCTGGCCGCCTCGCCGGGCCGCTGGGCGGAGCGCCTTGAGGTGACGGTCGACTACGACGTGGCGAAGCCCGAAAAGGATGGCGCGGCGGCAGCCCCGTCCTCCGCCAAGCCGGTGTTCAACCTCGTCATCAAGGACAACGGCAACGGCCTGACGGAGACGTACCGCAACGTCACCACCGACCCGGACAGCCCGCGCAGTCTCGACCACCAGCTCGCCTCCTCCCAGCTCGTCCGGCTCGACCCGGACCAGGCCAACCGCCTCGCGGATGTGCTGCCCCCGGAGACGACCGGCCAGGCCCGGCCCTTGGGAGGCGACGCCGACGACCGCCCGTCGTCGATCGCCGACTACACGGGCAGCGAAGCGCAGAAGACGGGCGTCCATCAGCTGCTGAAGACCGACATCTTCAACGTGCTCTGCCTGCCCGACTGCGAGTGGCTCCAGCAGAACAACCAGAACCTGACTGATCTGCTGACGCAGTCGGCAGCGTTGTGCGCCGATCGCCGTGCCATCTTCCTGGTCGACCCCCCGGCCGCTTGGACGGCTCCCGAGAACGGCGAGGCGGTGTCGGTCCCCCAGCTGGTCGACCGGGTGAAGAGCACTCCGGTGCTGGAGGGCGACCTGGCGAAGAACGCCGCGGTGTACTTCCCCCGCGTTCTCGCGCCGGACCCGCTCCGCGGCGGGGCGCTGCGGCCGTTCCCACCCTCGGGCGTCATGGCCGGCGTCCTCGCCCGTACCGACGTACAGCGCGGCGTGTGGAAGGCACCGGCGGGCACGGACGCCTCCCTCAACGGTGTCGTCGACCTCGAAGTGCCGCTGACCGACGGGAACATCGGGCAGCTCAATCCGGTCGGTGTCAACTGCCTGCGACGGCTGCCGGCCGCCGGCCCCGTCGCGTGGGGAGCGCGGACCCTGCGCGGGGCCGACCGGCTCGCCGACGAATGGAAGTACCTCCCCGTGCGGCGCCTGGCGCTGTTCATCGAGGAGAGCCTGTTCCGCGGCACCCAGTGGGTGGTGTTCGAGCCCAACGACGAGCCGCTGTGGGCGTCGGTCCGGCTCAACATCGGTGCCTTCATGAACACCCTGTTCCGCGCCGGAGCGTTCCAGGGCCGCACGCCCCAGGAGGCGTACCTGGTCAAGTGCGACAAGGAGAACAACCCGCAGAACGACATCGACCGCGGCATCGTCAACATCCAGGTCGGCTTCGCTCCCCTCAAACCGTCGGAGTTCGTGATCGTGCACATTCAGCAGCTCGCCGGGCAGATTCAGGTCTAGGAGGACGGCCGATGGCAGAGGTGACACGCCGGGACCCGTTCAAGAACTTCCGGTTCAAGGTGAAGTTCAGCGGCGCCACCGAGTACATCGCGGGAATCAGCCGGGTCAGCGGGCTGAAGCGGACAACCGAGGTCATCCGGCACCGGAACGGGGGTGACCCCGGAACCAGCCGCAAGCTTCCCGGCCGTACCGAGTACGTGCCGATCACCCTGGAACGCGGCTGCACGGTGGACACGGCCTTCGAGGAGTGGGCGAACCGGGCCTGGAGCCTGCGCAATTCCTCGGGCGGCTTGGAGACGTCGCTGAAGGACTTCCGGCGGGACCTCGTCATCGACGTCTTCGACGAGAGCGGTAAGCAGGTGCTGTCCTACTCCGTGCACGAATGCTGGGTCTCGGAGTACCAGAGCCTGGCCGAACTGGACTCCAATGCCAACGGAGTCGCCTTCGAGCACATCAAGGTGGAGCACCACGGCTGGGTGCGGGAGCACACCAACCCGCCGCAGGAACCGCAGTTCACCGACACCGCGGGGTGAGGCGGGTGCCGGGGGAACTGACGGAGGAACGCGTCCTTGAGGTGTGGGAGCACGGGCTCCGGCAGCCGCCGACCACGCGGGCACCGCTCCTGGCCACGCTCGCGGCAGCCACCGGAGCGGACGTCGCCCGCCTTTCGCTGGCCGCGCTCAACTCCCTCCTGCTGGACCTGCGTTCCGAGGCCTTCGGCGACACGCTCCCCTGTACGTCCGACTGTCCGGGCTGCGGCGAGAGCCTGGACGTCACGGTCAGCACGCGGGAACTGCGGCCCCCGGGGGCGGAGGCGGGTGGTGTGCCGGCCGAAGCCGGGACGGCGACGCTGGTGGCGCAGGGGCTCGACGTCACGTACCGCGCCCTGACGGGCGGTGATCTGCTGGCCGTCGACCCGGACGGTCCGGACGCCCACCACGCCCTGCTGCGCCGCTGCGTGGTGAGTGTCAGCCCGGCACAGGACCCGGTGCCCGACACGGTGCTGGAGGAGGTGGGGCAGCGGCTGGCCGACCTCGACCCCGGCGCGGACACCACGGTCGCTCTGGCGTGTCCGCGGTGCCACCACCAGTGGGCGGCGGCCCTCGACATCGCCGAGCACCTGTGGGCCGACATCGACGGCTGCGCGCGCCGCCTGTTGTACGAGGTCCATACGCTGGCGCGGGCCTACGGCTGGTCGGAGGCCGATGTGCTGTCGGTGAGTCCGGTACGGCGCCAGTTCTATCTGGAGGTCGCCGCGCAATGACCGACTTCGTGGCCCGGTTGCTGCGGAAGCCGGGACCAAGGCTGCGGCCCCTCCCGCCCCATGTCTTCGATCCGGCCGCCCCACGCCTGCGGGGTGACCGCACGCACCGCGACAGGCGTCGGCCCGGCGCCGCGGCCGCCCCGACGACAACGGTCCCGGATCCGGGCCCCGCAGCCCCCGCCCGCCACTCCGTAACGGGCTCGCTCCAACAGGAGGAGCAGGCGCCGAGCGTGGCGGCCGAGGAGCGCCGGGGCCGGGCAGCCGCCCGGACGAGGGGCGGGGCCGACGGCCGTACGGCGACCGGGGAGCCGAGCCGGGCACCGGACCATGGGCAGGCGCCGGACCACGGGCAGGTAGCGGCCGGCCGCAGCGGCGAGGGGCGCGGCCGGGCCGTCAACGGCCCGCTCCCGGGCGGCGGCCCGGCCGACTCCGGCAGCCCTGTTCCGCCGTCGGCCGCGGCCGTAAGCCCGCCGGTCGGCCAGGCCTTGACGCGCCCCGTCCGGCCTTCGAACGACTCCGCTGCCGGCCGCCTCGATCGGCGGCCGGATGACCGCGAGTACCGCGCCGAGCGGGACGCGCGGACCGGTCCGCCGGGGCGACCGGCAGCAGGCGACCCGCTCGATGACGCGGCGGCCCCGGAAGCCGTCGTCGCTCCGGCAATGCCCGCGGTGTCCCCTTCGTCTCCGGCCGGCCGGGATTCCGGACCGTTCCCCCCCAACGCACCGTCCCCCGCCAACGCGTCGTCCTCGACGGCATCGACGTCCCCGGCCCCCGGCCGGACCGGCGCGGACAGTGAGCCCTCAGCGGGTCCCGGATTCCGGCGCTCGGCCCGCACGGCACACGCCCGACACGTATCGCCGGACACCGCCCAGTCCCCCGTCACCCCCACGGGACGCCCCAGACCCGGCACCACACCTCCCACGCCCGCGGACCTCCGCCCGGCCGCCGCCACTTCGCCACCGCCGCACGCGGCCACCCCACCGAGCGGTGACGGTGATCTCGCGGGACGCGGGTCGGCGGCCGCAGCCCACCGGTCCACCGCCGCCGAGCCGCCCCCGGCACCCAGGCAACCCGCCGCCACGTCCGATCCCCGCACCCACTCCGGGCGGCCGCCTGCGCCCCCGGAGGCCGGTGCCAGCTCCCTCCGTCCCCGGTCGCCCGCGCCTCCGGCCTGGCCGGCTGCCACGCCAACCGGCCAGGCCGGAGGCGCGGGCGACCGGGGACGGAGGGAGCACCACGGCTGGGTGCGGGA
>NZ_SDIF01000121.1 GCF_004122735.1 Streptomyces sioyaensis | reverse complement strand
CTCCCCCACGCCCCCCACACGCCCCTCCCGGCATGATGGGGGCATGCCCGAAGGCGACACCGTCTGGCGTCTGGCCCAGCGGCTGCACGAAGCGCTGGCCGGCAGCCCGCTGACCCGCTGCGACCTGCGCGTACCCCGGCTGGCAACGGTGGATCTGACCGGCCGCCGGGTGCTGGACGTGGTCCCGCGCGGGAAGCACCTCCTCACCCGCTTCGAGGGCGGCCTCACCCTGCACTCCCATCTGCGGATGGACGGCGCATGGAAGATCTACGCCCCGGCCGAGCGCTGGCGCGGCGGCCCCGCCCACCAGATCCGGGCGATCCTCGGCACCGCGGACCACACCGCCGTCGGCTACCGCCTGCCCGTCCTCGATCTGCTGCGCACGGCCGACGAGCCACAGGTCGTCGGCCACCTGGGACCCGATCTCCTCGGCCCCGACTGGGACCCTGCCGAGGCCCTGCGCCGACTGTCCGCCGACCCGGCACGGCCGCTCGGCGAGGCCCTGCTCGACCAGCGCAATCTCGCCGGCATCGGCAATGTCTACAAGTCCGAGCTGTGCTTTCTGCTGCGCGCCTCCCCCTGGCTGCCGATGGGGAAGCTGCCCCACCCCGAGCGGGTGCCCACCCTCGCCAAGAAGCTGCTCGACGCCAACAAGCGCCGCCCCGCCCGCACCACCACCCCCAGCGCCCGCCCCGACTGCCGGCTATGGGTCTACGGCCGGGCCGGCCGCCCCTGCCTGCGCTGCGGAACGGCGGTCCGCACCGGCGACCAGGACCCCACCACCGAGGAACGCGTCACCTACTGGTGCCCCACCTGCCAGCCCGACCGCCCGGGCAACCACGCCACCGGCTGACCCCGGAACACCCGGCCTGCTCCGCTACGGCACCGCCAACGCCGCCGCCGTCCAGCCACGCCGCCGCCGTCCAGCCCGCCAGGACACCGGCCACGGAAGCCGGCCACGGAGATCGGCCGCTGAGATCGGCCAGCACGGCAACACACCATCGCCCCGGCCTGAGCCCGTACCTCCTGAGCCCTAGGCTCCCCCGTCCCTCACGACCGCCCGGATCCTCCGCCCGAACGCCGGCGTCGCCATGCCCTGACGACCGCCGCCCGATCCGCCCCCCGAAACCCCCGGAACTCAAGAACCCCCCGGACCGCTCGCGCCAGGACGCGGCGGCAGATGCCGTCCCCCCGGTCCGTCCACGGAACGCAGTGCACCGGCAGCAGGCTGAGCCCCCAGCCCCCCACTACGACGGCTCCTTCGACCACCCCCGCCGACTGCGGCCACAGCACCAGCCGGGCCGCGGCCCACCACCACACGCCCCCGAGGGCGGCCGCGGATATCCAGCGCCCCGGTACGGCCCGCGGGTGCCGGCCGGCCCGCCCGCGGGCCGTGACGTCACGCCACCCCATGGCTGCCTCCTCCGGCCGACGCTAGACGGGACCCGCCGCCCGGCGGGAGGGCGCACCGGGGCACTCCCGGCGCGTGGACGGTCTCGCACACCCGGAGGGAACGGCGCCGCGAGCGCGACGGACAGGGCTCCGGGCGACCCCGTCGGCGGGCGCCGCGCGCCGTCAGTGAGCCTCGGCCTGGAACATCCAGTGGTGCTTTTCCAGGTCGCCGGTCAGACCGATGAGGATGTCCTGGCTGACCGGGTCCGGGTCCGCGGTCGCGACGATCCGCTCCCGCATCCGGCCGATGACCGCGGACAGCGCCTCCACCATCGCCCGCACCACGTCGCCGTCCTTGATCCAGCCGTCCCCGATCTCGCGGATGCCGCTGGTCTTGGCGACGGTGGCGGCCCGCCCGTCGGGGGGCACCCCGATCGCGGACGCCCGCTCGGCCACCGTGTCGGCGTGCGCCCGGGCGCTGGCGACCACGTCGTCGAGCTGGAGGTGTACGGAGCGGAAGCGCGGACCGACGACGTTCCAGTGCACCTGCTTCGCCACGAGGGACAGGTCCACCAGATCGACCAGCGCGCCCTGGAGGGCGTGCCCGACGATGCCGCGGCCTTCGTCGGACAGTGTGCTCTTGACCACAGACATCCAGATACTCCCGTTCAGGCGATTCGTCCGGTTTTGTCATCGTACAAATGAATCGCCCATGAGGAGCGGCCGCGCGGTCCGGCCGGATGTTCGTGCGGGCACCGCCGCCCGCGCCCCGGCGGGCAGCACAAAGCCCCGGCCGGGTGCTGCCCGCCGGGGCTTCGATGCGTACGAACAGGGGTGTCAGGCCGCGACGACATCCACGACGTCGGCCGGGGACTTGATGGTCACGCGGTCCTCGGGCACACCGGCCAGGGACGTGACGGACACCGAATTGAGCTTCGGCCGTACCGGTGCGGGCACCGTGTCGCTTGCGGCCGCGGATGCTGCCAGCTCGGCGAGCGCAAGCTCGTCGCTGACCTCCCGCATGAGCTCGGACATGCGCACATCCAGCGCGTCACAGATCGACGAGAGCAGCTCAGAGGAGGCCTCCTTCTGCCCCCTCTCCACCTCGGACAAATAGCCGAGCGATACCCGGGCGGAGGAAGAGACCTCGCGCAGGGTTCGGCCCTGGCGCTGACGCTGTCGGCGCAGCACGTCACCCAGCAGGCGACGAAGCAGAATCATCGCTGGCTCCCTCCTCGGACCTCGGATCCGGATCCTTCTCGCCCCACCGTACCGCCTCGGGCGGTACCAGTGCCGGGCGCAAGTACGTGTTCACTCAGGGCTGCAAACATCCATTCCCCCCGTGTTGTTCCGTATCCTGTGCCCGCTCATTTTCTGCAAGTTCGCTCAACAACAGTGCGAGCACGGCCCGGATGGTGTCCTCTCGGATCCGGTCGCGGTCCCCCGCCAGCGCCAGCCGGCGCACCTCCCCGGCCCCCTCCGGTCCCCGGACCGCCACGAAAACGGTGCCCACCGGATGTCCGTCCTGCGGATCGGGCCCGGCCACGCCCGTGGTGGCGATGCCCCAGTCGGCGCCCAGCACCCGCCGCACACCGCTCGCCATCTGCCGCGCGACCTCGCCGTCCACGGCCCCGTGCGCGGCCAGCAGGGCGCCGTCCACGCCCAGCAGCTCCTGCTTGAGATCGGTGGCGTACGCCGTGATCGAGCCCCGGAGGACCCGTGAGGCCCCGGGGACGGCGGTCAGCGCGCCCGCCACCAGGCCGCCGGTCAGTGATTCGGCCACCGCCAGGCTCTGTCCCCGTCCGGCGAGCAGCTCCAGTGCCCCGGCCGCGGCAGAGCCCGGCCCGTTCACCGGGCCGAGTCCCTCTCGGCCGGGCGGGCCCGCTCCGCCCGCTCCGCGGCCAGTCCGGCCCGGCGCAGCACCACGGCCTGCCGGACGTAGTCGAGCCCGGTGGCAACGGTCAGCAGCACGGCCACCGCCATCACCCACCAGCGGAAGGTCGCCAGCGGACCGGTGAGCACCAGCACGTACATCCCGACCGCGGTGCCCTGCGCCAATGTCTTGATTTTGCCGCCACGACTGGCCGGAATGACCCCGTGCTTGATCACCCAGAACCGCATCAGCGTGATCCCGAGCTCCCGGAAGAGGATCACCCCGGTCACCCACCACGGCAGATCACCCAGCACCGACAGACAGATCAGCGCGGCACCCATGATCGCCTTGTCCGCGATCGGGTCGGCGATCTTGCCGAAGTCGGTGACCAGGTTGTAGGCGCGCGCCAGATGCCCGTCGAAGACATCGGTGATCATGGCGACGGCGAAGGCGGCCCAGGCGAAGACGCGCCAGACGGGATCGGTGCCGTGGTCGTGCATCAGCAGCACCACGAAGGCCGGGACCAGCACCAGCCGCAGCATCGTCAGCACATTGGCGATGTTCCACAGCCCGGCCTGCGGGACGACCGGCGCCGGACGCGGGCCACCCGCTGCGGAAGCCGGGATTCCGCTCATCTGGCCGCCTCCTCGGTACACCCCGCGCCCTCCACCGACAGCACCTCCGCGACGAGGTCGACGCCCTCGCTCGCCACCACCTTTGCTTCGACCATACGACCGGGCTCCAGCTCCTGGTCGGTCGACAGCAGGGTGACGCCGTCGGTCTCCGGCGCCTGGTGCGCGGCCCGCCCGACGATGCCGTCCTCGTCGTCGGTCCGGTCGACCAGCACCCGCACCGTCTCGCCGACCCGCTCCTCGGCACGCTGTGCCGTCAGCTCCTCGGCCAGCCGCGACACCCGCGCCAGCCGCTCGGCGACCACGTCCGGGTCGACCTTGTCCTCGTAGGAGGCGGCCTCGGTGCCGTCCTCGTCGGAGTAGCCGAAGACGCCGATGGCATCGAGCCGGGCCTCGGTGATGAAGCGCTCCAGCTCCGCGAGGTCGCTCTCGCTCTCCCCGGGGAAGCCGACGATGAAGTTGGAGCGGGCGCCGGCCTGCGGCGCCTTCGTACGGATCTGCGCGAGCAGGTCCAGAAAGCGGTCGGTGTCGCCGAAGCGCCGCATCGCGCGCAGCACGCCGGGGGCCGAGTGCTGGAAGGACAGATCGAAGTAGGGCGCCACCTTGTCGGTGCCGGTCAGCACGTCGATCAGGCCGGGCCGCATCTCGGCCGGCTGGAGATAGCTGACCCGGATCCGCTCGATGCCGTCGACGGCCGCCAGCTCCGGCAGCAGCGTCTCCAGCAGGCGGATGTCGCCGAGGTCCTTGCCGTAGGACGTGTTGTTCTCGGAGACCAGCATGATCTCCTTGACGCCCTGACCGGCGAGCCAGCGCGTCTCTCCGAGCACGTCGGAGGGCCGGCGGGAGATGAAGGAGCCGCGGAAGGACGGGATGGCGCAGAACGAGCAGCGCCGGTCGCAGCCGGAGGCCAGCTTCACCGAGGCCACCGGGCTGCTGCCGAGCCGGCGGCGCAGCGGCGCCCGCGGCCCGGAAGCCGGTGCCACGCCCTCCGGCAGGTCCTCGGGCGGACCCGCCGGCGGAGCCGGCTCGTCGGAGCCGGTCTGGGCGTGGCCGGGCAGCGCGACCCCGGCTGAGTCCTGGCGCTCGGCCGGGCTGATCGGCAGCAGCTTGCGGCGGTCGCGCGGGGTGTGCGAGGCGTGGATGCCGCCGCTCAGGATGGTCTGCAGACGGCCGGAGATATCGCCGTAGTCGTCGAAGCCGAGCACCCCGTCGGCCTCCGGCAGCGCCTCGGCGAGCTCCTTGCCGTAGCGCTCGGCCATGCAGCCGACGGCCACCACGGCCTGGGTTCTGCCGTGATCCTTCAGATCGTTGGCTTCCAGCAGGGCATCGACGGAGTCCTTCTTGGCGGCCTCGACGAATCCACAGGTGTTGACGACGGCGACATCGGCATCGGCGGCTTCCTCGACGAGCTCCCAGCCGTCCGCTGCCAGGCGGCCTGCGAGCTCCTCCGAGTCCACCTCGTTACGGGCGCAGCCAAGGGTGACGAGGGCGACGGTACGGCGTTCGGGCATGGGGCTCAGCCTACTTCGTCCCGGGTGCCCCCTTGGCGCGCAGGTCTCCGCCGCCGCTCCCGGGTGCGCGGGAGCGGCGGCGGAGGTTGCCTGGGACGGGCGCTCAGCCTGCCTGGGGATCGCCCGGCGTGTAGCTCAGCCGCTCCACGGTGCCCTTGTGGCCGATCTCCTTGACCTCCTTGCCGTTGACGTACAGCTGTACGGCTCCGGCGTTGCCGAGGACCAGGTCGATCCGTTCCTTGTCGGTGATGGTCTTGGACTCGCCCTTCTTGAGCAGGCCGTCCTCCAGGAGCTTGCCGTTGGCGTCCTTGGCGGAGATCCAGCTCTGGCCGTCGCGGGCGGTGACCTTGATCGTGACCTTGTCCTTCGGCAGTCCGGCGACGGCGCTGTCGGAGGGCTCGGGGTGGTCGGGCTTGAGGGGCGGCTTGATCGTCGACGGATGGCGGGTGGGTGCGGGCGCCGGCTTGGCGTTGTCACCGGCCGCGAACGAGCCGCCGTTGCTCTTGTCACCGCCGGTGAAGAGCGTGAAGCCGGCGAAGCCGACCACGGCGACGATCGCCGCGACCATCGCTGCGGTCCAGTTGGGACGGCGCGGCTCGGAACGGATCCGCTCGGCTTCGAAGAGCGGCGCGGCGGGGGTCGGCGCGGGCCGGCCGCCGTGCTCGGCGTCGAACTGGTCGATCAGCGGGCGGGGGTCGAGGGACACCGCGCGGGCCAGCGCCCGGATGTGCCCCCGGGCGTAGACGTCGCCACCACAGCGGGAGAAGTCGTCCTGCTCGATGGCCTGGACGAGGGGGATGCGCACCCGTGTCGTCGTACTGACCTCTTCGACGGTCAGTCCCGCTCCGATACGGGCCTTCTGGAGGGCAGCACCGACGGAAGGCCGGTCTGCTTCGGGGGAGTTGCCGATGGACACGGGGGCGCCTTTCGAGCGTGTAGCCACCTGCTGGAAGTTCAGTCTAGGGGTGGAGCGAAAGGGTCGGGCAAGCGGGAGAGCGGAGTTTGTACGCCATCGGAACGCCATCGGCGGTGCCATGGGGCTCGGTGGTGAAGCATCGTTCCCTCATCTCCCTCAACTTGACGTCTTGGCAGGAGAAACGGTTGCCTTCTGCTTCCGCGCGCGTGACCCGGATATCTGTGCTACCCGGTAGCCTCCCCACGGATCACCGCCAGCACTCCGTCCAATTCGTCGGGCTTCACCAGGACGTCGCGCGCCTTGGACCCCTCGCTGGGCCCGACGATGTTGCGCGACTCCATCAGGTCCATCAGCCGCCCGGCCTTGGCGAACCCCACCCGCAGCTTGCGCTGAAGCATCGACGTCGACCCGAATTGGGTGGAAACCACCAGCTCAGCGGCCTGACAGAGCAGATCGAGGTCATCGCCGATGTCCTCGTCGATCTCCTTCTTCTGCGCCGTACCGACGGTGACGTCGTCGCGGAAGACGGGCGCCATCTGGTCCTTGCAGTGCTGGACGACGGCCGCGACCTCGTCCTCGGTCACGAACGCGCCCTGCATACGGACCGGCTTGTTCGCCCCCATCGGCAGGAACAGCCCGTCGCCCTTGCCGATCAGCTTCTCGGCGCCCGGCTGGTCGAGGATGACCCGGCTGTCGGCGAGCGAGGAGGTGGCGAACGCGAGCCGGGAGGGCACATTGGCCTTGATCAGGCCGGTGACCACGTCGACGGACGGACGCTGGGTGGCGAGCACCAGGTGGATGCCGGCCGCGCGGGCGAGCTGGGTGATGCGGACGATCGAGTCCTCCACATCGCGCGGCGCGACCATCATCAGGTCCGCCAGCTCGTCCACGATGACCAGCAGATACGGGTACGGCGCCAGCTCGCGCTCACTGCCCTCGGGCGAGCTGACCTTGCCGCTGCGCACCGCCTCGTTGAAGTCGTCGATGTGCCGGAAGCCGTAGGCCGCGAGATCGTCGTAGCGCAGGTCCATCTCGCGCACCACCCACTGCAGCGCCTCGGCGGCACGCTTCGGGTTGGTGATGATCGGCGTGATCAGGTGCGGGATGCCCTCGTACGCGGTCAGCTCGACGCGCTTGGGGTCGACCAGCACCATCCGGACGTCCTCCGGCGTGGCCCGCACCATCACCGAGGTGATCAGGCAGTTGATGCAGGAGGACTTGCCGGAACCGGTGGCGCCGGCCACCAGGACGTGCGGCATCTTCGTCATGTTGGCCATGACGTAGCCGCCCTCGACGTCCTTGCCGAGCGCCACCAGCATCGGATGCTCGTCGCCCGCGGCGTCGGCCAGCCGCAGCACATCGCCGAGGTTGACCATCTCGCGGTCGGTGTTGGGGATCTCGATTCCGACCGCGGACTTGCCGGGGATCGGGCTGATGATGCGGACGTCGGGGCTGGCCACGGCGTAGGCGATGTTCTTGGCCAGCGCGGTGATCTTCTCGACCTTGACGGCCGGGCCCAGCTCGACCTCGTAGCGGGTGACCGTCGGACCACGGGTGAAGCCGGTGACCGCGGCGTCGACCTTGAACTCCTGGAAGACGGTCGTCAGCGCGGTCACTATGGCGTCGTTCGCGGCGCTGCGGGTCTTGCCGGGGCCGCCGCGCGCGAGCAGCTCCAGCGAGGGCAGCGAGTAGGTGATGTCACCGGCCAGCTGGAGCTGCTCGGCGCGGGCCGGCAGGGCGCCGGACGGCTCGGGCGGAGCCTTGGTGAAGTCCGGGACCGCCGGGGTGTGCTCGGTAGCGGCCGCCTTCGGTGCCGCACCGCGGGCCGGCGGCACCGTCCCGCTCTCCCCCGCGGTGTCCTCGCCGTCCCGGCCGCGGATCTCCCCGGAGACGCTGCTGCTGAGGCCGGCGACGAGCGGTGAGGGCTGGACGCCGTGCAGCACCGCACCGTCCAGCGCCGCGGCGGCCGCGGCGGCGACATCCACCGCATCCAGCGGCCGGTCCTCGGCGGGCTGGGCGGAGGCCCGGCGCGGACGGCGCCGCTTGGCCAGGGCCGCTTCCTCTATGGCGTCCGGGTCAGGTGCGGCCGCGGCGGCGCCGCGGCGCGTGCCGCGCGCGGGCTGCTCCCGCCACTCATCGGCGTAGTCCTCGTACTCCCCGGTCTCGTAGCCGTCCGCCTCGGCGCCGGCCGGGTGCACCACGCCCAGCCTGATGCCGAGCGCACGCAGCCGCTGCGGGATGGCGTTCACCGGCGTCGCGGTGACGACCAGCAGCCCGAAGAGGGTCAGCAGCGCCAGCAGCGCCACGGCCAGGGTCTGTCCGACGGTGAAGATCAGCGGCTTGGACGCCACCCACCCGAGATAGCCGCCGGCGTCCTGTATGGCGGCCAGGCCGTCGTCCCGTCCCGGCGATCCGCAGGCCATCGCGACCTGCCCCAGGACTCCGACGACCAGCGCGGACAGCCCGATGACGATCCGGCCGTTGGCCTCCGGCCGCTCGGGGTACCGGATGAGACGGAGGGCGATGCCGGCGAGCAGTATCGGCACGACCAGGTCGAGCCGGCCGAACGCACCGGTCACCAGCAGTTCGACGAGATCGCCGACCGGACCGCTGAGGTTGGACCAGGTCCCGGCCGCGATGACCAGCGCCAGCCCGAGCAGCAGCAGCGCCAGCCCGTCCTTGCGGTGCGCCGGGTCGAGGTTCTTCGCGCCGCGGCCCATTCCGCGGAACATCGCCCCGATGGCGTGCGCGAGGCCCAGCCAGCAGGCACGGGCGAGGCGGTAGATACCGCCGGTGGGTGACGGCGCCGGTCTGGCCGCAGCCTTCTTGGCGGGCGCCCTTTTGGCCGGTGCCTTCTTCGCGGTGGACTTCTTCGCCGGCGGCTTCGCGGGCGCCTTCTTCTTCGCGGCGGTCTTCTTGGCGGCGCCCGCGGTCCGTCCGGCGCGCTGCTTCGAGGGGCCCGCCGCGCTCTGGGTTCCCTTGCCGGACGTACGTGAGGCCATGGCGACGAGATTACAGGCGAACACGGGCATGATACGAGCGCACGGCGCTTCACCCGAACGTGTCGCGCGCCCGTCTCATGAAGGGGCGTCAATCACCCCGCGACGCTGCCCGCCCCCGGCTCCAGGGCGTCCAGCGCCCTGCGCAGTCCGGTCAGTTTGCGCTCCAGATGCGCCGCGGTGGCCACCGCCGCCGCGTCCGCCGTCTCGTCCAGCTGTTTGGACAGCGCCTCGGCCTGTTCCTCGACCGCGGCCAGCCGCGCGGAGAGCTCCGCGAGCAGCCCCGCCGACTCCTTCGCCTCGTCGGCGCTCGGCCGGCCGCCCTCCAGCTGCAGCCTCAGCAGGGAGGCCTGCTCCCGCAGTTGGCAGTTCTTCATGTAGAGCTCGACGAACACCGAGACCTTGGCGCGCAGCACCCACGGGTCGAACGGCTTGGAGATGTAGTCCACCGCGCCTGCCGCGTAGCCGCGGAAGGTGTGGTGCGGGCCGTGGTTGATGGCCGTGAGGAAGATGATCGGGATGTCGCGGGTGCGCTCCCGGCGCTTGATGTGTGCGGCGGTCTCGAAACCGTCCATCCCCGGCATCTGCACATCGAGCAGAATCACCGCGAAATCGTCCGTGAGCAGTGCTTTGAGCGCTTCCTCCCCGGACGATGCCCGCACCAGTGTCTGATCGAGCGCAGAGAGGATCGCCTCCAGCGCCAGCAGATTCTCCGGCCGGTCATCGACCAGGAGGATCTTGGCCTTCTGCACCATGGCCCGTCCTCCTCGCCCCGGCATGGCACCGGACGCCGCCCCAGGGGACGACTCCGTCACGCCGCCCGTCCTTGTGCCGGTCATGGTAGCTGCACCCCGTCTGTCGCCACACCCTGTCACCGCGATGTCACTGTGCACATAGCAGAAACGCAGACAGGGACCAGAAGGTTCCCCGAATCCCAGGCTTCCACACGTCCACGGCAACACTGAGTCAGCACGCGATGATCCTCTTTCGCCTCCATACTGGACGCTCCGTCACTCCGCGCGCATCCATTGCTCCATGACCGACAACAGATGATCGGTATCCACCGGCTTGGTCACATAGTCGGAGGCTCCGGAGTCGATGCTCTTCTCCCGGTCGCCCTTCATCGCCTTCGCGGTCAGCGCGATGATGGGGAGTCCGGCGAACTGCGGCATCCGGCGGATCGCCGCCGTCGTCGCATAGCCATCCATCTCCGGCATCATGATGTCCATCAGCACCAGGACGATGTCGTCGTGCTGCTCCAGCACCTCGATGCCCTCGCGCCCGTTCTCCGCGTACAGCACCGAAAGACCGTGCTGCTCCAGGACGCTGGTGAGGGCGAAGACGTTCCGGATGTCGTCGTCGACGATCAGCACCTTCTCGCCGTGGAAGCCGCCCTGGAAGGCCGGGTCCACCAGGTCCTGGCCGTTGCCGAGCCAGGGCTCTTCGGCCGGCTGCTGGGCGACGGGCTGCGGCGGCGCCGGAGGCGTCGGTGGCACCGGCGGAGCCGGAGCCGGAGCCGCCGGCCGGCCCGGCAGCTCGAAGCGGCGCTGGGGCCCCGAAACCGCCCGGCGGCGGCGCCGGTTGAGACTGCCGCCGGAGCCCTGCTCGAACTCCTGCTGCTCCTCGGCCTCCTGCCGTCCGACCTCCGTCTCGCGCGCCTCCGCGTCCATCGCGATCCCGCCGGCCACCAGCTGCGGGTAGCCCTGCGGCGGCAGCCCGCCGGGGTTGTGCGGCAGGTAGAGCGTGAAGGTGGAACCGCGGTTGGGCTCGCTCGCGGCATGGATCTCGCCGCCCAGCAGCCGGGCGATCTCCCGGCTGATGGACAGGCCCAGGCCCGTACCGCCGTACTTGCGGCTGGTCGTGCCGTCGGCCTGTTTGAACGCCTCGAAGATGACCCGCATCTTGCTGGACGCGATGCCGATGCCGGTGTCGGTGACCGAGAAGGCGATCATGTCCGCATCCGGATCGCGCAGCGAACCGTGTTCCAGCAGCTGTTCCCTGATGGCCACCGGGACGTCCGCACCGGCCGGCCGGATCACCAGCTCGACGGCGCCGCTGTCGGTGAACTTCACCGCGTTGGACAGCAGATTGCGCAGCACCTGCAGCAGCCGCTGCTCGTCGGTGTGCAGCGTGGCCGGCAGCTCCGGGGAGACCCGTACGGAGAAGTCGAGTCCCTTCTCGGCGGTCAGCGGCCGGAAGGTGGCCTCCACGTAGTCGACGAGCTGGACCAGCGCGATCCGCGTCGGGCTGACGTCCATCTTGCCGGCCTCGACCTTGGACAGGTCCAGGATGTCGTTGATCAGCTGGAGCAGGTCGCTGCCGGCGCCATGGATGGTTTCGGCGAATTCGACCTGCTTGGGGGAGAGATTCCCCTCGGCGTTGTCGGCCAGCAACTTGGCCAGAATCAGCAGGGAGTTCAGCGGCGTCCGCAACTCGTGCGACATGTTCGCCAGGAACTCCGACTTGTAGCGCATCGAGACCGCGAGCTGCTCGGCGCGCTCCTCCAGGACCTGCCGCGCCTCCTCGATCTCGGTGTTCTTCACCTCGATGTCGCGGTTCTGCGCCCGCAGCTGCTCGGCCTTCTCTTCCAGCTCCGAGTTCGACAGCTCCAGGGCCCGCTGCCGGCTCTCCAGCTCCGCGGAGCGCTCGCGCAGCTGCTCGGTCAGCTCCTGCGACTGCTTGAGCAGCACCTCGGTCTTGGTATTGACCGAGATGGTGTTGACGCTCGTCGCGATCATCTCGGCGATCTGGCTGAGGAAGTCCTTCTGGATCTGGGTGAACGGCTGGAAGGACGCCAGCTCGATCACGCCGAGCACCTTGTCCTCGAACAGCACCGGCAGCACGATCACATTGGCCGGCGGCGCCTCGCCCAGCCCGGAGGCGATCTTGAGATAGCCGGACGGGACGTTCTCCACCAGGATGGTGCGCCCCTCCTCCGCGGCCGTGCCGATCAGGGTCTCGCCGGGCTTGAAGGTCGTCGGCATCCCGCCCATGGCATAGCCGTACGAGCCCATCAGCCGCAGCTCGTACGCCCCGGCCTCGGCACCGTCCGCACCGATCTCCCGGCTGTCGGGCTGCGCCGCGAGGAAGAACGCGCCGTGCTGCGCGGAGACCGCGGGCGACAGCTCGCTCATGATGAGCGTGGCGACGTCCTTGAGGTCGCGCCGCCCCTGCATCAGACCGGAGATCCGCGCCAGGTTGCCCTTGAGCCAGTCCTGTTCCTCGTTGGCGAGGGTGGTCTCACGGAGCGTGGAGATCATGGTGTTGACGTTGTCCTGGAGCTCCAGGATCTCGCCGGCCGCGTCCACGTCGATGCGCACGTTGTGATCGCCGAGGGTGACCGCCGCGGCGACCGCGGCGATGGCGCGCACCTGACGGGTGAGGTTGCCGGCCATCTCGTTCACCGACTCGGTCAGGTCCCGCCAGGTGCCGGCCACGCCCCGCACCTGCGCCTGACCGCCCAGCTGGCCCTCCGTCCCCACCTCGCGGGCCACTCTGGTGACCTGCTCCGCGAAGGACGACAGCTGGTCGACCATGGTGTTGATGGTGGTCTTCAGCGCGAGGATCTCGCCCCGCGCGTCGATGTCGATCTTCTTGGTCAGATCGCCCTTGGCGATGGCGGTGGTGACCATGGCGATGTTGCGGACCTGGCCGGTCAGGTTGTTGGCCATCGAGTTCACGGACTCGGTGAGGTCCTTCCACGTACCGGCGACGCCGGGGACGCGGGCCTGGCCGCCCAGGATGCCGTCGGTGCCCACCTCACGGGCCACCCGCGTGACCTCGTCGGCGAACGACGACAGCGTCGTGACCATGGTGTTGACCGTGTCGGCGAGCTGCGCGACCTCGCCGCGCGCCTCGACCGTGACCTTCTTGGTCAGGTCTCCGTTGGCGACCGCCGCCGAGACCTGGGAGATGTTGCGCACCTGGATGGTCAGGTTGTTGGCCATCAGGTTGACGTTGTCGCTGAGGTCCAGCCAGATACCGGTGGCGCCCGGCACCCGCGCCTGACCGCCCAACTGGCCCTCGGTGCCCACCTCACGGGCCACCCGGGTCACCTGCTCGGCGAACGACGACAGCTGGTCGACCATCGTGTTGACGGTCGTGACCAGTTCGAGGATCTCGCCCTTGGCATCGACGGTGATCTTCTTGGACAGGTCGCCGCGAGCCACCGCGGTCGTCACCTCGGCGATGTTGCGCACCTGCGAAGTCAGGTTGTTCGCCATGAAGTTGACGGACTGGGTGAGGTCCTTCCACGTACCGCTGACGCCCTGCACCTCGGCCTGGCCGCCCAGGATGCCCTCGGTGCCCACCTCGCGGGCGACCCGGGTGACCTGCTCCGCGAACGAGGAGAGCTGGTCGACCATGGTGTTCAGGGTGTTCTTCAGCTCCAGGATCTCGCCCCGGGCGTCCACGTCGATCTTCTGCGACAGGTCACCGCGCGCGACCGCCGTGGCGACCTGCGCGATATTGCGGACCTGGGCCGTCAGGTTGCCGGCCATGCCGTTCACCGAGTCGGTCAGATCGCGCCAGACGCCGGCGACGCCCGGCACCTGCGCCTGACCGCCCAGCCTGCCGTCCGTACCGACCTCCCGGGCGACCCGGGTGACCTGCTCGGCGAAGGCGGAGAGCTGGTCGACCATCGTGTTGATGGTGTTCTTCAGCTCCAGGATCTCGCCGCGCGCGTCCACGTCGATCTTCTGGGAGAGGTCACCACGGGCGACCGCCGTCGTCACCTGGGCGATCTGCCGCACCTGTGAGGTCAGGTTCCCCGCCATGAAGTTGACGGAGTCGGTCAGTTCCTTCCAGGTGCCGCTGACGCCGTCCACCCGGGCCTGGCCGCCCAGCCGGCCCTCGGTGCCCACGTCCCTGGCCATCCGCGTGACCTGGTCGGCGAACGAGGACAGCTGGTCCACCATGGTGTTCACGGTGTTCTTCAGCTGGAGCATCTCGCCGGAGACGTCGACGGTGACCTTCTGCGACAGATCACCGTTGGCCACCGCGGTCGTCACCTGGGCGATGTTGCGCACCTGCCCGGTCAGGTTGCGGAAGGCGGTGTTGACGGAGTCCGTCAGGTCCTTCCACGTGCCCGCCGCGCCCGGGACCGCCGCCTGGCCGCCCAGCTCACCCTCGACGCCGATCTCCCGTGCCACGCGCGTCACTTCGGCGCCGAACGAGGAGAGCTGACCCACCATCGTATTGACGGTGTTCTTCAACTCCAGCATTTCACCGGCCACATCGACGGTGACCGTCTGCGACAGGTCACCGTTGGCGACCGCCGTCGTCACCTGGGCGATGTCCCGCACCTGCGCGGTGAGGTTGCGGAAGGCGGTGTTGACGGAGTCGGTGAGGTCCTTCCACGTGCCCGCCGCGCCCGGCACCTGCGCCTGACCGCCGAGCTGGCCCTCCGCGCCGACCTCGTTCGCCACCCGCGTCACTTCGTCCGCGAAGGTCCGCAGCGTCTCGGTCATGGTGTTGATGGTGTCGGCCAGTTGCGCGACCTCACCGCGTGCACTGACCGTGACCTTCTGCGACAGGTCGCCGTTCGCGACGGCGGTGGTGACCTGCGCGATCCCGCGCACCTGCGCGGTGAGGTTGCCGGCCATGAGATTGACCGAATCCGTCAGGTCCTTCCACACGCCGGCGACGCCAGGGACCTGCGCCTGACCACCGAGTTCGCCCTCCGTGCCCACCTCGCGGGCGACGCGCGTCACCTCGGAGGCGAAGGAGGAGAGCTGGTCGACCATCGTGTTGACGGTGTTCTTCAGCTCCAGCATCTCGCCGGCGACATGCACGGTCACCTTGCGCGACAGATCACCCTTGGCCACCGCGGTGGTGACGAGAGCAATGTCACGTACCTGCGCCGTCAGCCGGGACGCCATGGTGTTGACGGATTCCGTGAGATCCTTCCACGAACCCGACATTCCGCGCACCCGAGCCTGACCGCCGAGCTTGCCCTCCGTACCGACCTCACTGGCCACTCTCGTGACCTCGTCGGTGAAGGCGGAGAGCTGGTCCACCAGCCCGTTGACCGTGCGGCCGACCTTCAGGAATTCACCGCGAAGGGGGTGCTCCGAAGAGCTGTCCGAACTGCGCGACCGCAGATCCATCCGCTGTTCCAGGTCGCCCTCGGAGACCGCCGACAGCACCCGTCCCACCTCGGAGACAGGCCGTACGAGGTCGTCGACCAGGGCATTCGAGGCGTCGATGGCCGCCGCCCAGGAGCCCTCGGCGGCGCCGACCTCCAGTCGTTCCGTGAGCTTTCCCTCGCGGCCGACGACCCGGCGCACCCGCGCCAGCTCGCCCGTGAGGTGCAGATTGCGGTCCGCAACCTCGTTGAAGACCGCCGCGATCTCCGACATGACGCCGTCGCCGGAAACCGTGAGCCGCTTGCGGAAGTTCCCGTCCCGCATGGCGACCAGCGCGACCAACAGCCGATTCAGCGCAGCCGTATCCACCTCGGTCGTCCCGTTGCTCCGGGATCGTCCGCCTTTCGCGCGCGTGCTTGCGCCCCGCGCCGCTGCGCCAGACTCCACCGTGTCCCTCCCGCAGGGTCGACCGTTCTACCCGGGCTTTCTCTTGATACGTGCCCAGTGTTTCACCATGGCCCAACCAGGCCATAACAGTTCGGCAGCATCGCACACCCTCCCAGGGCACGATTGGGACGGAAACACACGTGACCGGCATCCTCGGGTGCGGCGAAGGTAAGTAACCTGGCATACGGCTGTCCACCCGGCCCGACCAACGAGCATGGCCGGTGGCACACGCACAACAGGTATTCGGAGGGGCGCCGCGAGTATGGGGGAGCAGATCACCGACACACGCATGAGGAGACCAGTGATCACCGCGCGGGCCGCCGCAACATTCGAGCCGGTCGGGCGCTCGGTCGCCACTGCCCGTGCCTTCGTCCGCGACACCCTCCAGGGATGGGGCTGCGCCGACATCGTCGACGACGCCGTCGTCCTGACCAGCGAGCTGGTCACCAATGCCGTGGTGCACGCCGGCACCGCCGCCGACGTGCTGTGTCTGCGCAATGACGCAGGGGTACGGGTCTCCGTCGCCGACCGCTACCCCGAGCGCGAGATCCCGCTCCAGAACGCCGGCCAGATCGTCGTCCACCCGGACCGCGAGGGCGGCCGCGGCCTGCTGCTGTGCGGCGCGCTGGCCGCCCGCTGGGGCGTCGAATACACCGCCGCGCAAAAACACGTGTGGTTCCAGCTCGACCTCCCCGAGCGCCCCGCCGGCACCCGCTCCGCCGGCCCGGCCCTGCCGGTGGACGCCCTCCCGGTCGCCGAGACCCGCGTCCGCGTCGCGGTGATCCAGATCGACCGCGGCGGCTGCATCAGTTTCTGGAACGAAGACGCCCAGGACCTCTTCGCCTACGACCCCGAGCAGGTCATCGGCAAACCGCTCACCGACTTCGCCGCCTGGCCGCACACCCCCGGCACCGGCACCGGCATCGTCGAGGCGCTCCAGCTCTCCCGCTGGGAGGGCTCCTACGGCATAAGGGGCGCCGACGGCCGGGTCGTCCCCGTCTACGCCTCCCACCTGCGCGTCCGCGACGCCGACGGCGAGGCCTCCACGGTCTGCCTCCTGGTGCGCGACCACGAGCGCGCCATCCTGCAGAGCCCCCAGCGCACCCCCGCGCCGGACTCCGCCACCCAGGCCGCCCAGGCGGAGGGACGCCCCTCCGACCCCTTCGAGGTCTTCATCGGCTCCCCGGCCCCCGACGACCTCGACGGCCTGCTCCAGCGCACCGTCGAGCGCGCCCGCGACATGCTCGACGGCGACGCCGCCTACCTCCTCCTGGCCACCGACGACGAGACCGAGCTGGAGGTACGTGCCTCCACGGGCCTGCCCTCCGCCCGCCAGCGGTTCGCCCGCGTCCCCGTGGAAGCCGGATCCGGACGCTACGGCTCCGCCCGGATGCCCGCCGTCCACGAGGACCTCACCGCCGTCCCCGGCGCCGTACCGCTCCTCAGCGGCACGGGCATGCGCTCGGTCGTCACCGTCCCGCTGAAGGTCGAAGGGCGGCTCACCGGCTCCCTGGGCGTCGCCGCGGAGGGCGCCGGCCGGTACACGAACGAAGAGGCGCTACGGCTCCAGTTCGCCGCCGACCGCATCGCCCTCGCCGTCGAACGCGCCCGCCTGACCGAGCTGGAGAAGCTGCGCCGCGGCTCGCTCTCCTTCCTCGTCGAGGCCTCCGACCTGCTGGCCGGCACCCTCGACCGCGACCAGACGCTGGCCCTGATGGCCCAGATGACGGTCCCCACCCTCGCCACCTGGTGCGCCGTCTACACCGTCGCCGACCAGACCTCCGAGCCCGAGCTGTCCTACGTCCTGCACGAGGACGAGGACCGCATCGACGGCCTCAAGACCCTGCTGATGAAGGTCGATCCGCCCGAGCCGGTCCCCACCCCCGGGGCCCGCGTCTGGAGCGCCCCCAGCGACGCCGCACACGACGCCGCGCTGCGGACGTCGATGCGCAGCCTGGGCCTGGGTAACTCCGCCCGCCCGTCCACGGGCCCCGGCGCCACCCTCGCCACCGCCTCCGCCGTCGGCGGGGAGACCGTCGTGCTGCCGCTCGTCGCCCGCAACCGCGTCATCGGCATGCTCACCCTCGGCAAGCCCACCGAGGAGCACTTCCGCCAGGAGATCCTCGAACTCGCCGAGGACCTCTCCCGCCGGGCCGCCCTCGCCCTGGACAACGCCCGCCTCTACTCCGAGCGCACGGCCATCAGCCAGTCCCTCCAGCGCAGCCTGCTGCCCCCGGAGCTGCCCGATATCACCGGCGTGGAGGTCGAGGTCATCTACCGCGCGGCCGGCGAGGGCAACGAGGTCGGCGGCGACTTCTACGACCTCTTCCCGATCCGCGACGGTGCCTACGGCTTCGCCATCGGCGACGTCTGCGGCACGGGCCCGGAGGCGGCAGCCGTCACCGGCCTCGCGCGCCACGCCCTCCGGCTCCTCGCCCGCGAGGGCTTCGGCGGCCCCGCCGTCCTGGAGCGGCTGAACACCGCCATCCTCGACGAGGGCGCCCGCAGCCGCTTTCTGACGCTCCTTTACGGCGAGCTCTGGCCGCAGGACGACGGCAGCGCCCTGCTCAAGGTCGTCTGCGCCGGTCATCCCCTGCCGCTCCGGCTGCGCCAGGACGGCTCGGTCGAACCGGCCGCCGAACCCCAGCCCCTGCTGGGCGTCATGGACGACCTCGAACTCTACGAACAGACCGTCACCCTCGACCCCGGCGACGTCCTGCTGTGCGTCACCGACGGCGTCACCGAACGCCGCGAGGGCACCCGCATGCTCGGCGACGACGGCCTCACCGACGTCCTGACCTCCTGTACGGGCCTGACGGCCGGCGCCGTCGCCGCCCGCGTGCTGCGCGCCGTGGAACGCTTCGCCGCCGAGCCCGCCTCCGACGACATGGCCATCCTCGCCATGCGCGTCCCCGAACTCCAGGCGGGCTGACCACACCGGGACAGCGGCCGTGCGGGCCGGCACACCACCCGCCGGCCGCAACCCTCACGAAGTCTCCCGCTCACACCGGTGCGTTCGCCCGCACCACCGACTGCCGGACAGCCCCATGAAGCAGCCCCCCAGGCCGACTTCACCACCAGGCACCCACGACTCGGCATATCCGGCACACGCCGAATCCCCGCACAACCCCCACGCACCACACAACCCCGCGACCCAATACGACTAAGGCCCCCGCCATTTGGCGGAGGCCTTAGTCCTCTGGAGCCCCAATACGGAATCGAACCGTAGACCTTCTCCTTACCATGGAGACGCTCTGCCGACTGAGCTATTGGGGCGCGGCAACGGAATAGATATTACCCCAACTCCGCGACAGATTCGAACCGTCCACCGCCACTCGCCTAAAAGGCCGGTTGCAGCAATCCGCCCAGTGCATTGCAGGCGCTCACCATCTTGTGCAGCTCCCGCCGCGTCATCCCCGCATGCACCGGAAGCGCCAGCGTCTCGTCCACCGCCCGCTCGGTCTCCGGCAGAAACACGTCCCGTCGCAGCCCCGGCATCCGGTACACCGGAGCCAGTACGGGCACCTTGCAGCCAATGCCCTTGGCCCGCAACGCCCGCGCGAAGGCATCCCGGTCCGGCCGTCCGTTGCCCGGCACCCGCACCACGTACTGCTCATACGTGTGCCCCGCCGCCGGCGTCGGCGTCCGGACCCCGCGCAGCTTGCCGTCCAGATACGAGGCCTGCACCCGACGCAGCTCCACGCCGTCCGTACGGGCCCCGGGCTCATCGTCCACCAGCACCAACAGGCCGTGGCGCTGCCCGACTTCACGGATCCAGCCGGCGTCCGCCTGCCGCCCGAACCGGTTGATCGCCACGACGGCGGCGGTCCGCCCGGTCACCACGTCCGCCACCGCGGCCGGGTCGAGGCAGTAGCTGTCGCCGTCCACATCGGCGAACACCGGTACCGCGCCCAACTCCACCACGGCCCGGGCCACTTCTGCGTTCCCGTAGGCCGGCACCACGACCTCGTCACCAGCACGTACACCGGCCGACTTGAGCGTTCCCACTGTCCGCATGAAACGGATCCTGGCCAGCTGAGATGAACGTCGAGTTACGCTCATCACCCGAACACCAGAACAAAAAAGCTCCGGTCCCTGAACCACGAAGGTTCAGGGACCGGAGCTGAATAATAGTTCGGCGGCGTCCTACTCTCCCACAGGGTCCCCCCTGCAGTACCATCGGCGCTGAAAGGCTTAGCTTCCGGGTTCG
>NZ_SDIF01000120.1 GCF_004122735.1 Streptomyces sioyaensis | reverse complement strand
CTGCCCGACCACGGACGGGTCCGGAGACGTCGTCACCGCAGTAGTCGTCGCCGCCTGCGTCACCGTCTGCGTGTCCGTACCACTGGAGCCGGTGAAGTTGCCGTCACCGCTGTAGGTCGCCGTGACGTTGTAAGTCCCGGCGGTCACCAGCCCATTGGTGCTGACACTCACCGTCCCGCCACTGAGCGTGCCGGTCAGGCTCACCGTCGTCACACCGTCGGTGGCGACGAACGTCACCGTGCCGGTCGGCGTCCCCGCACCTGGAGAGACCGGAGAGACCGTGGCGCTGAACGTCACCGTCTGCCCGACCACGGACGGGTCCGGAGACGTCGTCACCGCAGTAGTCGTCGCCGCCTGCGTCACCGTCTGCGTGTCCGTACCACTGGAGCCGGTGAAGTTCCCGTCACCGCTGTACGTCGCCGTGACGTTGTAAGTCCCGGCGGTCACCAGCCCATTGGTGCTGACACTCACCGTCCCGCCACTGAGCGTGCCGGTCAGGCTCACCGTCGTCACACCGTCGGTGGCGACGAACGTGACCGTCCCCGTGGGAGTGCCCGCACCCGGCGACACCGGCGTCACGGTGGCCGTGAACGTCACCGTCTGCCCGACCACGGACGGGTCCGGAGTCGAGGAGACCGACGTGGTCGTCGCGGCCGGCGTCACCGTCTGCGTGTCCGAGCCACTGGAGCCGGTGAAGTTCCCGTCACCGGCGTACGTCGCCGTGACGGTACTGGTGCCCACCGGGATGGCAGTCGTGCTGACACTGGCCGTACCGCCCGAAAGTGTCGCCGTCAGCGTCGGACCACCCGTCACCACGAACGTCACCGTGCCGGTCGGCGTACCCGCGCCCGGAGACACCGGGGCGACCGTGGCCGTCAACGTCACCGACTCACCGAACACCGACGGGTCGGGAGAAGTGGAGACCGTCGTGGTCGTCGCCGACAAGCCCACGGTCTGGGTGTCCGCGCCGACGGAACCGATGAAGTTGCCATCGCCGCCGTACGTCGCGGTGACGGTGTAAACCCCGGCCGTCACCAGGCCGTTGGTGCTGACACTGACCGTGCCGCCACTCAGCGTCCCGACCAGGCTCACCGTCGTCACACCGTTGGTCACGAGGAAGGTGACCGTACCGGTCGGCGTCCCCGCACCCGGCGACACCGGAGCGACCGTAGCCGTGAAGGTCACCGTCTGCCCGACCACGGACGGGTCCGGAGTCGAGGAGACCGACGTGGTCGTCAAGGCCGGGGCCACCGTCTGGGTGTCCGAGCCGACGGAACCGGTGAAGTTCGCGTCGCCGCCGTACGTCGCCGTAACGGAGTAAACCCCGGCCGTCACCAGCCCGTTGGTGCTGACGCTGACGGTGCCGCCACTCAGCGTCCCGGTCAGGCTCACCGTCGTCACACCGTTGGTGACGAGGAAGGTGACCGTACCGGTCGGCGTCCCCGCACCCGGGAGCACCGGGGCGACGGTCGCGGTGAAGGTCACCGTCTGCCCGACCACGGACGGATCCGGAGACGAGCTGACCACCGTGGTCGTCGAGGCCGGGGCCACCGTCTGGGTGTCCGAGCCGACGGAACCGATGAAGTTGCCATCGCCGCCGTACGTCGCGGTGACGGTGTAAACCCCGGCCGTCACCAGGCCGTTGGTGCTGACACTGACCGTGCCGCCACTCAGCGTCCCGGTCAGGCTCACCGTCGTCACACCGTTGGTCACGAGGAAGGTGACCGTACCGGTCGGCGTCCCCGCCCCCGGCGACACCGGCGCCACGGTCGCGGTGAAGGTCACCGTCTGCCCGACCACGGACGGATCCGGAGTCGAGGAGACCGACGTGGTCGTCAAGGCCGGGGCCACCGTCTGGGTGTCCGAGCCGCTGGAGCCGGTGAAGTTCCCGTCGCCGCCGTAGGTCGCGGTGACGGTGTGCGTACCGACGGGGATGGCGCTCGTGCTGACGCTCGCCGTACCGCCCGAAAGCGTCGCCGTCAGCGTCGGACCACCCGTCACCACGAACGTCACCGTGCCGGTCGGCGTACCCGCACCGGGAGAGACCGGCGCCACCGTGGCCGTCAACGTCACCGGCTGCCCGAAGACCGACGGGTCCGGAGACGTGCTCACCACAGTGGTCGTCGACGCCTGACCCACGGTCTGGGTGTCCGTGCCGACCGAACCCGTGAAGTTGCCGTCACCGCCGTAGGTCGCCGTGACGGAGTAACTTCCGGCCGTCACCAATCCGTTGGTGCTGACACTGACCGTGCCGCCGCTCAGCGTCCCGGTCAGGCTCACCGTCGTCACACCGTTGGTCACGAGGAAGGTGACCGTGCCGGTCGGGGTGCCCGCGCCCGGAGACACCGGGGCGACCGTGGCCGTGAAGGTCACCGTCTGCCCGACCACGGACGGGTCCGGGGACGAGGAGACCGAGGTGGTCGTCGCGGCCTGCGTCACCGTCTGGGTGTCCGAGCCGCTGGAGCCGGTGAAGTTGGCGTCACCGCTGTACGTCGCGGTGACAGTGTGCGTACCGACCGGGATGGCGCTCGTGCTGACGCTCGCCGTACCGCCCGAAAGCGTCGCCGTCAGCGTCGGACCACCCGTCACCACGAACGTCACCGTGCCGGTCGGCGTCCCCGCACCGGGAGACACCGGCGCCACCGTGGCCGTCAACGTCACCGGCTGCCCGAAGACCGACGGGTCCGGAGACGTGCTCACCACAGTGGTCGTCGACGCCTGACCCACGGTCTGGGTGTCCGTGCCGACCGAACCCGTGAAGTTGCCGTCACCGCCGTAGGTCGCCGTGACGGTGTGCACTCCGGCGGTGAGGGCGCTGGTGCTGACGGTCGCCGTACCGCCGGACAGGGTGCCGGTCAGCGTCGGACCGCCGCTGATGACGAAGGTGACCGTGCCGGTCGGGGTGCCCGCGCCCGGAGACACCGGGGTGACCGTGGCCGTGAAGGTCACCGACTGCCCGACCACGGACGGGTCCGGGGACGAGGAGACCGACGTGGTGGTCGCTGCCGGGGCGACCGTCTGGGTGTCGGTGTCGCTGGAGCCGGTGAAGTTGGCGTCACCGGCGTAGGTCGCGGTGACGGTGTAGACGCCCGCGGTCACCAGCCCGTTGGTGCTGACGGCCGCGACGCCGGCGCCGTCCAGGGTCCCGGTGAGGTTCACCGTGGTGACCCCGTTGGTGATGTTGAACGCGACGGTGCCGGTCGGGACACCGCCGCCGGGGGCCACCGGCCCGACAAAAGCGGTGAAGGTGACCGACTGGCCGGTCACGGAGGGGTCGGGGAAAGAGGTGACCGTGGTCGTCGTCGCCGACTGGTTCACGGTCTGGGTGTCGGTGCCGCTGGAACCGGTGAAGTTCGCGTCGCCGCCGTAGGTCGCGGTGACGGTGTGGCTGCCGGCGGTCAGGGAGCTGGTCGTGACGGTCGCCGTGCCGCCGGAGAGGGTCCCGGTCAGGGTGCCGCCCCCGCCGCCGCTGATGACGAAGGTGACGGTGCCGGTCGGCGTGCCCGCGCCCGGGGACACCGGCGCGACGGTGGCGGTGAACGTCACCGGCTGGCCGAAGGTGGAGGGGTCGGGGGACGAGGTGACCGTCGTGGTCGTCGCCGACTGGTTCACGGTCTGGGTGTCGGTGCCGCTGGAACCGGTGAAGTTGGCGTCGCCGCCGTAGGTTGCCGTGACGGTGTGGGTGCCGGCGCCGAGTGAGCTGGTCGTGACGGTCGCCGTACCGCCCACGAGCGTTCCCGTCAGGGTGCCGCCCCCGGTCCCGCTGATGACGAAGGTGACCGTGCCGGTCGGCGTGCCCGCGCCCGGGGACACCGGCGCGACCGTGGCGGTGAACGTCACCGGCTGGCCGAAGGTGGAGGGGTCGGGGGACGAGGTGACCGTCGTGGTCGTCGCCGACTGGCCCACGGTCTGGGAATCGGTGCCGGTGGAGCCGTTGAAGTTGCCGTCACCGCTGTAGGTGGCGGTGATCGCGTGTGAGCCGACGCTGAGGCTGCTGACGGTCACGCTCGCCGTACCGCCGACGAGCGGTGCCGTCAGCGTCGGGCCTCCGGCGATGACGAAGGTGACCGTGCCGGTCGGCGTGCCCGCACCGGGTGGGACCGGCGCGACCGTGGCCGTGATCGTCACCGGCTGCCCGGAGGTCGAGGGGTCGGGGGACGAGGTGACCGTCGTGGTCGTCGAGGCCTTGTTGACGAGTTGGGTGTCGGTGCCGGTGGAGCCGCTGTGGCTGCCGTCACCGCTGTAGGTGGCGGTGATCGTGTGGGAGCCGACGCTGAGGCTGCTGGTGGACACGCTCGCCGTACCGCCGACAAGCGGCGCGGTCAGCGTCGGACCACCGGAGACGACGAAGGTCACCGTGCCGGTCGGGGTGGGGCCGGGCACCGAGGTGACCGTGGCGGTGAGGGTGACCGACTGGCCGAACACCGAAGGGTCGGGCGAGGACGTGACCGTCGTGGTCGTCGGCGCCAGGCCCTGCACGGTCTGGGTGTCGGTCCCGGAGGACGCCGCGTAGTTGGCACTGCCGTTGTACGTGGCGGTGATGGGGTGGGTGCCGACGCTGAGGGTGCTGGTGGTGACGGTGGCGTTGCCGCCGACGAGGGGTGCCGTCACGGTGCCGCCCCCGCCGCCTCCGATGACGAAGGTGACCGTGCCGGTGGGGGTGCCTCCGCCCGGCGCGACCGGCGCGACATGGGCGGTGAGGGTGACCGGCTGGCCGAAGTTCGAGGGATCGGGGGACGAGGTGACCGTCGTGGTCGTGGACGCCTGCACCACGGTCAGCGAGGCCAGACCGCTGGACGGGGAGAAGTTGAAACTGCCGTTGTACTGCGCCGTGATGGTGTGGAAACCGACATTGACGTTGTTGACGGTAGCGGTCGCGGTGCCGCCGACCAGCGGCGCCGTCACGGTAGGCCCGCCGGAGACGAAGAAGGTGACGGTGCCGGTGGGTGTGCCCAGCCCGAGGGGGATAACAGTTGCGGTTAAGGTCACGGGCTGGCCGAACACCGCCGGATTCGGGGATGCGGACGCCAACGTGAAGGTCAATGCCATGGTTGCGGCCCTTCAATGGTTGTGTGGAGGGCAGCGGGCCGTGCGCCCCGTCCGAGCCCGAAGGGCCGCGGAGAGACGACAACTTCCTGTAAGAGGGTGGGGGCGGTGAGGGCAGCCGGCGGTGCCGGGCCTGCGGCGTACCGTGTCCCCCCTACAGGTGAGCAACCCACCGTCCGGTGGCACCAGTAGGCGCGCTCTTCACCCGTACGCGCCATAGTCGCCCCCGTGTTCCCTCCGGATGGCGCAGCGCTCGGCGGACCTGGGCCACGCGAGGCGCACTCCGCAGGCGTACGGATTGCGCGGACCGGCGCTGGGGGCACACACGGGGGCACACACGGGGGCAGATTCGGGGAAGATACGGGGGCACATACGGTCGGTACATTGCGTTGCCGGGGCCCGCCCGGGCCGTTGCCGGACCGTCGCCGGCCCAGTGGTCCCCTGGAGCCGGCCACGAGGGCCGGCCCACGGTGGGAAGGGTGACGCCATGACCGACAGCACTCCGGTGCCCTCGCCCGGCGCGATACGGGGCGATCTGACGCTGCGCCGTCCCCGGCCGTCGGACCATCCGCGCCTGCAGGAGGCGCTGGCCGACTGGTGGGGCGGGCTGGGCGGTGAAGCGGGCGCGCTGCAGCGGCAGTTGCTGGTACCGCGGCTGTTTCTGCAGCACTTCGCCGGCACCAGCTTTCTCGTCGAGCGCCCGGACCGGGCCCTGCACGCGTTCCTGATCGGCTTTCTGTCCCAGACGGATCCGCGGACCGCATACATCCACTTCGTGGGCGTGTGCCCGGACGGCAAACGGGACGGCGTCGGCAGGGCGCTCTACGAGCGGTTCTTCGCGCTGGCCGGGGAGGCCGGCCGCAGTCAGGTCCGCTGCATCACCAGCCCCAACAACCGCGACTCCCTCGCGTACCACGCCCGCATGGGCTTCCGTCTGGAGCCGGGCGACCGGGACGACGACGGGGTGCCGGTGCAGACGGATTACGACGGGCCGGGGCTGGACCGGGTGTCGTTCGTCCGGGAGTTGTAGCGGGGGGCCGTGGGGCTGCGGGGTTGCGGGGCTGTGGGGCCGCTCCCCGGCAGCGGGCGCCGGCGCGCGGTCGTCCCGCAGGGAGGCAGGAGGGGGCGCAGGCGCGCGGCCGTCCAGCAACAGGGCGCCAGGCGCATGCCCGCTCGTCCGTCACTCCCCCATCGGCAGCACCCTGATCAGGGCGTCCAGGACGCCCGTGAAGGAGTGGTCGGGCGGGGTGCCGTAGGCGACGACCAGGGCGTCGCGGGGCGGTGACGCAGCGGCCGGGTCATGGAAGCTGCTGAGGCCTTCCACGGCGAGGCCCTGCCAGCGGGCGGCCTGGACGATGGACTGCTCGGTACCGGGCGGGAGTTCCAGTACGGCGTGGAGCCCGGCGGCGATGCCTGAGATCCGCACCTGGGGTGCCCGCTCGGCCAGCGCCGCGACCAGTTGGTCGCGGCGCCGCCGGTAGCGCAGCCGCATCCCGCGCAGATGCCGGTCGTAGGCGCCCGAGGAGATGAACTCGGCGAGGGTGAGCTGCTCCAGCTGCCCGGACTGCCATTCGCCGGTGCGTTTGACGGCGAGCAGCGGATCGACGAGGCGGTCCGGCAGCACCATCCAGGCCAGCCGCAGTGCGGGGGCCAGACTCTTGCTCGCGGTGCCCAGGTAGACGACGTGGTCGGGGTCCAGCCCCTGGAGCGCGCCGACCGGCTGGCGGTCGTAGCGGAACTCCCCGTCGTAGTCGTCCTCCAGGATGTAACCACCGGTGGCGCGCGCCCAGTTGACGGCGGCGGCACGGCGGTCGGGGTGCAGCGGAACGCCGGTGGGGAACTGGTGGGCGGGGGTGAGGAGGGCGGCCCGCAGGTCGTCGAGGGCGGACAGATCCTCGGTACGGGCGCCGTGTTCATCGACGCCGAGGGGCACGGTGCGCAGACCGGCGCGTGCGATCACCTCGCGGTGGAAGCCGAGGCCGTACGACTCGGTGGCCAGCCGGCCGGCGCCCAGCGTGCGGCCGAGCAGGGCCAGCCCCTGCATGAAACCGGTACAGATCACGATGTGGTCGGGGTCGGTGCGGACGCCGCGGGCGCGGGCCAGGTAGTCGGCGAGGACGGCGCGCAGTTCGGGGCATCCGGACGAGGTGCCGTAGCCGAAGGCCTCGCTGGGCGCGGCGGTCAGCGCGCGGCGGGCGGCGGCGAGCCAGGCGGTGCGGGGGAAGGCCGCGACGTCGGGGGTGCCGGCGGTGAGGTCGAAGCGCGGCCGGCCGGCGCGGTGCGCGGGGCCGGGGGCGCGGCGGGCGGTGGGCGCGGTACGCGGCAGCGCCCTTGCGGCGACCCGGGTGCCGGAGCCCTGGCGGGCGCTGAGCCAGCCCTCCGCGACCAGCTCGGCGTAGGCGTCGGCGACGGTGTTACGGGCGATGCCGAGGTCGGCGGAGAGGGAGCGGGAGGACGGCAGCCGGGTGCCGGGGGCCAGCCGCCCGGACCGCACGGCTTCGCGCAGCGCGCGCAGCAGGGCGGCCCGCAGGCCGCCGGGACCGCCGAGGTCCAGATGCAGATCACGACCGAAAGTGGCCCAGGAATCCCCCATGGAAGTGGACCATACAGCTGTGCCATTGCCGCCGTAGCGTCACAGGCATGACGACGCCAACGACGCCAACCACGCCAACGGCACCGACGACACCGGCGCCCGGCGCCTCCGACACGACACCGACGGCCGGCGCCTCCGGCACCGCTCCGGCGCACGACCACGGGCCCCAGTTGCGCTGGGTGCAGCGTGCCCCCGAGGTCTACCGAGCCATGATCGCGCTGGACGCGGCGGCCAGGAAGGACGTCGACCCGGCCCTGGCCGAGCTGGTCAAGATCCGCGCCTCACAGCTCAACAAGTGCGCGTTCTGCCTCGATATGCACCTCACCGACGCCCGCAAGGCCGGCGAGCGCGAGGAGCGGCTGCACCTCCTCCTCGCCTGGGCGGAGGCGCCGGACCTCTACACCCCGAAGGAGCGGGCGGCGCTCGCGCTCACCGAGGCGATCACCGTCCTCACCGACGGCTTCGTCCCCGACGAGGTCTACGCGCAGGCGGCAGCCCACTTCGACGAGACCGAACTCGCCCACCTGATCGCCCTGATCACCACCATCAACGCGTGGAACCGGTTCGGTGTGAGCACCCGCACGACGCCGGGGAAGGCGTGACCGCGATGACCCAGCGCATGAAGTTCTGGAGCCAGATGTCCGCGTTCGGCCGGGCCCAGCTCCGGCTGACCACGGCCGCCAAGGAGGGGCTGGGGGATCCGGTACTGGCCGAACTGGTCGTGCTGCGCGCCTCACAGCTCAACCGGTGTGCGTTCTGCATCGACATGCACGTGAAGAACCTGCGGGAGTCGGGGGTCGACCCGCGGCGGATCGATCTGCTGCCCGCATGGGAGGAGTCCGGCGTCCTCTACACCGCGCGCGAGCGGGCCGCCCTCGCCCTCACCGAGGCGATCACCGTCCTCACCGACGGCTTCGTCCTCGACGAGGTCTACGCACAGGCGGCCGCCCACTTCGACGAGACCGAACTCGCCCACCTGATCGCGGTGATCGTCGCCATCAACAACTGGAACCGCGTCAACGTCACCGTCCGCCAGCCTCCGGGAGAAGAGCTATGAGCGCCACCACGCTGCGGGAGCTGCACCACGACCGGAAGCCGGGCGATCCGCTGGTCCTGCCCGGCCCGTGGGACGCCGCCAGCGCCCGGGTCTTCGCCGATGCGGGCTTCCCCGCGCTGGCCACCCCCAGCGCCGGCGTCGCCGCCAGCCTCGGCTACGAGGACGGGCAGACCCCGGCCGACGAGATGTTCGCGGCCATCACCCGGATCGTACGGGCGGTGGACGTCCCGGTCTCGGCGGACGTGGAGGCCGGATACGGCCTGTCCGCCCGGGAGTTGGTCGGCCGGCTCGCGGACGCCGGAGCGGTCGGCTGCAACCTGGAGGACACCGACCATGCCACCGGCACCCTCCGCGACCCGCAGGAACAGGCGGACTGGCTGGCGCAGGTACGGGCCGAGGCGGGCGACGCCCTGGTCATCAACGCCCGCATCGACACGTATCTACGGGGTGTCCCGGACGCGGACGAGACGATCCGTCGCGGCCGCCTGTACGCCGAGGCGGGCGCCGACTGCGTCTACCCCTTCGCCGCCCCACCCGCCCAACTGGCCCGCCTGGCCACCGCCATCGGCCTCCCCGTCAACGCCGTGGTCATGCCGGACGGCCCCGCCCCCCGCGAACTCGGCGCCCTCGGTGCCGCCCGGGTCACCTTCGGGCCGGGGCTCCAGTGGAGGGCGATGGCGGCGGTGCGGGAGATGGCTGAGGAGCTGCGGGCGGAAACGACGGGCCGCGCGCGGACGGACCGGACGTAAGACGTGGCCGGGCTTGGGCCGGGGGTCCGGCTACCGGCCCGCCCCGGCCCTTGGGTCCCGGTACGCGGAGTGCGGCGCCCCGGCCGACGCCCCGTGGCGGAACTCCGCGAGCTGTTCCGCCGTCGGGTACCACTTCTTGTCGCAACGGCAGCACCACCAGCGCCAGTTGTCCCAGTCGGTGTCGGTGGTGGCGGTGTCCTTCCACAGCCAGTCATGGCAGTCGGTGGTGGGGCACTTCGGCGGCAGCGGCATGGGGGGCCTTCCCTCGGCGACGGTTCCCCAGCGTGCTGCGCCCGTGGGGGCGCGGTGCCGCAACACGTGGCCGTCACCCGAACGAGCGAGGGCAGCGCGGCGGGCGGGGACGCCCCCAACGCGGCCGCGGGCGGCCGCACCCATGGTGCGACCGCCCGCGGCCCGATGCTCTCCCCGTACTACTTCTTGGGGAGCCACTTCTTCCAGACCTCCGGGTGCTTGTTCACCCATTGCTTGGCCGCCTCGTCGGCGGTCAGCCCCTTGGAGGCGATGTTCTCGGAGACCTCGTTCTGGTCGTCCTTCGTCCACTGGAAGTTCTTCAGGAAGGCCGCGGCGCTGCCGCCCTTCTTGGCGAACTCGGTGTTGAAGAACTTCTGGAGCGGGGTGGTCGGATAGGCGCAGTCGATGGACGTGGGGTCCTTAGTGCCCTTCTCCGCGCAGGCGTCGGTGTACTTGGGGAGCTTGACCTCCACCATCGGCACCTGGTTGAAGAGCCACTGCGGCTCGTACCAGTACGTCAGGAAGGGCTTCTTCTCCTTGGCGAACTGCTGGATCTGGGTGATCTGCGCCGCCTCGGAGCCCGCGAAGACGACCTCATAGTTGAGCTTGAGGTTCTTCACCAGCGCCTTGTCGTTGGTGACGTAGGACGGCGAACCGTCCATCAGCTGGCCCTTGCTGCCGCTCTCCGAGGTGCGGAGCTGATCGGCGAACTTGTTGAGGTTCTTCCAGTCGGTGACCTCGGGGTGCTTGTCGGCCCAGTACTTGGGGACGTACCAGCCGATGTGGCCGGTGACACCGTTGCCGCCGGCCGCCGTGATCGTCTTCTTGTCCTTGACGTACCGCTTTTCCTGGTCCGGGTGGCCCCAGTCCTCCAGGATCGCGTCGACCCGGCCCTGGCTGAGGGCGTCCCAGGCGGGGATCTCGTCCACCTGGACGGTGTCGACGTGGTAGCCCAGCTCGTGTTCGAGCAGGTACTTCGCCACCGCGACGTTGGACTGTGCGCCGACCCAGGTCTGTACGGACAGGGTGACCGACTTGGAGCCCTTGGCCGCGGCGAACGGCGAGGTCTGCTTGGTCATGTCGGCCTTGCCGCAGGCCGACAGGGAGAGGGAGAGGACCGCCGTGCCGGCCAGCGCGGCCGTCCCGATGATCATGGTGCGCTTACGGGACATGGTCAGGCTCCCTTCCCCGTCGTGCGGCGTTCCGTGGGTTGGGTGACCCGGTCGAGCATCAGGCCCAGGCACACGATCGCCACACCCGCGACCAGGCCGAGGCCCAGGTCGCCGGTGGCGAGGCCGGTGACGACGTCGTAGCCGAGGGCACCGCCGCCGACCAGACCGCCGATGATGACGACGGCGAGGACGAGGACCACGCCCTGGTTGACCGCCAGCAGCAGGGCGGGCCGGGCCAGCGGGAGCTGGACCTGGCGCAGCATCTGCCAGCGGGTGGCGCCCAGCGAACGGGCCGATTCCACGGCCGCCGGGTCGACCTGGCGCAGGCCCTGGGTGGTGATGCGGATGACGGCGGGCAGTGCGTAGACCACGGCCGCGGCGACGGCCGGGGCGCGGCCCACGGCGAACAGCGCGACCACCGGGATGAGGTAGACGAACTGCGGCATGGTCTGCATGACGTCCAGGACCGGACGCAGCACCGACTCCAGCCGCTTGCTGCCGGCCGCGAGGATGCCGATGCCGAAGCCCAGCACCAGGGTCACGACCAGGGCGGCGAGCACCTGGGAGAGGGTGTTCATGGACGGCTTCCACACGCCCAGCACACCGATCGCGGCCATCGCGAGGACGGCGGTCACGGCGGTGCGCCAGGTGCCGATGAGCCAGGCCAGCGCGGCGACGATGAGCAGCGTGCCGTACCAGGGCAGCGCGGTCAGGCCGTCCCGCAGCGGGTTGAGCACCCAGTTGGTGAAGTGCGCGGCCCAGTCGGCGGTGCCGCCGATGACGGGAACGCCGGAGTAGAGGTGGTCGACCATCCACTCCTTGAAGTGGTTGACCGGGTGGGCGATGTCCAGCGCCCAGGCGTCCGGCCAGACCAGCGAGCCGCTCATCCGGCCGAGACCGGCGAAGACGGCGGTGACCACGGCGACGCCTGCCCAGGGCAGCCAGCCGCGCAGCCACGCCGGGCCGGTGGCGGGGGCGTCCGCGCCGAGCCGTTCGCCGGCCGCCGCGGTGGTGCGGTCCATGACGATGGCCAGCAGCACGATCGGGATGGCGGCGGCGAGCGCGGCGCCGACGTCGACCGAGGCGAGTGCCTGGTAGACGCGGTCACCGAGACCGGCCGCGCCGATCATCGAGGCGATGACGACCATGGACAGCGCCATCATGATCGTTTGGTTGACGCCGAGCAGCAGCTCCTTGCGGGCCAGCGGGAGGCGGGCGGTCACCAGCCGCTGCCGGCCGGTGGCGCCGAGCGAGGAGACGGCTTCCAGGACGTTGGGGTCGGCGCCGCGCAGACCGAGCGCGGTCAGCCGGGCCATCGGCGGGGCCGCGTAGATGACGGTGGCCAGCAGCGCGGCGGGGACGCCGATGCCGAAGACCAGCACCACGGGCAGGAGGTAGGCGAAGGCGGGCAGCACCTGCATGGTGTCCAGCACCGGGCGCAGGATCCGGAACAGCCGCTCGGACAGGCCGGCGGCCAGGCCCAGCAGCGCGCCGACGACGACCGAGACGGCCACCGCCACGACCATCAGGGCGAGCGTCTGCATGGTCGGGACCCACATCCCCAGCAGGCCGCTGACCAGGAAGGAGATCAGCGCCGTTGCCGCGATGCGGAGACCGGCCACGCGCCAGGCGAGCAGCGTCATGCCGATCGTCACACCCGTCCAGCCGAGCGCGAGCAGCAGCAGGTAGACGGCGCGGACGGAGATCACCACGGCGTTGCTGAGGTGACCGAGGAAGTAGACGAACAGCCAGTGGCTGTCACGGTTGTTGATGATCCAGTCGCTGGTCTTGCCGAGCGGCCCGGAGACGTCGACGGTCAGCGCGTGCGGCCAGGCGGCGCCGTACTTGGCGGCCAGCAGCGGGACGAGGACGGCCGCGGCGACGGCGAGCAGCAGGAGCTTGGCGAGGCCACGGCGCTGCAGCAGGGCCTGGGCCGGACCCTTGGGGGTGTCGACGCCCAGGGTGCCGCGCGCGGAAACCGGGGGTGCGGATACGTTGCTCATGCCCGCCCCCGCTTCACGGTGCCGGCCGGGACGTTCAGGGCCGCGCAGCGCTGGGCCTCGCGCCAGTGGCGCAGCAGGGTGGCGCGCAGCCGGGCCCGCGGGGTGGCCGCGGGAGCTCTGGAGCCGACGGCGCGCAGGGCGCCGCCGCGGGTGGTGGCGGCGTACATCAGGCTGCCACCTCACCGTGCTGCGGACCGTCGACCCGCGCGACCACGTTCAGCAGACAGGCGTGGTCGACGATGCCCACGCAGCGGCCGTCGTCGACGATGCGGACCGCGCCGCCGGAGCGGGCGACCGCCTCGATGGCGTCGGAGATCAGGGTGTCGGGGCCCAGCGCGGGGCCCTGGTCGGCCTCGCCGTCCTCGACGGGGCGCATCGCGCGGCGCACGGTGAGGACCTGCTCGCGCGGGACGTCCCGGACGAAGTCGCGGACGTAGTCGTCGGCCGGGGAGCCGACGATCTCCTCGGGGGTGCCGAGCTGGACGATCTGCCCGTCGCGCATCAGGGCGATCCGGTCACCGACCCGCAGCGCCTCGGCGAGGTCGTGGGTGATGAAGACCATGGTCCGGCCCTCCTCGCGGTGCAGGCGGACGACCTCTTCCTGCATGTCGCGGCGGATGAGCGGGTCGAGCGCGCTGAACGGCTCGTCGAAGAGCAGCACCTCGGGGTCGACGGCGAGCGCGCGGGCCAGGCCGACGCGCTGCTGCTGACCGCCGGAGAGCTGGCCGGGGCGGCGCTTCTCCAGTCCGGCCAGGCCGACCTTGTCGACGATCTCGCCGGCCTTCTTGCGGCGCTCCGTCTTGCCGACGCCCTGGATCTCCAGGCCGTAGCCGACGTTGTCGACGACGCTGCGGTGCGGCAGCAGGCCGAAGTGCTGGAAGACCATGGCGGCCCGGCGGCGGCGCAGCTCGCGCAGCGCGGTGCGGTCCATGGCGCGGACGTCCTCGCCGTCCATCTCCAGCTCGCCGCTGGTCGGCTCGATCAGCCGGGTCAGGCACCGGACGAGGGTGGACTTGCCGGAGCCGGAGAGCCCCATGACGACGAAGACCTCGCCCTTGTGGACGTCGAAGGAGACGTCCCGGACGGCGGCCACACAGCCGGTCTTCTCGCGCAGCTCCTGGGCGCTCAGGTCGGTGACCGAGGAGTCCTCGGGGATGCGGTCGGCCTTGGGGCCGAAGACCTTCCAGAGGTGACGGACGGAGAAGACGACCTCACGGCCGTCGGACTCCGGAGCGGCGGAACCGTCCTTGGGCGTGCGGGCGTTGGGTATCTCGGATGCGCCGGCGGAGGTGGTAGCCATCACGCATCACCTCCTTGGGTCGGAGCCTTATGGAGCAGGTCGGCGCACTTCTCCCCCACCATGAGCACGCCCAGCATCGGGTTGACGGCCGGCATCGTCGGGAAGACGGAGGCGTCGGCGATACGGATGCCGGACAGCCCTCGGATCTTCAACTCAGGGTCGACAACGGCGAGTTGGTCATCGGCGGCGCCCATCTTGCAGGTGCCGGCCGGGTGGTAGACGGTGTGGGCCGCCTTGCGCACCAGCTCGCTGATCTCCGCGTCGTCGGTGACGTCGGGGCCGGGGAAGACCTCCCGCTTGAGCCACTTGGCGAACGGCTCGGCCTGCGCGATCTTGCGGGCCAGCTTGATGCCGTCGACAAGGGTGTCGCCGTCGTAGTCGACCCCGTTCTCGTCCTGCTCGAAGTACCGGAAGTCGAGCGCGGGCTTGACCTCGGGGTCGGCGGAGGTGAGGTAGAGACGGCCGCGGGAGCGGGACTTGGGGATGTTGGGGGTCATCGAGACCCCGTGCTCGGGGCGCTCGTAGCCCAGCCGCTCGGGGTTGTCGGTGAACGGGATCTGGTAGAAGTGGAACATCAGGTCGGGGCCCTTGTGCTCCGGGTCCCGCTTGACGAACAGGCCCGCGTCGGAGTCCATCGCGGAGTTGTCCGGGATCGGCCCGTCGGTCTCCCAGACGATCACCGACTCCGGGTGGTCGAGCAGGTTCTCCCCGACGCCCGGCAGGTCGAGCACGCAGTCGATGCCCAGCGCCTCCAGGTCCTTCTTCGGACCGATGCCGGAGTGCATCAGCAGCCGCGGGGTGTCGACGGCGCCGGCGCAGACCAGCACCTCGCGCGCGGCCTCGACGTAGACCTCTTCGCCGTCCTTGGTGCGGACGTGGACGCCCTTGGCGGCGGTGCCGTCCAGCTCCAGCTTGTGCGCCCAGGTCTCCAGCATCAGCGTGAGGTTCGGGCGGTCGCCGGCCTCCATGTGCGGGTGAAGGTAGGCGACGGACGCGGAGGAGCGCTTGTTGTTCTCCGGGTGGTAGGAGAGGTCGAAGAAGCCGACGCCCTCCTCGAAGGGCTTGTCGTTGAAGCCGACGACCTCGGGGACGCCGAGCGCGGTCTTCGTCGCCTCGATCCAGTCCGTGGCGATCTGGTTCTGGTCCTTCTTCGCCACCCGCACGATGTTGTTGCGCAGCTTGCCGAAGTACGGGTCCATCTCCTTGGCGCCCCAGCCGGCCGCGCCCGCCGCCGCCCACTCGTCCCAGTCGGACGGCAGCGGCTTGAAGGAGATCAGGGTGTTGTGGGAGGAGCAGCCGCCGAGGACCTTGGCGCGGCTGTGCAGGATGTGCGAGTTGCCGCGGGGCTGCTCGGTGGTCGTGTACTCGTAGTCCAGCTCGCCACCGAGCAGCCCGAGCCAGCGGCGCAGCGTCAGTACCTCGTCGCGGTCGAGGTCGGAGGGGCCGCCCTCGATGACGGCGACGGTGACGCCGGGATCCTCGGTGAGGCGGGAGGCGATGACGGAACCGGCGGTACCACCGCCGACCACGACATAGTCATACACAGGCATGGGGTGCTCCTTCTTGCAAAGTGCGTGGTGCGGGTGTTGCCAGGTGATTCCCGGGGGTCAGCCCGCGAACCAGCGCACCGGCTCCGGCCGGAGGTTTTCGTAAATGTGCTTGCTCTCGCGGTACTCGTCCAGACCCGTGGGACCAAGTTCCCGTCCGATTCCGGACTTGCCGAAGCCGCCCCACTCCGCCTGCGGGAGGTAGGGGTGGTAATCGTTGATCCAGACCGTGCCGTGCCGCAGCCGGGCGGCGACCCGGCGGGCGCGCGCGGTGTCGCCCGAGAAGACCGCACCGGCCAGGCCGTACTCGGTGTCGTTGGCGAGCGCGACGGCCTCGTCCTCGGTGCCGAAGGTCTCCACCGTCAGGATCGGGCCGAAGGTCTCCTCACGGACGACCTTCATCTCGCGGTGGCAGCCGTCGAGCACGGTCGGCGCGTAGAAGTAGCCGGTGGCCGGGCGGACGGCGGACGGCTCGGGGCGGGCGCCGCCGCAGCGCAGCTGGGCACCCTCGGCCAGCGCGGAGGCGACGTAGGCCTCGACCTTGTCGAGCTGCTGCTGGGAGACCAGCGGGCCGCACTCGACGCCGTCCTCGGTGCCCCGGCCGAGCTTGATCTTCTCGGCGCGGCGGGCGAGTTCGGCGACGAAGCGGTCGCGCACCGACTCCTCGATGATCAGCCGGGCGCCGGCCGAGCAGACCTGCCCGCTGTGGATGAAGGCCGCGTTCAGCGCCTGGTCGACGGCGGTGTCGAAGCCCTCGTCGGTGGCGCAGGCGTCCGCGAACACCACATTCGGGTTCTTGCCGCCCAGCTCCAGCGCGATCTTCTTGGCGCCGGAGACCGCCGCCGCGCCCGCCTTCGTCCCGCTGACCAGGCCACCGGTGAAGGAGAACAGGTCGACGTCGGGGTGCTCGGCCAGCCGCTGGCCGACCGGCAGGCCCGCGCCGGTGACGATGTTGGCGACCCCGGCCGGCAGCCCGGCCTCGACCAGCAGCTTGATCAGGTGCACCGTCGACAGCGGGGTGACCTCGCTGGGCTTGATCACAAAAGTGTTGCCGGCCGCGAGGGCCGGCGCGATCTTCCAGCTGGCCTGGAGCAGCGGGTAGTTCCAGGGCGTGATGAGGGCACAGACCCCGACCGGCTCGTGCACGACCACGCTGTGGACATCGGGCGAACCGGCGTCGACGACCCGGCCGCCGCTCTCGTTCATCACCACGTCGGCGAAGTACCGGAAGGCGTTGGTGACGTCGTCGACGTCGACCCGGCCCTCCTCCAGCGTCTTGCCGGTGTCGCGGCTCTCGATGAGGGCGATCACCTCACGGTCGCGCTGGAGCAGATCGGCGACCCGGCGCAGCAGCCCGGAGCGCTCGGCGACCGCGGTACGGGGCCAGTCACCCTCGTCGAAGGCCCGGCGGGCGGCAGCCACGGCCGCGTCGGTGTCCTGGGCACCGCCCTCGGACACCAGCTGGAGCGTCGTCGCGTCGGCGGGGTCGAGGACCTCCCGCGTCTCGCCGGATGCGGCGGGGAGCCACACCCCGTCTACGTGAATGGTCGCGATTGACGACACGTCGTTACTGCCTTCCGGTTACCGATTGTTCCCACTGGTGCAACCACTGGCGTCACCAGCAACGAGGACCCCTCCCCGGAAGCCCCGGACCTATGCCCAAACGTTCATGGAAAGTGAGCCGACTCACTCAACGTGCAGGGTAATGTCCTGGAACCTAACCTGAATAGCCGTATGTCCATGGCGATGTCCAGGACTCTTCGTCCCCCTGGGGACCGGAGGTGGTCAGATGACCAGCAGACGGCGCACAGCCACCGCCCCCGCCGCTCTGACCTGCGGTGCAGCCCTCCTCGTGGGGCTCACCGGTACGGGTTTTGCCGCGGCGGCCGGCGACTCCGACGGCGGCGAGGGGGACCTCGCGCACAAGTCGGCCCAGCAGATCTCCGACGAGGCACTCCACCAGCTGGTCGGCGCGCAGTCCATGCGGCTGCGCACCCGCACCAGCGCCGACCCCACGCAACTCGACCTCACCCTCGACCGCGCCGGCAACTGCACCGGCGCCGTCAGCAAGGGCTCGCTCGGCCGCGTCGAGCTCGTCAAACGCGGGAACCAGATCTGGATGAAACCGGACGCGGCCTTCTGGAAGAGCCAGCTGCCCGGCAGCAAGGGCGCCGAGGCCGCCGCGAAGTACAAGGACACCTACCTGCACGGCACCACCCGGGACGCGTTCCTGCGGGGCCTGTCCGAGGCCTGCGACCTCAAGGCGTTCCAGAAGTCGGCCGCGGGCCCCGACGAGGAGCAGCCCCCGCCCGGCGCCCCGTCACCCTCCGTGACCCCCACACTCACCAAGGGCCGGCCGACCACCCACGAAGGCGCCCGCGTGCTGCCCGTCGTCAAGAAGGCCGACGGCGCGATCCAGACCCTCTACGTGGCCATCGAGGGCAAGCACTACCCCCTCAAGCTCACCGCCGAGGCCGACCACGAAAGCGCCACGATCCTCATGAGCAACTACGGCACCCCGGTCTCCACCACGACACCGGCTCCGGGCCGCACGGCGGACATCTCGGCCCTGGAAGAGTTGATGCAGGGGTCCCAGAGCTCCCAGAGCGCATGACCCTTGCGTGCGGTACGTGACTGTTCGTACATACGTATCGTTGAACCGTGCGGCTGCCCGTACCACGCGGCAGCGGGGAGGAGCGGCACGATGACCATCAGCCTTGAGCGGACCGAAACGATCGAGACCGACGGGACCGAGATGGCAGAGCCCGATGAGCTGAGCTTGGACGAGCTGTTCAAGCGGCTGGAGCGGATGCCCGTCCCCGAGGGCTACAAGCTGGAGATCGTCGGGGGGACCGTATTCATGGCACCGCAGCGTGACGTCCATTGGCAGACCATCCGCAGGATCGTGCGGGCGCTGGAGGACCGATTCGGGCTGGACACCCCGGTCACGTCGGACGTGCGGATCGATTTCCCCGGCGAGTTGAACGGCTTCGCCCCGGACGTTGCCAAGTTGGTCGACGGCGCCGAGAAGAACGAGCTGGGCCGCTGGCGCTACCAGGACGTCGAGTTCGTCGCCGAAGTCATCTCAAAAGGCACCGCGGCAAATGATTACGGCCCGAAGAAGCGGGTCTACGCCGCGGCCGGAATCCCGGTGTACGTGATCGCAGACCCCTACCTCGGCCGTTGTCGCGTCTTCACCCATCCGCAGGACGATGACTACAAGAGCGACCTCACCCTCAAGTACGGGGAGCCGATCGATTTGACCCACGCGTTCCCCGGTTTCTCCGTCCGCACCGAAGAGTTCCCCACGGACTGACCATGCCTCGCCCCTCCCGGAGCCGCCCGGCCACGCCGGCGCCCGGCCGGCCCGTCACCCGCGCTGCCGAACCAAAGGGGCCACGGCCGGCGGCCCGGAAGACAATGCAGGCATGGCTGACACAGCGGCGAAAGCAGTGCTCGAAGGCGGCCCCGAGGAGCTTCCCGAGCGGATCGTGCCGATCGATCCTCCCGGGACCGAGCTGAAGATCCCGTTCCGTAACGGTTACGAGCACTTCCGGGCCACCGGCCGGCAGCAGGACACCACCGAAGGGGCGCTGCCCGTCTACGAGTGGTGGGAGCGCACGGAGCTGCCCGGCTAGCAGGGTTCCGCACGCCGTGCGGACCGCTCAGGCATGCGGAACGAACGTCCGCAGCGCGATCTGCTGGGTCCCCTCCTGCTGTGGCCACTCGTCCTCGGGGCCCAGGACGAGTACGGCGAACTGGCGGCCGTCGGTGGCAGTGAAGGCACAGTCGACGACCTTGACCCGCACCCCGAGACGCTTGCTGTCATAGGCGTAGACCAGTTGGTTGGCGTCTATGCCCGGCCCCGGGAAGCCCAGCGGCTCCAGGCTTATCTCCTCGTATCCGGGATTGCCGGACAGCCCCTGTGACGCCTGCTGGAGCGCCTCGCGCGGGGTGATCTCGGGATCGGTGATCTCGAAGATCTGCACCAGTCCGCGGTCGTCCGGGGCGGTGTAGAACACCCCGGTCTTGCGCTCGCTGCGCGTCCAGGTGCCGGGCACCGCGAGGGTGAAGCCCTTCTTGTCGTGGACGAGGCGGTAGCCGTCGGGCAGGTCGGTGAGGGTGGGGGCGGGCGCGACGCCGTCCGAGGCGTCGGTGTGCGACGCGGTGGCCGTGCCGCCCGTGGCGGACGCCTTGGCCCGGGCCGACGGGTGGGCGTCGACCGGATCCCCGCCGTGGCCCCAGAGCAGATAGCCGCCGCCGAGGGCCACCGCGATCAGGGCCACCGCTGCCCCGGCGACCAGTCCCGTGCGGCGCCGGGCACCGGGTACGTAGTCGGCGCCGGACGCAGTGGTGAGGTACGGGTCGGGGGCGTACGGGTCAGGGGCGTACGGGTGGGCGTGGGCGGCGGGATCCGGTAAGGCGCTGGGGTGCGGGTAGGGGTACGAGGTGCGTGGGCCGGGGTCGACGGGAGGCGCGGTGTCTGCCGCCCCCTCGGCCCCGCCGCCGGCCGCGGC
>NZ_SDIF01000012.1 GCF_004122735.1 Streptomyces sioyaensis | reverse complement strand
GTCTTCTACTTCGACGACGACGGGTTCAGCTACGCGCACGAGGAGACCGCCGCGGTGCTCTGAGCGTCGCGGCCGCCGGCGGACGGGACGACCTCCCGTCCGCCGGCGGCACCACCTCCTGGAGCCCGGCCGCCCGGATCCAGGCCGACGGCGGGGGGCGTACCCGCCGGCAGGAGCGCAGGACGGCACAGCAGATATTTCGGGTCGGTCACGCCTGCAACCGACGGGTCGGGCAAACAGTCCTACGGGACATGAAAAGACGACTGAACCTGCGTATGCGGCGGTCCGCTGCCGGTCGCCGGGTGGGCGCCGCGCTCGCCTTCACGGCGCTGACCGTCCCGCTGACGGTGGCCTTCGGCTCCACGGCCCAGGCGGCCACCGCGTCCTCGTGCACCGCGGCCCGCGGCCCCTATCAGAAGCAGGCCGAGAGGTTCCTCGGGCTTCCGGTGGACGGCCGGCAGTCGGCCGCCGACTGCCGGGCGATCCGTGACTTCCAGACCAGCCACGGCATCACCCCGAACATCGGCTACGCGGGCCCCGTCACCTGGGGGGTGATGAGCCTGGTGGCGCAGCAGAAGGCGGCCGGGAGCAACCCGAACAAGGCGCACAAGTGCCCCACCACCAAGGGGCGGATAGCCTGCGTCGACCTGACCCGCCAGCTCAGCTGGGTCCAGGACGGCTCGAAGCTGGTGTACGGGCCGGTGCCGATCCGCAGCGGTCGCGACGGTTACGAGACCCGCACCGGCGCCAAGAAGATCTACTGGCGCAACCTGCACCACTACTCGACGATCTATCACGTGGCCATGCCCTACAGCCAGTTCTTCGACGGCGGCCAGGCATTCCACTCCATCAGCGGCAGCGTCTGGTCGGCTCCCGGCTCGCACGGCTGCGTCAACATGCGCACCGGCGACGCCAAGAAGTACTGGTCGCTGCTGAAGAACGGTGACGACGTCTACGTCTACGGCCGTAAGCCCGGCACCTGAGCCGACCCCGCACGGGGGAGCGCCCGATGGCGGAGAGCCACCGGGCGCCGTGCCCTCGGCACGCCGGGCCCGTCCGGTCCGGTCCGGCTGGGTCCTGCGCGGCCCGCTAACGGGAGGCGCGGGAGGAGGGCAGCGCACAGGCCGCCGTGCCGCCCGGCAGCCGATGACGGTTGCGGGCGATCAGCCGGTACAGGCCGTGGGCCATCCAGCGCACCGGCGGGAGAGTGAGCAGCGCTCCCACGAGCGGCCACCCGCCGGACGCGCTCAGCAGCAGCTTCGCGACGGCCTGGGCGCCACCGTGCACCGCTCCGGCCGGCGTCACCCACAACACTTCGCGCTCCGCGCGCCCGGGGGTGACGCCCAGCCCTGCGAGATCGGCGAACTGCCAGGGCGTGGCGGTACAGCGCGGACGCAGCCATCGTTCCGCGAACCGGACCGAGGACGTGCAGAAGGCGCAGTCGCCGTCATAGACAAGTACGGGCTGCCGCTGCATTTCCCGTCACCCCTCGACCCTCACGCGGTCCGTCACGATGTGCGCTGCCGACGACCATGATATTCGCCGCGTTGCGCGAGGAATCGTGCGGCGCCGCCGCGCGTGGCCGCCGAGGGGGACGGGCCCGGTCAGTCGGCCAGCAGGTGGTACAGCGCCATCGGCGTCACATAGCCCGGCCAGCGGCCGTCGGCGAAGAGATGCACGCCGGCGTCCTCGTAGCACTGGTCGACGAGCTGGGAGCAGATCATGTGCCGGGTGCTGGCGACATAGCGGCGCAGCCCCGGCAGGGGCAGACGGAAGCGGTGCGCGGCGATCGCCAGGTAGTCGAGGAAGCTGTACGGCACCCCGGTGTAGCGGGTGGCCGCGGTGCAGAGAGCGGCGCGCTGACGTTCGGTGAGCCGCTCCGGGCACACATAGCGCACCTCGGCGCCGTCGTAGGTGTCGAGCGGCACGATGCGGGCACCGCCCGGTTCGGCCTCCAGCAGCCGGTCGTCGGGCAGGACCAGGAAGGCGTGTTCGTAGTCGGCGAAGCCGTCTCCGTTGATCCATTGTCCGAAGCGGATCAACCGGCCTGTGACGCCGGATATTTGGGTGAGTCCGATGTCGCCGGGCAGGGGGTGGGTGTGCCTCATGAGCAGCTCCCGGGAGCCGAAGGGGGTTCCCGGAGGTGATACCCGCTGGACCGTCAGGCGGACCGCATCGCGCGGCTGCGCGGCCGAATTCCGGCCGCGGCAGGGCAGATGGCGGACGGGGCGGGAAATCGGACTCTGGGCGGGGTACGGGTCACCGGACCGGGATGTCACGGGTCACCGGACCGGAATGCGGCCCGCCGGGAGCCGGCGGGAACGAGCAGGAGGAGCGGGCGCACTATGGGCACCGGAGAGAGCGAGCACACCCCGGCCGCGCGCCGGGACGCCTCCGCGCCGGGCGGCGGCAACGGCCAACGGCCGCTGTCGGGCACCGTGGCGCTGGTGACCGGCGCCTCCAGCGGCATCGGTGCGGCCACCGCACTGGCGCTCGCCCGGGAAGGCTGCTCCGTCGCACTGGTCGCCCGCCGCACCGGGCGGCTGGCGGAGCTCACCCGGTCCCTCGGCGCACAGGGCGCTACGTCCCTGGCCCTGACCGCCGACCTGTGCGACGCGGCGCAGCCGGCCGAGGCGGTCGAGCGGGCCGTGGCCCACTTCGGGCGGCTGGACATCGTGGTGAACAACGCGGGCTTCGGCGTGCGCGGCCCGGTGGCGGAGAGCGATCCCGAGGACTGGGACCGGATGATCGACCTCAACGTCAGGGCGGTGCTGCGGATGTCCCGTGCCGCGCTCCCGCATCTGCTGCACGCGGCGAACGCGGGGCCGCGCGGCGTGGCCGACCTGGTGAACGTCAGCTCGGTCGCGGGCCGGGTGCCCCGCAAGGACAACAGCGTCTACTCGGCCACCAAGCATGCGGTCTGCTCGTTCAGCGAGGCGCTGCGCCGGGAGGTGACTGGGCGTCAGGTCCGGGTCGGGCTGGTCGAGCCGGGCATGACCACGACGGAGATGACGCGCGGCGGCCAGGCCGCGTCGGCCCACGGACTGCCGCCGGACAGCTGGCTGCGGGCCGAGGACATCGCCCGCTCCCTCGCCTTCATGGTCACCCAGCCGGCGCATGTGGCGATCAATGAGATCATGGTGCGGCCGACCGCCCAGGAACACTGACCGACCTGCCGTCTCCACGAGCCCTGCCGAGGAGAGTCCCGTGCGCCTGCTGATCGTCTCCGACACCCATCTCCCCAGCCGCGCCAAGGCGCTGCCGCCGCAGCTGCTCGACGAAGTGCCGCGCGCGGATGTCGTCGTGCATGCCGGTGACTGGGTCGACACCGCGACCCTGGACCTGCTGGAGGAGCGGGCCGCCCGACTGATCGCGGTGTACGGCAACAACGACGGCCCGGAACTGCGCTCCCGGCTGCCCGAGGTGGCATACGCGGAACTGGCCGGAGTTCAGCTGGGCGTGGTGCATGAGACGGGCCCGGCGCAGGGGCGGGAGCGCCGGTGCGCCGAACGGTTCCCCGGCCTCGACGTCCTGGTCTTCGGCCACAGCCACATCCCCTGGGACGCCATGGCCGGCGACCGGCTGCGCCTGCTGAACCCGGGCTCGCCGACCGACCGCCGCCGGGAGCCGTACTGCACCTATATGACCGCGGAGATCGCCGCGGGCCGGCTCACCTCGGTGGAGCTGCACCGGCTGCCGCACCGCACATGAGAGACGCCCGCCCGGATCCTCAAACGCCGAGCAGCCCGCGGATGTAGGCCGCCTGTCCGGCGTGCTGCAGATCGTCGGCGATCACGCTGATCAGGCGGACTCCCAGGGTGACGGGCGGGGTCCAGGCCCGGTCGACGACCCGCTTCATGTCCTTGTCGTCGATCCCGGCGAGGTACTGCACCGTATTGTCGTGGACCGCGCCGTGATAGTCCGTCAACAACTGTCCGCTCAGGTCCCGTACGGCGGCCACGTCCTTGGTGGAGTGGGCGAAGCCGGTGTCGTCGGCGGCGAAGGGGAGGCCGAAGCGGTCGTACCAGCCGTCCGAGGTCCAGATCTGCTCGGTGCCGGCCACACCGGCGAGGTGGTCGTCCTGGATCCTGGTGAGGTGCCAGACCAGCCAGCCGATGGAATTGGCGTCGTCCTCGGGGCGGGTGCTGAGTTCGTCGGGGTCGAGCCCGGTGACCACGTCTTCGACGACCTCCCGGATCCGGCCGAAGGCATCGACGAGCAGGTCCGTGCTGGCGTTCATACAGGGCTCCTTTGCGGCGACGGAGGTCTGCGCGCGGAAGGTCCGCGGCTGCCGGTACCGGTCGACCGATCCGTCGCGCCCCGGCGGCGGTCGCACACCCGGCGGGCCCCGGTCCCGGCAGCCCGCCCATGGTCGCAAGCCGAGCGGAGGAATCGGCGGGGGCAGGCCGACGGGCGGCATTTTCCCCGGCGCACCGAACTCGTTCGGCCGGGGCCGCGCCGCACCGCGGCCGCGTCCGGCGCGCGCCGCGGTGCGCGGTTCCTGCTAGGCCCTGTCCGATGGGTACAGGGTCGGAAAGGGTCTAGGGAACGGCGGTGGGCGACCGCACCAGCAAGTAGCGGTGCAGGAGCGGCCCGAGGACGGTGATGACGCTGGTCAGCCCCGCCGCGACGGCCAGGTCGGGGTGGCGCATCGAGTCCTCCAGCAGCCAACTGGCGCCGATCGCGAGGGCGACCAGGGCGATCTTGGCGGCGGCCAGCCGGACGAACGACAGCTGGAGGCGTCGCGCCGGACGCCGGGCGGCACGGCGGCTGCGCGCGCGGTGCAGCAGCGGTGCGGCGACGAACAGGAGGACCAGCAGCTTCACGGCGTGCTCCCACAGCGGTGAGCCCTGGTTCCAGGCCCAGACGCCGCCCATGACGAGCCCGGCGACGAGGTAGAGCCCGGCGATGGTCCCCTTGCCGGGGCTCGGGGCGGGGTCGTCGGACGCCGCGGTGGTGCCGCTGGGCGGGGTGGCGGCGCCGGTTCGGGCCGGGCCGTGCGGAGAGCGGCGCGTGGGCGTGGGCAAGGCGACCTCCGAGGGGCCTCGTGTGAGGGTGCGGGCGGGGCGGCGGTGCTCGTGACACCGGATCCCTGGTGCGGGCCCGGGCGTGGGCGGGGGTGGTGCTCGTGACACCTCCCCGCACGACAGTTGGGAGAAGTGGGGCAGCCGTGGGAGAAGCGGGTCGGCCGGGAGAAGTACGTCAGCCGAGCGAGAGCGGAAGCCGGCTCAGCCCCCGCAGCGTGATGTGGTCCTTCCACTCGGGCTCGCCGGCCAGTCGCACCTGTGGGGCGCGGGCCAGCAGCATCCGCAGCGCGATCTGTGTTTCGAGGCGGGCGAGCGGAGCGCCCAGACAGAAGTGGATGCCCTGGCCGAAGGCGAGGTGCCGCAGGGGCGTGCGGCCGATGTCCAGCCGCTCGGGGTGCTCGTACGCCGCCGGGTCGCGGTTCGCCGCACCGATCAGCAGCAGAAGTGTGCTGCCCGCGGGGACCGGGACCCCGGCGACCTCGGCATCCTGCAGGGCGAAGCGGACGGTGAGCTGGACCGGCGAGTCATAGCGCAGCAGCTCCTCGACCGCGTTGTCGGTCAGGGCCGGGTCGTTGCGCAGCCGCGTCAGCTGGTCGGGGTGGCGCAGCAGGGCGAGGGTGCCGTTGCCGATCAGGTTGACGGTGGTTTCATGACCGGCGATCAGCAGCAGGGTGCAGGTGGCCAGCAGCTCGTTCTCGGTCAGCGCGTCGCCGTCGTCGTGCACGGTGACCAGGGCCGAGAGCAGGTCGTCGCCCGGTGCGCGGCGGCGCTCGACGACGAGTTCGCGCAGATAGTCGGTGAACTCGCGGCGGGCCCGCGCTTCCTGTTCGGCGGCACCGGGCGGCAGCAGGAAGTCCGGGACGAGGGCGCCCGCGACCGCATGCGACCAGGTCAGCATCCGGTGGCGGTCCTCCGTGGGCACGCCGAGCAGTTCGCTGATCACCGCCACCGGCAGGGGAGTGGCCAGGCCCTCGATGAGGTCGACCGGTCCCGGTGTGCGCTCCATCGCCGTGAACAGCTCGTCGGTGAGCTCTTCGATCCGCGGTGCGAGACGCTCGACCCGTCGCCGGGTGAAGGCCTGGGAGACCAGGGCCCGCATCCGTGTGTGGTCGGGTGGGTTCAGGCCGAGGAAGCCGCGTACGGGACGGCCGTCGTCGTCGACCAGGACATCGAGGGACGGGCGGCGGCCGGCGAACCGGGGATCGTCGGCCTCCGGGTGCCCGAACCGTCCGTCGCGCAACACCGCGGCGCAGTCCTCGTACCGGGTGAGCACCATCAGTCGATCGTCGAGTCGCGCGAGCGGCGTCTGTGTCCGCCAGCGGGAATAGAGGGGGTAGGGGTCGGCCTGGTTCCGGGGGTCGAGCAGGTCCTGAAGTGACGGCAGGGCAGTTGTGGTGCCGAGCTGGGTCATCGGTTCTCCTCGGGCCGGTCGGCGGCCGCGGGGTCGTCCGTGGCCGCGGGGGCATCCGGGTGGGCGGGGCCCGGGGCGCCGCTGGTGGTGCCGCTCGCCGCGATACCGGCGAGCAGCCACTGCATCGCCTGGCCCAGCAGCTCGTCCGGCACGCTGGCCGGGTCGATCCGCCGCTGGCGCAGCAGGCCCTGGAAGAGCGCCATCGCGATCGTGGCCACCGCATCGGCGGGTACGGACCCGGCTGCCCCGACGTGCTCCAGCGCCTTGCCCATGAGGCTTTCCAGCTCGGCCCGGGGACCGCGCAGCTCCTCGGCCAGCGTCTCCATCAGCGGGGGGTTGCGCACCGCGTAGAGCCAGAATTCGGCCTGGAGGGGAGCGAAGTCGGGATCCTTGTCGGCGGCGTTCGCCAGCAGCCGGCCGAGCGCCGGTACCGGATCGTCGCCGGCCTGTGCGTCGGCCATGATCCGCGTCGCCCGGGACACCTGCTCGCTCGCGCGCTCCTTGAGCAGCTCGACGAACAGCCGCTCCTTGCTGCCGAAGTTCGAGTAGACCGCGCCGATGGAGAACCCCGCCGCCTCGGCGACCTCCTCGACGGAGGCGCCGGCGAATCCCTTGCGGGCATACGTCCGGGCCGCCGCGTCGAGCAGCAGCCGCCGGGTACGGGCCTTGGTCTCCGCTCTCGTCGGGCGGCGCTTCGGTGGGTGGTCGGCATCCGGGCTCATGCCTTCCACGCTATAGATAGCGCTGGCTATGTCAATATCTCGCACTATGTGAAGCGCCGGCTACCGCGGGATCCGGCGGTGTCGCCGCGCGCCGTGCGACCGGGGTGCACGCCGATCCGTCCGGTGCGGGAGGCCGGATACGGCAACGCCGCGGGTGACGGCACGGCTGTCACCCGCGGCGCGGCACGGCGGCACCGCCCCGCCGCGGCGGTTCAGTCCTCCTCGGGGCCGACCATGGCGGCCAGCACGGATCGCCAGTCCTCGCCCGGCCGCGCCGCGAGGGACGGGGCCAGCCGCCCGGAGCGGTAGTGCCAGCGGTGGTCCAGATCCGGGTGGACCTCGTCGGTGTCCCGGATCTCGCTGTCGCTGCCGAGCAGTGCGGTCAGTTCGGTGGCGAGGTCCCGCCAGGCGAGATGTCCGCTGATGGCGTTGGCGACACCGTGCACGGGGGCGTCCAGGCAGGAGACCACCGCCCGGGCCAGCGCCGCGGCGTGCACCCAGGCCGCGCCGTACCAGGCATGCCCGCCGGTGCCCGGCCGCGGCAGGGCGATCGGCCGGCCCTCCCGCGCGGCCTGGTAGAGCAGACCGGTGGCGCCCCAGCGCAACTGGTCCCGCAGCCGCTGGTGCGCGCCCCACACCAGAGGGGAGCGGACGGCGCTCGCGCCGCCCCGGCCCTCGGCACCGGCGGCCCGCAGCAGCAGCCCCTCACAGTCGGCCTTCGCCTGGCCGTACCCGCTCAGCGGCCCGCGCGGGGCGGACTCCTCCGCCACCCACTCGCCCTCGGGGTGCCCGTAGGCGTCCACGCTGCTGACGAAGACGAACGGGCCGCGCGACCAGGCCCCGATCATCGCTGCCATCGCCGTCACGTCGACCTCGGGCCGGGTGAAGGTACAGGCCGCGTGGATGACCGCGTCGGCGTTGTCGACGGCCTTGCGCAGCCCGTCCAGGTCGGTGAGATCGCCCTCGATGACGTCCACGCCCTGCGCGGCGACCAGGTGCGCGGATTCGGGGCGGGCCAGCGCCAGCACCGGGCGCCCCCGGGCGGCCAGTTCCCGCAGGACGAACGCGCCGACCCCGCCGGTGCCTCCGGTGACCAGGACCGTGCCCTCGCGGGCGCGCCGCGGGCGGGAGGGGGCGGCCGAGGGCGCGGCGGCCCGCTCCGCCTCGCGCGCGTCCAGCAGGGCGGTGACTGCGCGCGGGGTGCGGGCCTGCATGATGTCCAGGCCGGTCAGCGGCAACTTCAGCGCCTGGCGCAGCCGTTCGGCGAGCTGCACGGCGATCAGCGAGTGGCCGCCGAGCAGGAAGAAGTCGTCGTCCGGCCCGGGCGCATGCCCCAGCAGCGCGGCGAAGCCCTCGGCCACGGCCTCGGCGCGCTCGCCTTCCGGCGCGGGGGCCGACGGGATGCCCGGCAGCCGGGCCACATCGACCGTGCCGGCGGCCGTCCGCGGCATGGCGTCCAGCAGGGTCACCGCGGCGGGCACCAGGTCCCGGGCCAGTGCCGCGCGCAGATGGGAGCGCAGCACGGCCGGTGCGGGGCCGCCGATCTCCCGCAACACGGCGTACGCCAGCAGCGGGCCGCCCGCCGGTTCGACCACGACGGCCTCGGCCACCTCGGGGTGCGCCCGCAGCAGTGCCTCGGCCGGGTGCCCGCCGCCCTCGCCGCGGCGCGCCGGCGGCTCACCGGGCAGGCGGGACAGCCGCAGGCCCGGGTCGGCGGCGACCGCGGTGAGCAGGGCGGCGTAGTGCCCGCCGAGCGCGGCCGCGGCCTCCTCGTCCAGTGCGGTCCGGCTGTACTGGACGAGGCCGGCCGGTTCGGCGCCGTCCACCAGGCCGAAGGACAGGTCGAACTTGGCTTCCCCGGCGCTGACGTCGAGGTACTCGCCCTCGGTGCCCGGCAGTTGCAGGGTGGTGGGCGCGCCCAGGACATCCGCGGTCACCCGGATCAGCGGTGTCCCGTCGGCGTCACGTGCGGTGGCGCCGAGCCGTTCCAGGATGAGGTCGAAGGGCACCTCGCGGCCCTGCTGGGCGTCGAGCAGTGCGTCCCGTACGCGGGCCACGAGCGCGGTGAAGGACGGGTCGCCGGTGGTGTTCACCCGGACCGGGAGGGTGTTGACGCAGAGTCCGACCAGGCCGCGCATGCCCGCGCCCTGCCGGTGCGTGCCGGCCACGCCGATCACCAGGTCGTCCCGGCCGGTGAAGCGGTGCAGGGCGGCGAAGGCCCCGGCGAGTGCCACGGTGAACAGGGTGGCCCGGTGCTCTTGGCCGAGGGCGCGCAGGGCGGCCGGCACCTGAGGGTCGAGCGGGACGGTGCGGGTGCCGGCCGGCCGGTCGCATGCGTCGGCGGGCGGCTGCGCGGGGCGCGGCAGCGGTAGCGGAGAGGCGCCGTCGAGCCGCTCGGCCCAGTGGCCCAGCCCCTGTGCCAGCCGGTCGGCGGCCGCCTGCTCGCGCCGGGCGAAGTCCGCGTACTGCGGGGGCGGCGACGGCAGAGCGGCGGCCGAGCCCTCGGCGGCGGCCGTGTAGAGCAGGCTCAGCTCCCCGGCCACCGTCTCCAACGACGGGCCGTCGATGGCGATGTGATGGAACGTCAGCATGACCGTGTGGTCCTGCGGCCCGTGCCGCAGGACCAGGGACCGCGGCACCGGGCCGGCGGCGAGGTCGAACGGGCGGTGGGCCTCCTCGGCCAGCAGCGCGGGGGCGCCCGCCTCGTCCGTCTCCACGACGCGCGGTGCGAGCGCCTCCGGTGCCGGCAGCACCTCCTGGTACGGCTCACCGTCCCGCTGCCCGTAGCGGGTCCGCAGAATCTCGTGGCGGCGTACCAGCGAGGTCAGCGCGGTCGCCAGCGCCTCCAGATCGAGCGGGCCGCGCAGCCGGGTGGCGAAGGGCACGCTGTACGAGGCGCCGTCCTGGCCGAGCCGGTCCATCAGCCACATCCGGCGCTGGGCATGGGAGAGCGGCGTCGGACCCGCAGGGGCGGCCTCGTCGGCGGGAGCGGGGCGGGCGGTGCGGGAGCGCGCCCGGCGCAGCAGCTCCTCCTGGAGCGCCGCGGCGGTCGGGGAATCAGTGGCCATCGGTGTCCTCCGGGGCGCCGGGGTGCAGATCGCTGTGGGCGGCGAGCAGCGCGCGCTCGACCAGCGCGGCATGCCCCGCCACCGTCGGGGCGGCGAAGAAGTCGGCGAGCGTCAGCTCCACGCCGAGGTCCTCGCGGAGGTCGTCGGTGACGGCCAGCGCGAGCAGGGAATGACCGCCCAGCGCGAGGAAGTCGGCGTCCGGACGGGCGACTTCACGCCCCAGCGACCGGCTCCAGATCTCGGCGACGGCCTGCTCCAGCGGACTCAGCGGCCCGGCCGGGGCCTCGGCCCCGCCGTCGGTGACGAGATCCGTCAGCGCGCGGCGGTCGACCTTGCCGGAGGGGGTGAGCGGCAGCGCCTCGACCAGCTGGATGTCGTCGGGGACCAGATGGGCGGGCAGGACGGCGGTGAGCGCCTCGCGCAGGGCGCCGGGACGCGGCACCGGACCGGGCGCGGCCACCACGAACGCGGCCAGCCGGGCGTCGTCGGGCGCGGGGTGGTGCACGGTGACGGCCGCGTCGGCCACCTCGGGCCGCTCCCGCAGGGCGTGTTCGATCTCGCCCGGCTCGATCCGGAAGCCGCGGATCTTCACCTGGTCGTCGGTGCGCCCGTGGAAGTCGAGAGTGCCGTCCGGCCGCAGCGAGACGAGGTCGCCGGTGCGGTAGCAACGTCCCCACTCGGGCAGGTCGCAAAAGCGCTCGGCGGTCAGCTCCGGCTGCCCGGTGTAGCCCTGTGCCAGCCGGCTGCCGCCGATCCACAGCTCCCCGCGCGCACCGTCCGCGACCGGCCGCCCGGCGTCGTCGAGCACGTGCACGCTGGCCCCGGCGATCGGCCGGCCGATGGGCACCTGGCCGTGGCAGTCGGCGTCGGTGACGCGGTGGGCCGTGGTGAACGTCGCCGCCTCCGTCGGCCCGTAGCCGTTGACCAGTTCCAGCCAGGGGAAGGCTCGCAGCACCTCGCCGGCGTGGTGCGCGGACAGCGCCTCGCCGCCCACGATCACCGACCGCAGCAGCGAGAAGATCCGGGAGCGCCGGCCGGCCAGCTGGTGGAACAGGGCGGTGGTGAAGAACGCGACGGTGACGCCGTGGCGCTCCACGTGCCGCGCCAGGTCCTCCAGCGACGGCCGTTCGGTGGTGCACACCACCACGGCGGCGCCGTTGGCCAGCGCGCCCCACACCTCGAAGGTCGAGGCGTCGAAGGTCATCGGCGAGTGGAAGAGCACCCGGTCGCGGGCGGTGAGGGTGAGGTACGCCGGGTCCAGGACCAGCTCGGCGATCGCGCGGTGCGGGACGGCCACGCCCTTGGGGCGGCCGGTGGAGCCGGAGGTGAACATGGTGAACGCCGTGGCGTCCGGGGCGAGTTCGGCCGCGGCGAGGGCGTCGCCGCCGAGCAGCGGTTCACCGGGCAGCACCAGGGTGGCACCGGCGGGCGCCGCGGATTCCAGGAGCTTGCGGTCACCGACGGTCAGCGTGGCACCCGCGTCGGCGGTCAGCGCCTCGGAACGGGCCCGCGGATGGGCCGGATCGAGCGGAACGCACCCGGCGCCCGCCCACCACAGCGCGAGCTGGGCGACCACGGTGCGGGCGGAGCGGGGCAACAGCAGCGCCACGGTGTCACCGGGGCGCACGCCGTGCTCGTGCAGATGGGCGGCGAGCGCCCGGGCCGACGCGACGAGCTGCGCATAGGTCAGCGTGGTGTCGCCGTCCGCCACGGCCAGGGCGTGCGGGGTCCGTTCGGCGTGCCAGGCCACCAGGGTCGCCAGTCCGGCCGCGGGCGCGGGCCGGCCGGCCGCCGGGACGGGCCCGGTTCGGTCACCGGACGGGATGCGCTCGTGCGGCAGGGTGCCTTCGGTGAGCACGGGGCCCTCCTTCGGGGCGTCGGGGGAGTACGGGATGCGGGCGGTCATCTCAGGCTCCCGTCGCCTGCTGCCGGGCGCGGCGCTCGTCGATGAGCCGCGCCACGGCGCGCAGGTCCGGCTGGCGGAGCAGTTCGGGGGCGCGCAGCCGTACCCCGCTCTCCTTCTCGATGACGGCCAGCAGCCGGGCGGCGACGATCGACGTGCCGCCGGCCTCGGTGAAGTTGTCCGTCAGCGAGGTCTCGGGACGGGCCAGCAGATCGCGCACGGCGGTCAGCAGGAGCTGTTCGCCGGGGGTGGCGCCGGCGTCCGGCGCGGCGGGGGCGGTGCCCTCGTCCGGGCGGGCGTCGGCGGCGGCCGCCGCCTGCCGGGTCAGCTCGGCGCGGTCCACCTTGCCGTTGGCGTCCAGGGGGAAGGCGTCCACGATCCGTACGTCGGAGGGCACGGCCTGTTCGGGCAGCCAGGTCCGCAGGGCGGGCAGCAGGGACTCCGCCGTGGGGGCGGCACCGGGGGCCGGCCGGACGTACGCCACCAGGCGGGTGTGGCCGTCGGCGGTGCGCGGCGCGGTGACGACGGCGCTCAGGACCGCCGGGTCCTGCTCGAACGCGGCTTCCACTTCGGCCGGTTCGATCCGGACACCGCTGATCTTGACCTGGTCGTCGAGCCGGCCGAGGAACTCCAGCTGCCCGCCGTCGCGCATCCGTACCCGGTCCCCGGTGCGGTACAGCCGCTCCACCCCCGGCAGACCGAGGCTCTCGGGCACTGCGGTGAAGCGGCGCGCGGTCAGTTCGGGATCCAGATAGCCCAGGGCCAGACCGCTGCCGCCGATGTGGAGTTCGCCCTCGGTGCCCTGCGGGACCGGCCGGCCGTCGGCGTCGGTGACGACCACGGTCACGCCCGGGAGGGGGCGCCCGATCGGCGGCGCGGAGTCCGTGCCCGCCGCGGGGTCGGTCCCCTGCATGGTGTACACGGTGGAGGCCACGGTGGCCTCGGCCGGCCCGTAGGCATTGTGGACGGTGGCGGTCACGTCCGCGCCCGGTCGGCGGCGCATCCGGTCACCGCCCACCATCAGATGACGCAGCGTCAGGTCGGTGGGCCAGGGCCGGTCCAGCAGCGGCTCGGCCATCGGGGTGGGCGCGACACCCACCGTCACCCCGGCCTCGCGCCACCAGTCGGCCAGCACCATCGGGTCCCAGCGGACCTCGTCCGGAGCGGGGACCAGCGCCGCCCCGGAGGTCAGCCCGGCCCACAGCTCCATCAGATGGGGGTCGAACGCGACGCCGATCAGCAGGGACTGCCGGTCACCGGGGGCGAGACCGGTCGTGCTGCGGTACCAGTCCAGGAGGGTGCCGAGCGCCGGTTCGGCGACCGCCACCGCCTTGGGACGGCCGGTGGAGCCGGAGGTCAGCACGGCGTAGAACGCCTCGGCGGGCGCGGAACGGGCCGCCCCGACGGGCGTGGCGAACGCCGCCACGACGCGGGTGGCCGCATTGGTGCCCGCGTCGGGCAGCGCCAGATCCCGCAGCTCGGCCGACCGGTGGCGGGGCGGCAGGAACGCGGGGTCGCCGATCAGCGCGACGACGTTCAGGTCGTCGGTGACGGCGGCGGTACGGCGCTCGCCGGGGCGGGGGCCGAGCGGCAGATACACGGCACCGAGCCGGGCGAGCGCGACGGCGGTCACCACGAGGGCGGCCGAACGGTCGAGGCAGACGCCGACCAGGTCCCCGGGCCGCACCCGGTCGCGCAGCGCGGCGGCCACCTCATCGGCGGCGGTGGCGATCTGCCCGTACGTCCAGCGGTGCGGCCCGTCGAGAACCGCGGGCGCCTGCGGGGTGTTCCGGGCCCACTCCTCGAAGCGGGCGAGCACCCCGATGTCGGCGCCGGTGGCCGGCGCGGCGCCGTGGGCGATGCTGAGCGGCTTCTCGTCCGGAGTGTGCGGGGCGGTGGCCGGGGCGGTCATCGGCTGGGTCATCGGGACTCCGTCACGGGGGTCGAAGCGGCGGAAGCGGGGACGGCGGCGGTGCCGACGGTGCGGAGCGCACGGGCCTGGTCGGCCAGCACCGGGTTCTGGAAGAGCAGCCGCAGCGGCGGACGTTTGCCCAGCCGCGGTTCGAGCCAGGCGGCCAGCTCCGCGGCGAGCAGCGAATGGCCGCCGGACCGGAAGAAGTCCGAGGACTCGTCGAAGCGGCGGTGGCCCAGCGCCACGGACCAGCCCTCGGCCAGCAGCGCCGTCAACGGATCGGCCGGCACCGGCGGTTGCCCGCCACCGCTCTCCACGACGGGCGCGGCCGGCTCCAGCGCGGCGGCCCGGCGGGTGAGCGCGGTGCGGTCCGGCTTGCCGCCCGCCAGCCTCGGCATGGTGTCCAGCACGGCCCAGCGGCCCGGTACCAGGGCGCTCGGCAGCCGGCCGCTCAGCTCCGTGTGCAGCTTCTGCTCGTCCCACGGGGCACGCTCGTCGGCGCTCTCCAGGAAGCCGACAAGCCGCGGCCCGCCGGCGGCCTCGCGGTCCAGCACCACGGCGCAGGACCGTCCGCCGAGCGCGGCCGACGCCGCTGCCTCGACCTCTTCCAGCTCGATGCGGTAACCCCGCAGCTTGATCTGGTGGTCCCGGCGGCCCAGGAAGTACAGCAGCCCGTCGCGGCCGCGGTAGCCGAGGTCGCCGGTGAGGTAGACCCGCTCGCCGCCGAGGGCTTCCACGGAGAGGAATCGCGCGGCGGTGGCCTCGGGATTGCCGACGTACCCCTCGGCCAACCCGGCGCCGGCGATGGCGAGTTCACCGACCGCGCCGTCGGGAAGCGGCCGGTGGTGGGCGTCCAGGACGTGGATCCGCTCGCCGGGCAGTTCGGTGCCCAGCGGGATCTCCGCACCGTCGGCGAGGCCCTCCCGGGTGATCTCGTGGACGGTGGAGCTGATGGCGGCCTCCGTGACGCCGTAGACGTTGAGCACGGTGCTGTCGGTGTCCGCCAGGAAGGCGCTCAGTACATCCGCCGGGAGTCGTTCCCCGCCGAGCACCAGCAGCCGCGGCGCCCACTGGCCTTCGCGCAGGGCGGGGCGCAGCTCCTCGCGGGTGGCGAGGAAGTAACTGGTCGGCAGATTGGCCACGGTGACCCGGGCGGCGACCAGGAGGGCGGCCAACTCGGCGCCGGTCGGCACCTCACGGTCGGGGGCGACCAGGCACGCCCCGGCGTACAGCGACGGCAGCACCTCTTCGAGGGCCACGTCGAACGACGGCTGGGCGAAGAGCAGCACCCGGTCGCCCGGCGCCAGCCCGAACCGCCCGGCCGCTCCGGTCAGATGGTTCTCCAGCGCCGTGCGGCCCACGGCGACGGGCTTGGGGATGCCGGTCGAACCGGAGGTGTGAATGATGTAGGCGGCACCGGGCACCACCTCCGCCGCATGGGCCGCCGGCAGCACCTCGGCGTCGACGGTGGCCGTCGGCAGTCCGTCCGGCACGGTGACCGGGGCCTGGGCCGAGGTCAGGACCAGCGCCGGAGCCAGCCGGCCCAGCAGCAGCTCCAGCCGGGCCGGCGGGTCGGACGGCGACAGCGGGCAGTACACCGCCCGGGTCCGAAGACAGGCCAGCAGGGTCACGACGGAGTCGGCCCCGCGGGGCAGCACCGCGGCCACCGGCTGCCCTGCGGTCACTCCGGCCGCCCGCATCCGCTCCGCGAGCGAGGTCACCCGCTCGTCGAGATCGCCGTAGGTGAGCCGGCGGGCGCCGGTCAACAGCGCGGGCAAGGACGGGTCGTGGGCGGTGGCGGGGTCCAGCGGGTCGTGCCCGGACGGCCGCGGCGCGGGTGCCGGAAGGGCCGGCGGTACGGGCGGCAGCGCCAGGTCCGCGAGAGCCGTGCCGGGCGCGTCGAGGTACGCCCGCAGCAGGTCCAGGAACCGCCCGGCGAGCAGCTTCGCCACGTCCTCGCCGAACATGTCGGCGTCGTAGTCCCACACCAGCGTCATGCCCGCGGCACCGTGCCGGGGGCCGACGCCGCGCCGGTCGTCCGGCAGCAGCACCACGTCCAGGTCGAACCGGGTGGTGCCGGTGTTGAAGCCCTCGAACAGGGTGATGTCCAGGCCGGGGACCTCGATCTCCGGGAGCTCGGCGTCGTGCGCGCTGAACATGACGCTGAACAGGGGGTTGTCGGCGCCCGAGGTGTGCAGGCCGAGCGCGCGGGTCAGCTCCTGGATCGGCACCTCCTGGTGCGGCAGCGCACGGAAGAGGGTGTCGGTCACCTCGTCCATGGACTCCTCGGCCGGGGCGGCCGGGTCCAGCCGGAGCGGGAGCGGGATGGTGTTGACGAACATGCCCACCGCGTCCTCGAATCCGCGCGGGCGGTTGCCGACCGCGGTGCCCACCACCATCTGCGCGCGGCCGCTGTGCCGGCGCAGCAGCTCGGTGAAGAGCCCGAGGAGCGTGGCGAACGGCGTCAGACCACGGGCTTTGGCGTGCGCCCGCAACCGCTCGGCCAGATCCGCACCGATCGACTGCCGCAGCTGACCGCCGTGGTGGCGGCGCCGGGAGCCGGGCCGGGTCAGGCCGGGCAGCGGCATGTCGTAGGACAGCTCGCGCAGTGCACCGGTCCAGAACTCCAGCCCGTCACGCCGCTCCGCGCTCGCCTCGTCGGTGGACCGGGCACGGACGTGGTCGGCGTACGAGGACGCGGGCGGCAGCGCGACCGGCTCGCCCAGGACGTGGCCCCGGTAGACGGTGAACACGTCCCGCAGCAGGATCGCGAACGAGTGCCCGTCGTGGATCAGATGGTGTTCGACGTGGATGAGCCGGTGCCGGTCGTCCGCCAGCCGGACCAGCGTCCAGCGCAGCAGCGGCGCCTCATACGTGTCGAGCGGCGTCTCGGCCTCGGTGCGCAGCAGCTCCTGGAAGGCGGCCTCCGGGTCCGCCGCCCCGCTCAGGTCCACCGTGCGCAGCCGCGGGGCACAGGCCTCGGCGACCCGCTGACCCGGCATCGCCCCGGCGACGGCGACGAGTTCCAGCCGCAGCCCGGCGTGCCGGTCGAGTGTGGCGGCGAGACCGCGGCGCAGCGCGTCGGCGTCGAGCGTGCCCCACAGATCGAGGGCGGCGGTGAAGTTGTAGGCGCGGCTGCCCGGTTGCACCTGCTCGTGCAGCCAGACGATCTCCTGCGAGGAGGAGAGCGGAAGCATGGGCGATCCCTGAGGTTGTCGGGTCGGTGTGCTCCGGCCGGGGCCCGTTCGAGCCCGGCCGGTGTGCGCGGACCGGTCCGCGGGTTGCGCGGCGGTCCGGCGGAGTGAGGTGGCGAAGGAGGGGCGGTGCCCCGGGCGGATCAGCCGGCCGTCGGGGCCGGGCTCCGCAGTGCGTCGGCGAGTGCCGCGAAGGCTTGCTCGGCGATGGGATCGGAAAGGATCGCGCGGTCCCACACCATGCGCAGCTGCAACTCGGCTCCCTGGGTGACGGAGACCGCGAACGGGCCGCGTACCGCCCTGCCGTCGATATGGACCTCCCGGCCCGTCACCCCGCCCAGGCACAGCGGCGGATGGCGCCGGCTGTCGTCCACGGTGAGCAGGCCGTCGAGCCGGCCGCTCCATCCGGAACCGGCCGCCCGGGCGGCGTGCACCACGGCGTCGAACGGGGTGGCGGCATGGTCCAGGTCGTCCCACCAGGCATCGGCCGTCGCGGACGCGTCCGGCTCCTGCCCGGTCGCGGTCGGGAACACCACGGTGTTCAGGAAGCAGCCCAGCACCGGCGCGGCGCCGGGCGGCCGACCGCCCCACGGGTAGCCCACCGGCACCACATGACCGCTTCCGTACAGTGCCGTCGCGGCCGCACGGCAGGCGTCGAGCAGGTCGGGGAACGGCACCCCGCCGGCGGGTGCGGGCAGCCGCACGGTGGCCGAGCCGCTCGGGAGCGCGCCGGATTGTTGCGGCGCCGACCGCGGCAGCGGGAACCGTTCGCGCACCGCGCGCAGCCGTTCGCCCCAGTACGCCATCGCCTCCGGTGAGCCCGCGCGCTCCTCCGCGGCGAGTTGGAGCAGGACGGCGTCCCGGTAGGCGGTCAGTTCGGCCGCGGCCTCGGCGGGCGAGGGGCCCTCGGCACCGGTGCCCCGGTCGTAGGCGGCGCCGAGTTCGTCGGAAAGCCGGGCCAGCGACCGGCCGTCGCAGGCGAGGTGGTCCAGGACGACGGCGAGCACCTCCTCGGTGCCCTCCGCGTCGTCCGGCACCAGGAACAGCCGCAGTGGTGCGCCCGGTGCGCTCCACCCTTCCAGGGCGCGCCGCAGCACGGTGGCCGCGTCCTCGCCGGGCTCGCACGCGAGCCGGACCACGGGGATCTGCGGCTGCTCCAGACGCAGCGCGGGGGTGCCGCGCACGACGGTGGGCAGGGACCGCAGCACGGGGTGCAGGGCGGCGAGACGGTTCGCGGCCGCCGCGAGGCGCTCCGGATCCACCGTGCCGCGCGGGAAGGCGAAGAACATCGGCACGAGGTCCGGCCGCCCGGCGGGGTCCATGGCACGCACCAGCGCAAAGCGACGCTGGGCACCTGTGACGGGCAGCAGAACGGGAGCCCCCTCCCCGGTGTCGAGTCGCCGGAAGCGGGCCAGATACTGGCTCGTGATGCTGGGCACCGTGATCCTCTGTGTCGTGGCGGACGCGCATCGCCGGAGCGCGATGCGGATGGAACTGCCGAGCAAGGGGGGAGGGGGAAGGGAAGAGCCGGCGGCTGTCGGGGTCAGCCGAGCGAGGCGGCTTCGGCCGCGTCCGCGGAGTCGGGACGGGCGGTGTCCTCGTCCGGGCCGGTGGCGGGCAGGTCCCGCATCCGGCGCAGCGGGGAGAGCAGCAGCGGCAACGGGACGGCCAGGAATCCGGCCGCACACCACGCCAGCGCCGTACGGGCGCCGAAGGCATCGGCCAGCGCACCGCCGGCCAGGGCCCCGAGCGGCAGGGTGCCCCACATCAGGAACCGCAGGGTGGCGTTCATCCGGCCGAGCAGCCGGGGCGGGCACAGGGCCTGACGGAAGCTCACCTGCGCGACGTTGTAGACCACGGCGCCGAAGAAGACCACACCGGAGCCGATCGCGAAGAGCACGGCTCCCGCGCCCCGCCCGGACAGCGGCCACAGCACCGCGAACGGGCCGGTGACCAGGGCGGACAGCCAGATGAGCCGGGCCTGGCCGAGCCGGGCGGCGAGCCGGCCCGCGCACAGCGCGCCGGCCAGCCCGCCCACCGCGGAGGCGGACAGCACCAGGCCGACCGCACCTGGCGCCAGCCCGAGCACCCGGACCAGGAAGACGGACTGGGTGGCCATCAGCGTCGCGGTGAAGAAGTTTCCCAGCCCGGTGGTGAACGCGATCACCCGCAGCAGGCGGTGCCCGAAGACGAACCGCAGCCCCTCGCCGATGTCCTTGCGCAGCGAGGCCCCCGGTACGGGCCGGGGGCGCTCCTCGGGCTGCCTGATGGCCCACAGGAACAGCGCGGAGAGCGCATAACCGGCCGCGTCGGCGGCGATGGCCAGGGCGGCCCCGAGCAGCTGGACGAGACCGCCGCCGAGCCCGGGACCCGCCACCTGTGCCGTGGAACGGATCGTCTCCAGCGCCCCGTTGCCCGAGACCAGCTGGTCCTTGGGCAGCAGCTGGGGCAGGTAGCTCTGGTGGGCCACGTCGAAGAACACCGTGGCCACGCCGGTGATCAGGGCGACGAGGTAGAGCTGCGCCATCGTCAGTACACCGGCGACGCCGGCCAGCGGGATGCTGGCCATCGCCACGGCGCGCACCACATCGGCCCGGATCATCAGCGGCAGCTTGCGCATCCGGTCGACCCACGCTCCTGCCGGCAGCCCGACCAGCAGGAACGCTGCGGTCTCGGCGGCCGTGAGCAACCCCACCTGGAAGGCGGGGGCGTTGAGCTGCAGCACCGCGACGAGCGGCAGGGCGACCAGGGTGACCTGGGCGCCGAGCTGTCCGGCCGCGGCGCCGGCGAGCAGAAGGCGGAAGTCGCGGATGCGCAGCGGACCGCTGGCCGCGGGTCGGGGTATGACGGGCATGCGAAGGACCATCGCTGAACAGACGATCAGCGGTCAAAACCTGATGCACACTTTCGGTCGCTTTTCTTCACGATTTCCCTACCAAGACAGAAAATTCTTCATCAGATCCTGGCGTCCACCGGAGGACCGTCATGTGCCGCACCCACTGTGAGGTGGGAACCTGTCGCACGCGCCGGGCGCAGGGGAGCGGCCGCACACAGAGAGTGACACGTCGAAATCAGACCGAAAACAGTCGCTGATGTCCGTTTATTTGCCCGAAGCGGTCGGTTCACCCGCTATGGCGTGCGACGTGGCAACGCCTGAGGTGAGGCCCGGGGCAGGTGGGTCGGGCCCGGCCCGAGCCGCGCCGCGACGGCGCCGGGCGGGTCAGGCCGGCCCGAGCTCCGCCGCGACGGCGCCGCGCACCAGCTCATGGGCGCGCTCCAGCGTGGTGGTGCCGCTCAGCCAGCGCTCGCTCAACCCCTCGACCAGCGCGGAGAGTCGCTCGGCCGCCGCCTGCGGGTCGGCGCCCGGACCGGCCGTTCCGGCGGCCTGGGCCCGGCGGATCAGATCGGCGAGGTCGTCGGTCCACTCGCGGGTCGCGTCGGCCAGCAACTCCCGCAGATCCGGATCGAAGACGGCGGTGGCCCGCAGCTCACCCCAGGCCGCGCTGTTCTCCCTGACCTTGGGGACGTCCTGGAACTCCAGCAGCAGCATCTCGGTGAGTTGGGTGAGCGGGGCGTCGGAGGTGTCCAGGGCGGCGTCGGTGTAGCGGATCGCGCGCTGGTTGATGAACTCCAGCGTGTGCCGCAGCAGTCCGGCGCGGCCCTTGAAGTGGTAGTAGATCAGCGCGGTCGAGACGCCGGCCTCCGCGGAAACCTCCTCGACGCGCAGCCCGCGCACACCGCGCCGGGCGATCAGCCGGGCGGCGGCTTCGAGGATCTGGGTGGGGCGGTCCGGCATCGAAGGCTCCCGGGTGCGAGGAATCCACTGTGGCTCGGGTCCGATCATGCCTTACGCTGGGTTTGACTAAAATTTCAGTCAGGAGGCTCATCGTGCAGATATCACGACGTCAGACCCTGCAAACGGCAGCCGCCGCCGCGCTCGGCGGCGCGCTGGCCGGCTGCGGCAGCCAGGACGGCGCCCGGTCGGCGCCGCGCACGGACCACGCGGTCACCGCGGCGGCCGCGCGGACGGCCGCCCGCCGGCGGCTGCCCGAGGAGACCCATCCGCACGCCGCGACGTACATGGCCTGGCCCACCCGGCAGATCTGGGGGCCGGCCGCGGCCGGTGTCCGCGACGACATCGCCCGTATCGCACGGGCCATCGCCGAGTTCGAGCCGGTGACCCTGCTGGCCAACGAGCGGGACGTGCCGGCGGCCGGGCGGGCGTGCGGGTCCGGGGTGGAGGTGCTCCCGATTCCGGTGGACGACCTGTGGATGCGCGACAGCGGACCGGTCTTCGTCCTCGGCCCCGACGGGGTCGCCGGCGTCGACCTCAACTTCAACGGCTGGGGCAGCAAGCAGGAGCACGGCCGGGACCGGCACGTCGCCCGCGCGGTCCTCGACCATGAGGACATCAGCAGGATCACGGCGCCGATCACCGCCGAGGGCGGCGGGTTGGAGACCGACGGCCGGGGCACTCTGCTGGCGACCGAGAGCTCCCTCGTCAACGACAACCGCAACCGCGGCAGGTCCCGCGCGGACATCGAGCGGGCGCTCAAGGACCTGTTCGGCGTCACCAGGGTGATCTGGGTGAAGGGCGTCAAGGGCAAGGACATCACGGACTATCACATCGACGCGCTGGCCCGGTTCGCCGAACCGGGCGTCGTCGTCATGAGCACACCGGCCGCCGGCGCCCCCCGGAACGCCTTCACCGCCGCCTACGAACAGGCCCGCACGGTCATCGAGGGGGCCCTCGACGCCCGGGGGAAGCGACTGGAGGTCGTCGAGCTGCCCGAGCCGTCCCACATCGGCCGCCACGGGGACGAGTTCCTGGCCTGCTATGTGAACTACTACGTGGCCAACGGCGCCGTCATCATGCCCTGTTACGGCGACAAGAAGGCCGACAGCAGGGCCGCGGCCACCGTCCGGGACCTCTACCCGGGGCGGAAGGTCGTCCAGCTGCCGCTCGACCACCTCGGCGAGGGCGGCGGCGGTATCCACTGCGCCACCCAGCAACTCCCCGAGGCCGGCTGAAGCCACCGCAGGAGCCCGGCACCGACGGCGCCCCGGCCGGCACGGCTCCGCGGCTCGTGGGCGGCTCCCGGAAGCGCTCCGGCCCGGTCAGCAATGCCGGTCCGGGGCGGTCCGGTCGGTCCGCCACCCCCACGCGGTGAGCATCCCGGGGGAGAGGGCGGCGCCCTCGGGCGAGGCCAGCTCGTGCCGGGCCCGCTCGATCTGTGCCTCGTCCACCCGTCCCGTCGCCAGCATGGCGCCCCGTGCCCGGTCCCAGGTGTCGGCCCAGAAGCGGCTGAGGGGACTGCCCGGCACCAGCGGGGGAGCGTGCAACTCCGCTCCCACCCGGCACAGTCCCTCCTCCTTCAGGAGGTAGGGGTAGCCCGGCACCCAGGAGATGTCCGTGCCGATGGTCTCCCGGAGCGCCTGCCACATCGCGCGCATCACCGTGGTGTACGGGGTGGCCGGCGCGCCCGCGCTCGTCAGGTCCGCGGCGTCGCTCAGCACCAGCACACCATCGGGCGCGACCAGGGAGGCCAGCGTCGCGACCATGCGGCGCCAGCAGCGCAGATGCATCAGGACGAACCGCGCATGGACCAGCTGGAACCGACCGGGATCGAAGTCCGGCGCGGTGATGTCGGCGCTCAGGGCCGACAGCCCGGGTGTGTCCCCGGCGGCGAGGAAGCGGGTGTCGCGGTCCACCGCGAGGACCGACTCGACACCGGCCGAATCCAGCAGCCACCGGGCGAGGGTGCCGGTCCCCGCGCCGACGTCCAGGCAGTGCCAGCCGGGTCCGGCTCCCAGCGCCGTCAACCGGGCGGCGCTCACCTCGTCGTAGGCGAGCGCCCCCAGATCGATGCGGTCGGCCTCGCCGGTCTCCTCCGGGCGGAACAGGCCTTCGCCGTACCGCCCGGGCTCCGTACCCGGCACGTCCCCAGTATGACGGTGCCGGTCAGGGGTTTCCTGCTGTGGTGACCAGCTCCGGTACCGGCTCGGTGTCCGGTGGGACGCGGCGTCGCCGGGCCGCCCGCCGCAGGACCAGCTGGAGGACGACCATCACCACGCCGGTCACCAGCGCGCTGTGCCACAGCAGCGCATCCAGCCGGCCCGCCGAGAGGTAGGCCCCCGCGGCCACCGCCGCCAGTGCGCACACCGCGCGGTCCACGATGCTCTCCACCGACAGCAGAGTGGCCCGCGGCGCCCCCGCCGGGATCGCGTCGTTCACCAGCTTGCGCTGGAGCGGATAGGCGAAGCCGGTGACCGCGGCGAACACACACAGCAGCGCGATCACGGTCCAGGGCCCGCCGAGGGTGCTGCCCGCGAGCGCCGCCGCCATCGCGAGGCTGAGCAGCGACACCCAGGCCACCGGCGACAGCCGTGAACCCAGCCACTGCGGACGGGCCGAGGCCACCGCCTCCGCGACGGTCATCGCGGCCAGCACCCCGCCGTGCGAGCTCTCCGGGATGCCGTGGTCCAGCAGTATCGGCTGGAAGAGATTGACCTGGCAGATACGGGAGAGCGTGAAGACGGCGACCCCCTGCAGCATGATCAGGCCGAGCCACGGGGTGGCCCACACACAGCGCAGCGCCTTGGTGGCCTCGCGCAGGAAGGCGAGCCCGTCGCGCGGTGTCCCCTTGGCGCGGGCCCGGTCGCCCGCACGAGCCGTGGCCTGCCGCGGCAACACCACGGCGCAGACCAGCGATCCCGCCGCGCTCGCCGCACTGAGGACGTACGGCGCGGGATGCGCCAGCGCCATCAGCGGACCGACCAGCGGCCAGCACAGCACCTTCGCCGCCAGCCCCAGGGCCCGCGCCTGCCCCTCGGCCTTCAGGTAGTGCTCCCCGGCGCCCTCGGCCGCCAGGCCGTCGTACAGATAGGCGCTGGCGGCGCCGGAGGTCAGCGAGCGGCCGGCCGCGATCGCCAGGAAGTGCACCAGAAATCCGGCATAGCTGGGGGAGAGGACCGGGGCCAGGTTCGCCGCGGTCATCACCACCGCACCGGCCCGCAGACAGTTGCGGGCGCCGATACGGTCGGCCACCATCCCGGTCGGGATCTCGAAGAGGCAGAACGCGACGTAGTAGATGCTCTGGATGCCGAAGATCTGCCCGTCGTTCAGGCCCGCCTCGCGCTGGTAGGCGTAGAAGACCGGCATCCACCACAAGAGGTTGAACAGCAGCTGGAAGCCGTTGTTGAGCCCGATGATCCGGCGGGCCCGCGGGGTCAGGGGCGGACTGCCGGCCCGGGGCCCACGGGCACGTCGCAGACCGGAGAAGTAGCCGCTCACAGGGCGTAGGGGCGGATCTGGACCAGGCGGAAGTCCCCCTGATCGGTCATCAGCCACTCGATGTCCAGCGGATGGTCCACATCGGCGTCGCTGAAGTGGGACTGGAGCAGCCGTCCGGCCAGGGCCAGCTGTGCCAGCCGGTCCCGGGTGCCGTCGGGCAGGTCCCGGCCGGTCGAGCCCAGAGCGACGGTGCGGCCGCCGCCCTCGACGGTGTTGTACAGGTACTGCAGCGGCAGCGTCGTGCCGTCGACGACCGTCTCCGGCGAGCCGGGGGAGCAGTTGAGGTAGACGTTGCGGAAGTCCTCGCGCCGGGTCGGATTGCAGGTCACCAGGACACCGCCGAGATCCGCCGGCACGTACTGCTGGATGATCACGCCCATGTAGGTGTCGTCGAGGGAGATGCCCGCCTGATGGCGCAGCCGCACACTGCGCGGCGACAGCAGCGAGGCCCACACCTGCCGGACCGCGTCGAGGAGTTCCTCCGCCCCGTGGACGGTGGTGATCGAGTCGTAGACCCCGGCCGCGGAGAACCCGGGCAGGTCCTCGGCGTTGGAGGACGAGCGGATCACCAGTCGGCTGCCGGCGGCGGGGCCGTCGGGCAGCGCCAGGGTGATCTGCCGGGTCACGTCCTCGGGCATGGGGGTGTTGCGGATGAGGTGCTGCAAATGCAGGCAGAGCGAGTCCAGCACGTCGACGGCGTCGAGTTCGAGGGCCATCTTGAGCTTGCCGAGGCCCTGTTGCACGGCCGGCGAGGACGTCAGAAAGCGGTGCTGGAGGGCGAAGGGGAGCGCGATCCCCTGAGGCGCCGCGATCACCTCGCTCACGAAGTCGGCCGCAGCCGCCCGCAGTTCACCGTCCACCGTCGTCCCGGGGACGCCGAGGCGGGCCGCGAGGTGGCCGTAGAGGTGGGCGCGCGGCGGCCGCGGCTGCCCGTAGAAGGCGGTGAGGTCGGCGCTGCGGCTGTCGAGAACGTGGTGGAGCTCGCCGAGGTTGGCGGCCTTGGTGCCGTACCGGTCGTGGTCGGCGCGGCGCAGCCGGTGCAGGGCCAGCGCGGGGACGTCCTCCAGGAGCGGCGGTTCCATCCGGATGCGCTGCTGGTGCCAGGTCGGGGCGTCCAGGGCCGGGGCATGGGCCAGCGGGACCAGGCTGATCTCGTCGTCCTGCACCCGATAGCGGACCCAGGCGCCGTCCAGACCGTCCTTCTCGACGAGCCGGTCCAGGTCGCGGACGATCGCGTTGGGGATGCCCCAGCCGGAGGCCAGCACATTGGTGTGCGACAGCGGGGTACCGGGCGCGGTGTTGAGGAACCCCGCCACCCGCGGCACGTCGTCCGGCAGACAGGGCATGGCCACGATGTCGGACCAGCCGAGTTCGCCGGCCACGGCCGCGTACTCCTCCGGGGTCCGGAAGTAGCGCAGCCGGCCGACGGCCTCGCCGACGTTGAGCGGCGTGCGGGTGCGGTTGCCGAAGAGCTCGTGCCCCAGGATCCGGGGCACCCGTACGTCGCTGATCGCGGCGAGTTCGTGCTCCTGCCCGTGGTTCGCCGGCTTCAGCAGCAGCGGCAGCCGGCCGTCGACCCGGTGGCGGACGAAGGTGTAGAACTCCTCCAGCAGCAGGCCGTTCATGGTGTCGGCCTCGGTCGTCTCCAGCACGAGGAACGGCCGCTCCCGGCCCTCGGTGTCCTCGTCGCTGTGCAGGGAGAGCACGCCCAGCAGGAACCGCCGTGCGGGATCCATGTAGACCGAGGCGTTGAAGGCGTCCAGCCCGGAGTCCAGGTCCGCCAGGTCCATCCCGAGCACCCGGGTGGCGATGTAGTTGACGTGGAAGGGGTGGACGGCGGTGTCGAGCAGATGCCAGGTGTTCTCGGTGCGGTCCACCACGACCTTGAGGTAGGGGTGGCCGGCCAGGACGCCGGAGAGGGTGCGGAACAGCGGCAGCGAGAGGTTCTCACCGATGACGGTGCGGTCGGTGACGGGCCCCGGTGCGCCCGAGGGCAGGAGGGTGGTGGTCATGACTGCACCTCCATGATGCCGTCCGTGGGCAGGACCTGCGGCAGGACCTGGGGCAGGGCGTCCACCAGGGTCCGGAAGTCGCGGAGCACGGTCTCCGGGTCGGTGGCGGACAGCAGACACAGCGCCGCCATGGTGTTGGCGCCCGCGGCCGGGTCGTACACCGGCACCGGGGCCCCGTCCGGCAGCGAGTTCTCCGCGACCACGGACAGATGGCTGCCGACGCTGAGCGGCACGGCGTCCCGCACCGTCGGGAAGTCCCAGACCCGTTGGTCCGGCCAGGCCGCACCGGCGCCGTCGACGGCCAGGACGACCAGCGAGCCGGCCGCGCCGCGCGCCTCCTGCGGGGTGCGGACCTCGGCGGGCCAGGAGACGGGACGCCCCAGCAGGTGGTCGGTGAGCATCCCGATGAGGTCCAGGCCGAAGACCTCCTCGATCTGCGGCACGGTCATCGCCCCGCCGAACCGGGCCGCCGTCTCGATCACCCACATCTGCCCGTCCGCCCCGAGCTTGATCTCGGTGTGCGTCCCGCAGGTGTGCAGCCCCAGCGCGTCGACGGCCTCGCGGGCCAGGTCCACGATGCGCCGCTGGGCGTCGTCCGGCAGCGCCGCGGGGGTGATGCCGGCGCGCTCGGTGAACGGCTCCACCGTCGGCATCCGCCCGCTGAGACAGACCGGGCGGAACTCGCCGTCCACGACGACCCCTTCGACACTGACGTAGTCGCCCCAGCCCTCCTGGTCGAACCAGTCCGCCGCGGTGCCCGGCACGATCTCCTCCACGAGGAAGTCCGCCCCGGCGCCGGCGACATGGAGCTCGGCATACCCCAACTGCGCCGATTCGGCCATCACCTCCCGTGCCCGCTCCCAGGCCGCCGGCACCTCCTCGGGCGTGCGCAGGGTGCGGTGCGCGGTGGAACCGGCGCTCCAGGCGGCCTTCAGCAACAGCGGGAAACGCAGCGCGCCGGCCGCGTCCCGCAGATCCCCCTCCGTGGCGACGGGCCGGAACCGGGGCTGGGATATGCCCCGCTCCTCCCAGGTGCGCCGCATCATCCGCTTGTCGCGGGCGAGGGCACAGGAGGTGCCCGCTCCGGCGAGGCCGAGCTTCTCGCAGGCCTCGGCGACCGCGACGACCGCGTACTCGGAGAACGTGACGACCGCGTCCGCGCCGACGGCCTGGGCCCGGGAGACGATCAGGGACACCAGATCGCGCCGCTCCGCTTCGGAGGGGCTCAGCAACGAGGCGCACAGCCGGTCCACCGACGCGGCCACGGTGGGCGGGAGCGCGCTGAGCGCCAGCAGGTGCACTGCCGACCGTGCGGCGACCCGTGACAGGGCATACCCCAAGGGCGGTCCACCCTTGGCATATACGAACAGCACCTTGCTCACTGAAATCCGACTCCTCTTCATTTGCAAACGGGCAGGAACCATCGGCGGCTGAAGGCGCCCGGACCACGTTGTCCGCACGCCGCCTCCAAGCGAAGCAGCCGTGCGGGACCTGGTTCCCCGGATCGGGCCACAACCGCTCAGGCAAACGCCAGAGTTGCGGATATGGTCAATTCGTCGTGAAGGTTCCGTGATGCCGTAAGGCGGCCGATGTGGCACACCGTTGCCCGGCCACCGCGAGATCGGCCGAGAACCAGGCATGCCACACAACGCTGAGGGATACGCATGGCGATGACGCGCCGTGCGCATCCGTTGAACTCTTCCTTGCAGAGGGGCCCGTCGTGGACGAGACCAGTCTGAAATCGCTGCTCGAAAACCTTCCGGTGTCCTGGTGGGAAGCCGACCGCGAATTACGGGTGATCGACAGCGGCGGTGGGGCCTTCGATGACACCAGTACCGCCCAGCGCTTTCTCGACACCGTGCGCAAAGAGCTCCCCGAGCCCGCCGCACCCCCTGGAACAAGCCATTGGCAGGCCCAGTTCGACGGCCGCCTCTTCGACGTGAACTGGCCCCTCGGCGTGCCCCGGCAGGGCCGCTCCCGCGGGCTGGCCGTCGAGGTCGGTCCGCGTCCGGCCGACCCCCGCCGCTACGACGCCTTCGCCGACCTCGCCCCCGCCGCGGCCTTCATCCGTGACGCCAACGGGCGCTATCTCTGGACCAACCACGCCTACGCCCACGTCTACGGCACCACACCGGAACACATCATCGGCAGGTCCGTCACCGACGTCGACGGCCCCGACGACGCGGCGCAGGTCCTCGCCCTGGACCGGGAGGTGCTCGCCCGCGGCAAACCGGTCCGGCACACCCTCACCTACCACCGCTTCGACGGCGGCAGCGGGCAGGCGGCGGGCCATCGCTTCCCCGTCCTGGAAGCCGGCCAGACCTGTGTCGCCGGCATCTACATCGACATCAGCGACTACACCCGCGCCCTGCACCAGCGCCGCGAGGCCGAGGAGAATCTGCATGCGCTGCGCGATCACAGCGGACTGCCCTGCGCCCTGATATCGGCGGGCGGACGCATCCGGCAGGCCAGCGCGGCAGCCGCCGAACTGCTGCAGACCCGGCTCTCGGACCTCGTCGGCCGCCGGGCGCACACGGTGCTGGCGCCCGCCCCGGAATTAACGGGGCTGCGGCGCAGCTGGCACGATCTGATCGCGCGCCGCAGCCGACGGATCCAGACCTCCGCCCTCTTCGTGGACGCCCGTGGGCGCCAGCGCCGGGCCCGGCTGCATCTCACGTCGGTGGGCTGGAGCGCGGACCGGGCCAGAAGCGTCTGGGCGGTCGTCACCCACCAGGGCATCGCACACGAGGCCCGCGCTCCGCTGACGGCCACTCAGATACGCCTGCTGTCCCTGCTGGCCGCCGGCCACAGCAACGCGGAGATCGCCACCTCCTTGCACCTCTCCCGGCAGACCGTCGACTACCACCTCAGCCGGCTGCGGGACCTGCTGGACGCCCCGACCAGACCCGCTCTCGTCGCGCGCGCCTATGTCCTGGGCATCCTCGCCCCGCAGACCTGGCCACCCCGCTCGGCGACGGCCTGCCATCCGCACAGCGTCACCTGACGGGCGCACCGGGCGGCCAAAGGCGGTCCCCCCGGACCCGCGCGGACGGCCGCACGAGGTGTTGGGCCACCCGGCTGATTGTGGGCGGCGGGCGTTTTGTTCCCGCGGGTTGAACGACGTTCCGGGACGCCGACGGCAGCACCATACGTCTGGCACCGGACGGACGCGGAGGCGAGGAGCGACGTGAGAAGCATCGTGCAGGCAGGAACCATCGTCGGGGCATGCGGGCTGATGATGTTCGGCGGCGGGGCGGCGCACGCCGCGACCATCCCGGGCGACTCACTGCTCTCGGCCGTGGCGGACGCCGATCTCGGCACCGTCACCGGCATGGTCAACGGGGTGGTCTGCAACAACCGCCTCGGCCAGATCCACTACAGGTCGCCGGTGTTCGCCTCGCCCCACGCCTGTGTCAACGGGCCCGTACACAGCGGCAACAGCCTGCACAGCGGCAACTTCATCAACCACGGGAACCCGAACAACAGCGGCAATCTCTCCAACACGAACGGCTCCACCAACAGCGCCGACTCCACATCGGGCGCCGCGACGGGCAGCAACAACAACGTGCAGCGGGTCATCGGAGGCTTGTTCGGCCACCACTGACCCGGATGCGGCGCCGACGGACCGCACCGTCCGGAGCGGCCGCACGCGTGCCCGGCGACGTCTGCCGGGCACGCGCCATTACGGCGGCTGCCCCCACGAGCCCCGGACGACACGGAGCCCGTGGGGGTTCAGCGCGCGGTCACAGCTTCTGCTCTCCGTCGCTCCCGAGGTGCTGCTGGTTGTTGCCGCTCTTCGTCGCGGTTCCGGTCGTGCCGCCCGTGTCGGAGTTGGTGTTGGCGTTGGTGTTCGTGGGGCTGCCGCTGTTGCTGACCGTGCCGGCGACATGCACGTTCTGCGCCTTCCTGGGGTTCCCGCTGAGCACCGGCCCGTTGATACAGAATCTGGCCCGGTGGCCGCAGTGGAACTTGGCGTCGAAGCGGGCGACGGTGGTGCTGTGGGAGACCCCGTCGCCGCCGGACGCGGCCCAGGCCGGGGCCCCGCCGGCGGCCAGGAGCAGACCGCAGGCTCCTGCGATCACGGTGTGGACGCGTGCCGTGTTCTTCACTGTGTGCTCCTGCACCTCATGGGTGGTACCCGGGGATCTTGCTATCCCGGATGCCCCGAACCACCAGGGCCGAGCAACCTCCGTCACCGGTATTCACCCTGTCCGATGAGAGGATTCACCGTGACGGCCCTCAGGGCCCGCCCGGAGAATCGGGGCCGGGGGCCGACGTCACCACAGCGTCGGCCCCCGGCCCTTCCCCCTCCCCGGGGCACCTCCAACTGACCTGCCACCGACGGCATCTGACGAACCGTCGGATCAGATGGAGGAGACTATGCGCGGCCGGCGACCGCCTCCGCGAGGGCGAGGATCCGGCGGGCCTCCTCGACGTGCAGGTTCTCGATCAGCCGGCCGTCGACGGTGACCACCCCGCGTCCCTCGCGGGTGGCCTCCTCGAACGCGTCGATGATCCGCTGCGCGCGGGCGACCTGCTCCGACGACGGGGCGAACACCCGGTTGCACGGTGCGACCTGCGACGGGTGGATCAGCGTCTTCCCGTCGAAGCCGAACTGTCGCCCCTGCACACACTCGGCCTCGAAGCCCTCGGCGTCCTTCACATCGTTGTAGACGCCGTCCAGGATCACCTTGCCGCTCTCCCGCGCCGCCAGCAGCGCCAGCGACAGCCCGGTCAGCAGCGGAGCCCGGCCGGGGACGTGCTCGGCGTGCAGCTCCTTGGCCAGGTCGTTGGTGCCCATCACCAGGACGGTGAGCCGTTCGCTCGCGGCGGCCACCGCACGGGCGTCCAGCATCGCGCGCGGCGTCTCGACCATGGCCCAGATCGCCGTACGGTCCGGGGCGCCGGCGGCCTCCAGCGCACGCTCGACGGCGCGCACGGTGTCGGCGGACTCCACCTTGGGCACGACCACCGCGTCCGGACCGGCCTCGGCGGCGGCCCGCAGATCGTCGTCGTGCCAGGCGGTGCCCGGTGCGTTGACCCGGATCGTCACCTCGCGGAAGCCGTACTCCCCCGAGGCCGCGGCGGCCGCCACCCGCTTGCGGGCCTCGGCCTTCGCATCGGGGGCGACGGCGTCCTCCAGGTCGAGGATGAGTGCGTCGGCGGGGAGGGACTTGGCCTTCTCCAGGGCGCGTTCATTGGCGCCGGGCATGTAGAGCACGGAGCGGCGCGGTCGCAGGATCGCGTCGGACATGGGTATTACTCCTCGTTCTGCCGGGATTCGGCCGCCGCGTAGGCGTCACGCAGTTCGGGGTCGCGGGCGGCGAGAGCCTCCGCGAGCTCGACGACCACCTGGCACTGCTTGTACGTCGCGTCGTCCTGCATCTTGCCGTCGATCATCACCGCGCCGGTGCCGTCGCCCATGGCCTCGATGACCTTGCGGGCCCAGGCGACGTCGGCGGGTGCGGGTGAGAAGACCTTCTTGGCGATGCCGATCTGCACCGGGTGCAGGCTCCAGGCGCCGACACAGCCGAGCAGGAAGGCGTTGCGGAACTGGTCCTCGCAGGCCGTGATGTCCTTGATGTCACCGAACGGCCCGTAGTACGGCAGGATGCCGTGCGCCGCACAGGCGTCGACCATGCGCGCCAGCGTGTAGTGCCACAGGTCCTGCTGGAAGGTGGCCCGCGGGGCGGCGCCGTCCGTGCCGTGCGGGTCCTCGCGGACCAGATAGCCGGGGTGGCCGCCGCCGACCCGGGTGGTCTTCATCCGGCGGCTGGCGGCAAGGTCGGCGGGGCCGAGCGAAATGCCCTGCATCCGGGGGCTGGCGCCGGCGATCTCCTCGACGTTGGCGACCCCGGTCGCGGTCTCCAGGATGGCGTGCACCAGGATCGGCCGCCGGACCTGCGCCTTCGCCTCCAGCTGGGCGAGCAGCCGGTCGACGTAGTGGATGTCCTCGGCGCCCTCCACCTTCGGCACCATGATGACGTCCAGCTTGTCGCCGATCTCGGTGACCAGCGTCAGCAGGTCGTCCAGCGCCCACGGCGAGTCCAGGCTGTTGATCCGGGTCCACAGCTGGGTGTCGCCGAAGTCCGTGGCCTTGGCGATCTTCACCAGGCCCGACCTGGCCGCCTCCTTGCGGTCGGCGGCGACCGCGTCCTCCAGGTTGCCCAGCAGAACGTCCACGGTGGGCGCGATGGACGGCACCTTCGCGGCCATCTTCTCGTTGCCCGGGTCGAAGAAGTGGATCATCCGGGACGGCCGGAACGGTACCTCGCGTACCGGTGTCGGCGCCCCGACGGCCAGCGGGCGGAAGAAATCCTTCGGAGAGCGCATGCAGTCTCCCTGGTCGGCTCACAGGACGGGCCGCCACCGGGTGCCCGGCGGCGCCATTCGGGCCTCACTCTAGGCCCGCACGACGCAAACGCTACTGGCCAGTACGTGTGCCGTTGATCACCGTCGGCGATCGGGGTGCTCGGGCGCGTCGGGGCCGCTTCGGTGCGTACCGGGGCGGGCCGGGCGCCGGCTCTTCGAGCCGGCCCCTACCCGCCCCGGGACGCTCAGGGCCCCACGCAGTCGACGAACCGCACCCGGTCGCCCGAGCCGGCGATGAAGTCCTGCTGGGGGTGATTGCGCAAGCGGCACATGTCGTAGCGCGCCCGGGGACCCGCTCCGCCGGTGCCGTCCGGCTCGTAGGAGTGCTGCCCGGACAGCTGGCACGAGTCGTAGCGCACCAGTGGGCCCTGCCCGCCGATGCGGTAGCGATGGGGGCGGCTGTCCTGGGCGAACGGCTTGAAGGCGTTCGCGGTGTCGTCACAGTCGTTGAAGTGCACCGTTCCGCTGTCCCAGGCGCAGTCGATCACGACGGTGTCCGGGGTGCGCACCTCGAAGCGGATGTCCTCGGCGTGGAAGCGCTGGACGGAGTCGTGGTGCGGACCGCGCGGGAAACGGAAGAAGGTGCTGGTGCGTCCGTAGTCGGGGGAGTGCTCGGGGCGGCTGCCGGTGACGATGTAGGAGCCGCCGCGGCAGGTGATGGAGCCGCCGTAGGGGAACTCCAGGAAGTTGCCCCAGGAGTACTCGACCTTCATGTCGTTGAACCAGTAGTTGAGGAACTGGTCCTGCTGCGTGCGGCTCAGCGAGTTCTGCGACAGCCCGGAGTACAGGAACGCCTTGCGGTACGCGCCGCCCACCCGGCAGGCGTCCCAGCGCATCTCCGAGTTGGTGTTGCTGCCGTCGAGCGCGACCCCGTAGGTCCACTCGCCGGTCCACTCGCACTCGGTGAAGCGGTAGTCCTGCGCCTGACCGGTCGAGTACGAGTAGAAGAACGAGGCGCCGGGGGTGCCGCAGGCGAAGCCGAGCTGCTCGAACATCACATTGGCCCAGCTGTCCTCGTTGCGGCACAGATAGGCGTCCTCGGCCCGGTGCGGCGCGAAGATCAGCTGGGTCATGCGCTTGCCGGCCCCGCGGAACCGTAAGCCGTTGGCCTTGAGCTTTCCCCGCTGGGCGTTGAGCAGTGCGTTGGGCGCACGGATGAGGTAGGTGCCGGCCGGTACGTCGATCACCGTCCGGCCGATGTGGTCCCACACCCGGCCGGCCGCGTAGGCGTACGCCCGGGCGAACGCGTGGCTGTCGTCGGTGCGTCCGTCACCCTTGGCGCCGCAGTCCGCCACCACATCGACAACGTCCCTGCCCTTGGGCTTGTGGCCGGTGACCACGGGCGCCTCGGCGTCGTCGGAGGTCTGCCGGCCGGCAGGCGCCGTATCGCACCCGGCCAGGGTGCCGGCCAGTGCGGCGGCCGTGCCCGCCAGCAGTGTCCGGCGGGTGGCGCCACCGGTTGACGGGGAGGTCCTGCCTGCCATGATGTTGCTCCTTCGGGGGTCCATTCATCAGGTGGGGATATGAGCCAGTTCGGATATGCGATCAGACAGCTGTCGGCGGCCCAGAAATCCGCGAAGGGGGTGTCCCTGTACTCGCGTTATGTGAACCGGCCGGCCGGCCGGATACTGGCCGCCGCGGGCTACGGTATGAAACTGACGCCGAATCAAGTCACCATGATCAGCGGGGCTTTCACCTTCGCCGGCGTGGTCATGATTGCGGTGCTGCGCCCCTCGCCCGCGGTGGCCCTCGGCATTTTCGCGGCGCTGGTCATCGGATTCGCGCTCGATTCCGCCGATGGACAGCTGGCCCGGCTGACCGGAACCGGAAGTGCCGCGGGGGAGTGGCTGGACCACGTGGTCGACTGCGCGAAGATGCTGGCCCTCCACATGGCTGTACTTCTCTCGTTCTACCGCTACTTCGGATTCGCCGACCCTCGGTATCTGTTCCTTCCCATCGCGTTCCAGTTCACCGCGGTGCTGGTCTTCTTCGGCGGCATTCTCACCGAACAGCTCAAGCGCGCCGAGCGGTTGCGGAACCCGGCGGGCCCACCGGCGCCCGCGGCACCGGCCTCCACACTGCGTTCGGTCGCCCTGCTCCCGGTCGACTACGGCGTCTTCTGCGCGGTGTTCCTGCTGTTCGGCAGCCGGGATGTGTTCGTGGCGCTGTACAGCGTGCTGCTCGCCGCCCATGTGCTCTTCATGGTGGCGTTCCTGGTCAAGTGGTACCGCGAATTGTCCGCCCCCGGCCGCTGACGGGCCGGGACGGACGCTCCACCGGGCGGCCGGCCGATGCGCCGGCCCGGACGATGTGCCGGGCCGACGCGTCAGCTCACGCCGAATCCGCGAGCCCGTCAAGCACCTTGCGCAACAAGGAACTTGATGTGTGCACGGTGTAGGGGAAATAGATCACATCGACCCCGACCGTCGCGAAGTCCCGTTCGAGCTTGTCGCCCTTGGCCGTGCCCCGCCAGTCGTCGCCCTTGAAAATGACGTCGAACCGCACCTGCTGCCAGGTCTCCAATTTGTCGGGCACCGTCTCGACGAACGCCGCGTCCACGAACCGGACACTGCGTACTATCTCCAGCCGCTCGGTGAGCGGAATGACCGGTGCCTTTCCCTTGGCCTGGGCCGCCATTTCGTCCGAGACCACACCGGCCACCAGATAGTCGCACTGGCTTTTGGCGTGCCGGAGAATATTCAGGTGCCCGACGTGGAAAAGGTCGTAGACCCCGGGCGCATAACCTACTCGGTGTGGCATTTACCCCCCACTCGGCACACGGTCAGTTGCTCGCCGTCACATAGACCGGGCCGTTGCGTCCCGAGACATTGGTGCCGTCGGTGACCTCGATCGAGTAACGGTGCCGGGTCCCCGGCTCCACGGTGTCCGTGTAGCTCATGTCGGGCCGGTTCCAGTACCGCGAGTCCTGGCTGACCGAGGTGAGATACGCACCGTCACGGTAGATCTTGTAGGTCAGGACGCCGTTGTCCCGGTCCCACGAGGCCTTCCACTTCAGCGTGATCTTCCCCCGGGACCCGCTTGCGCCGCTGAGCAGCGGCACCTGCGGCGCCCCCGTGTCCGGGCTCGCCGCGAACCGGGTCAGGCCCTGCTGCGGGGCGTCGTTGACCGTGGTGAACTCGCCGCCCGCCCACAGGATGCCGTCCGCCATGGTCATCGTCCGCGGGCCGATCTGCTCGCCGATCCCGTCATTGGTGTCCGGGAACCACGGCAGGATCGTTTTGTCCGAGATCGACTGCGCCAGGAAGTGCTGGCGGTTGTTGATGTCGGTGAATCCGCCCGGGGTGTTGGAGCAGTCGTGCGCGTGCGAGCCGCTGTAAAGGACGCCCTTGTACGGCAGCACGGTCTGGGTGGCGCCCAGACAGGTGTCCTTCCAGAGCTGCGCGCCGTCCGACAGCCGGCCGGCGATCCGGCCGTCGAAGACCCCGCCGCCGGTGCCCTCGGCGCCCACATAGAAGTTGGTGCCGTCGTTGGCGAGCGCCTTGACCGCCGAGCGGTTGGGGATCCAGCCGGTGAAGGAGTCGACGACCCTGCCGCTGGTGGCATCGAGCCCGGCCAGCGCGTGCACGCCCCACAGGCTGCCGTTCACCGAGGTGAACCGGCCGCCGATGATGACCTTGTTGAGCTTGGGCACGACCGTGAGGGCGTTGACCGCCGGTGTCGGGTCGTTGGAGACCGACGAACCGCGGATCGTCGCCTTGAACGGCAGCAGCGTGCCGTTCGGCCGCAGCGCGGCCACCCGCTCGCGGGTCTGCCCCTGGACCGTGCCGAACCCGCCGCCGATGTACACCGAGTCGGGCGTGACGTCGATGGCGCGTACGGTCGAGCTGACCGTCGGTTTCCAGTCCGCACCGATGGTGCAGTCGGCGGTGTTGAGGGTGGCGGTGTTGGACCGGCCCACCCCTCCGGCCTTCCCGAACGAGCCCCCGATGTAGATCATCGAGTCGTCGGGTGAAGCCTTCATGGCCCGGATCGTGCCCGTCCCGCCGGTGAACGCCGGGGCGCACGGCAGCGGGTCACCCGTCTTGGCGTCGAACGCCGCGAAGTTGGTGCGGGCGAGGTCATGGGTGCCGGGGGCGGCGCCCGGCGGCCGGATGTGGCTGAAGGTGCCGCCCACGTAGACGATGCCCTTGGCATAGGCCATGGACCACACGATGCCGTCGGTCTGCCAGGTGCTCAGCGGATCGGCGGTCAGGGTGGTCTCGCCGGTGGCCTGAGCGGGACCGGCGGCAAGCGCTGCCGACGCGGTGCCCAACACCGCGGCGGCGAGCAAGAGATGGGCTGATTTGTTTCTTGGGCGCACAGGTCCCCCCTGGAAGCATGGCGCGATTGGAATTGTCAGGATAGGAAGCGGGAACCAGACGCGTTCTGTGCGGAAATGGTCCCAGTGTTCATCGCGAGTTTTCCGAGCCGCGCTTGCGTAGCGCGCCGAAGAACTCCCCTACCCCCAGCGGCAAACGATAGCGCCAGACGGCCGCGCCGAAAGCCCCAATGGCTAAAACAATTCCCAAGAGGGCACCCGGAACGCGGTCCCCGCAAAACGTCCGCATGGCGAACACCGGGAGCGCCACCGCCACCAGAGTGATCACAGCGGCGCACACATACCCCCGGTCGACGGTGCGAAAGCCCAGCCGGTAGCGGGCCAGCAGCGCCGAGGCACCGTTGTCCACCACGATCGCCAGCCCCCAGGAGACCGCCGCCCCCAGCACCCCGTACCGCGGCACCAGCCATACGCCGCTGCCCAGTTGGACCACGAACGCGGCGCCGGCGACCACCAGATTCCAGACACTCCGTCCGGCCATCAGGATGACCGTCTGCGCATTGCCGACACCCACGTTGACCAGGCAGGCCACCGCCAGCGCCAGCAGCCCCGGCGCGCCGTCGGCGAAGCCCGGGCCGAACAGCGACAGCACGGTCCCCGGGAACGCCGCCAGGATCACGAATACGGGCCAGGAAAAGAGCGCGATCCAGCGGGTCGACAACCGGTGCAGCCGATGCGCCCCGTGCGCGTCGCCGCCCGCGAGCAGCCGGCTGATCTGGGGCGCCACCGCCAGCCGGATCGCCAGCTGGAGCAGCGTCCCGGCGGTGATCAGCCGCCCGATCGCCGTATAGATACCGGCCTCGGTGCCGGTGCCCAGCACCGACAGCAGGATCACGCCGATCCACACCGCGGTGATGTCGAAGACCGAGGACACCGCCCGCGGCCCGGCGAAGGACCAGAACTCCCGGGTCTGCGACGGCGGCAGGCCCGTGCCCGGATGCGTACGACGGGAGCGGCGCAGCGACACCCAGGCCGCCACCGCCCCCAGCACCCCGGGCGCCAGCCAGGCCGCGGACAGCCCCGCCACGCTCGGTGCGAGCAGGACCAGCGGCACCGCGAGCAGAACCCGCAGCGCCGGTTTGCCGATCTGCTCCACGCCCACGAACGGCACCACCGAGCCGTACCCCCGGGTGGCCCCGAGCAGCACCAGTGCCACCGTCGTCACCGGCAGGAAGGCCGCGAACAGCCGTAGTACCGCGGCGGCTTGACCCGGGTCCAGATCGGGCAGCAGCCAGCCGGCCAGGCCGGGGGAGCACAGCAGTACCGCCGCCCCCGCACCGCTCGCCAGCAGCGTGGGCCAGACCGCGGTCCGCAGCAGGGCCGGCACGCCGGCGCCCCCGCTGAGTTCCAGGTCCCGGGAGACGAAGCGGACCAGGGCGGTATCGGCCCCCAGCTTCAGCGCATTGCTGAGTATGGTGAAGGCGGCGACACCTGTGAAGACGGCGCCGGCTCCGCGGGCCCCGAGCCCATGGGTGACGACGGCGACGAGGACGAACCCGAACAGGGCGTTCGCGGCCGAGCCCGCCAGGCCGAACAGGCTGCCGCGGGCCGTGGTGGTGACACCCCGTCCGGCGTCCGCGGTCCGCCCGGGGGCCGGTGGCGCCGGCGGGCCGACGGCCGTCACCTGTGGAGCGAGGTGGTGTCGGCGTCGGTGGGCGCACCAGCGGCCGGAGCCGGGCCGGTGCGGGGCGGCGGGCCGGGCAGCGACGGCGGGGTCACCACGACGGCCCGCGGACGGCTCCGGCCGCGTTTGCGATGGGTCGGCCCGCCGTCCGAGAGCCGGCGCAGCGAGGGCCCGTGGCTGCCCTTGTCCAGGACGGCACCCAGGATGTGGCCGCCGGCCCCGGTGATCAGCTCCCACACCCGGTCCAGATCGTCCCGGCGGACCTCGTTGAGATCGCAGACCACCACCACGCCCGCCGCCTGCTTGGCGACGGCCAGCCCGTCCGCGTGCGCGAGCAGCGGACCGGTGACGACCACGACGTGCTCATTCGGGCCGGACGGCGCGTTCAGCAGCCGGGCGAACTCCGGGGCGGACAGCGCCCGCGCCGGGTTGGGCACCTCCCGGCCGGGCAGCAGGTCGAAGCGCCCGTCGACGCCCGCGTCCACCGCGAGCCGCTCGCCGTCCGCCCAGCTGCCCGGCACCGGCCGGCCGTGGCCCGGGTGCACCGGCAGCCGCCGGGCGAGGTCGGGGGTGCGCAGATCGGCCTCGACCAGCAGGATGTCGTTGCCGATCTCGGCGAACGCACCGGCCAGGTTGACCGCGACCGACACGGCATCGGCGTTCTCCCGGGGCGCGACGATCAAAAGGCTGCCACGCCCGGCGAAGCGCTGGTCGTGCGCCAGCCGGAAGGCGATGGTGCGGTAGGCCTCCGCGCGGTTGCCCCGGCCGGCCCGGCCGACCTCCAGGACGTCCGAGCCGCCCTGCCGGCGCGGCAGAATACCCAGCACCGGTGCCCGCAGATTGTCCTGCACGTCCGCCACCGACCGGACCCGCGGCTCCAGCACCGACCGCACCCAGGCCGCCAGGATGCCCAGCACCAGACCGATCACCGCTCCGGTCAGCAGCAGCATGGCCAGCCCGGGACTCGACGGGAAGGCCGGCGGATCGCCCTTGCGGACGATGTCGCCGGGCGTGGTGTCCAGGGACTTGAGACTGGAGATCCGCCCCTGCAGATCCGCTATCTCCGACACCAGATTGCTGCGCTCGGACTCGTCGGTGGCCCGCCCCGCTCCGCCACCGGCGTTCGCGATCCGCCGGTCCAGCACCTTGCGCTGATCCTGAAGGGGCTTCAGCTCGTCGCCGAGTTTGCTGACGGTCTTGTCGATCCGCTGGGACGCGGCGTCCTGCCGGTAGTCGAGATACGCCTGCACAAAGGCGTTGACCAGCGCGGAGGCCCGGTCCGCCGAGTCCGCGCTGTACTCGAACATCAGGGTCTGGGTCTCGGGCGGATTGCTCACCCGCAGATCACGCTGGAGCGCCGCCGGATCGGAGTGGATCCCCAGCCTCTTCGCCGCCTTGGCCGCGACCGAGGCGCTCTGTGCGATCTGCCGCTCGGTGCCCATGCTGATCTGCTTGTCCGCCGAGACACCGCCGGCCTCGAAGGGCGCCGTACTGATCGCATGCACCACGACCTCGCCGGTCGCCGTGTACGTCGAGCCGCCGAGCACGGACACGGCGGCCCCGCCGAGCATGCCCAGCACCAGCCCGAGCACCAGCAAAGCGCGATACCGGAAGAGCTGGCGCAACTGGTCACGGATCTGGTCCGGCTCCTCCGCGGGCTCGTCGAAGACGCTCACGTACGTGCTCCTCCTGTGGTGAGGGACAAGGCGTCGCGCTGCGCCCGGGGCGCCGGTGCGCTCGCGGACGGTGCCGCGGACGGCGGCAGGGCCGGCCGTCGCGCCTTACGGGTGATCAGAAGTGGGATGCACACCAGCAGCGCCAGCGGCCCCACGATGGCCATGAGACTGCCGCGCAGCAACACCAGCTGGTAGAAGCCGAACGCCGGGACCAGCAGCGCCGCGAGGGTGCCGCGGCGCCGCCGCAGCCGGTGCCGGAGGTCGTCGATGCGCCGTCCCACCGCGCCGATCAGACCGAAGACGGCGATGACCGACGGGAACCCCGCCCACATGTACGTCTCGATCCACAGCGGCGCGGAGAGGTTCTGGAAGGTGTAGCCCGCGTGCCGGGCGAGCAGGATCCCCGCGTCGTCGGGCTTGCCGGGCCATGCGGCGCGCGGCACGAAGAAGAGCGGGGGGCCCAGCGCCGCCGTCGGGGTGAAGCCGTGGGTACGGACGTAGTCCACCCCCGTTTCGATCTGCTGGAAGGCGTCGTAGTCGCCGTTGGAGGTGAACTGCTCGGCGAGCGAGACCACATGGACCGGCTCCCGCTTGTCGTAGCGGAAGTAGTCGCTGTACGGGAAGACCACCAGCACCACCGCCGCCACGGCCGCCGCCCCGAGGCGGAAGGCCCGCGGCCCGCGCAGCCAGGACGCGCTGAAGACCAGCGCCAGCAGCACCGTCCCGGCCCAGAAACGCGGTTGGCTGATGGGGTTGTTGACGGTGGCGTTCACCGCGATCAGCAGGGGCAGCAGCAGCCACCGTAACCCGCGCAGCGTCCGGTCACCGGCGGTGAACCGCGGGACGTGCACCAGCGCCACCAGCGCCCAGAACGCCGGCACCGACAGCGCCCAGGCCGCCATCGCCCGGTCCGCCGACGCGGCCGGTTCCGACGCTGCCGCCGCCTCGTTGGCCGCCTGCCGGCTGAGGAAGAACGCCGACAACCCGCCCTGACCGGGGATCAGCACGACGGCCAGCAGCAGCGCCAGACCGCACAGCAGCAGCACCCGCGCCGGCGACAGCCGCCGGGCGAGAAGCGGTTCGAGGACCGTGGAGGTACGCGACGACCGCCACGACGCCACCGCGGCACCGGCGCTGTAGGCGAGCAGCCCCGACTCCACCACCAGCGTGGTCACGAACGCGGACTGCGCATCGACCATGAACCCGCGCGGATACGCGTCCGTCGCGAGCATGGCCAACGGCGCGAGCCCCAGCCACACATACGCGAAGAGCCAGAAGCCGAAGCCGATCACCCGGGCCCGGACATCCGTCAGGACCCGGGCCAGCGCCCCACCCGTGTGCACCACCACCACGCACTGCACGGCGAGCGCGGCGCCGAAGCGGGCGTCCAGTGACTGCAGGATCAGCACCGGAAGCAGCACCACCAACAGCAGCGCCCAGCAGCCCAGCGCGGCGATGCCGCGAACCGGCCGGGCGGTACCCCACTTCCCGGGCATCATCGGCCCACCTCCCCCCAACTCCCCACCAGTGACCACAATCTAAGGGACTTCGGGAAGCAAGGTCGTCTTCGGGACACAATCGCAATCCAATTCACAGCCCGCGGCCCCCGGCGGGCTCCTACGATGACGGCACATTCAGAGGGGGGCCAGTCTTGGAAGACTCGTTCGCAGGCCGGTGTGTGCTCGTGGTCTCGACCAACTACGCGCCCGAACACACCGGCATAGGGCCGTACTCGACGCAGATAGCCGAGCATCTGGCCGCGTCCGGAGCCGACACCCATGTCCTGGCGGGCATGCCGCACTACCCGGCCTGGCGGGTGGCGGAGGGGTATCGGGGACGGTGGCGGATGCGGGAGCGTCGTGGCGGGGTGACGGTGCACCGCCGCAGACACACCGTGCCGCCACGTCAGACCGCGCTGCGGCGCGCGGCGTTCGAGGCGGGCATCCTGGCGCACGGCCTCGTGGCGCCGCCGCCCGTCCGCCCCGATGTGGTGCTCAGTCAGATGCCGAGCCTGGCCGGGGGAGTGCTGGGCGGCCGCCTGGCACGGCGGGCCGGGGTGCCCCATGTCGTGGTGGTCCAGGACCTGATGGGGGCCGCCGCCGCGCAGAGCGGCATCCAGGGCGGGGGGCGTGCCGCCGCCGTGGCCGGGGCGCTGGAGGCCCGGATCCTGCGCGGCGCCGATGTCGTCGGGGTGGTGCACGAGTCGTTCGTGGACCGGGTCATGGCGATGGGGGTGCCGCGCGCACGGGTGCATGTGGTGCCCAACTGGACGCATGTGAAGGGGCCCAGCGGCGACCGGGCGGAAACCCGGGCACGGCTGGGGTGGCAGCCGGACGAAACCGTGGTGCTGCACGCCGGCAACATGGGCCTCAAGCAGGGCCTGGAAGTACTGGTCGAGGCCGCCCGGCTCGCCGACCAGGAAGCCGCACCGGTCCGGTTCGTGCTCATGGGGGACGGCAATCAGCGCGCCCACCTGCAACAGCTCGCCGCGGGCAGCTCCGCGCTGACCTTCCTGCCGCCGGCCGGCGCCGAGGAGTTCCCCGAGGTGCTCGCCGCCGCGGATGTGCTCGCGGTGACCCAGAAGGCCTCCGTGCTCGACATGAGTCTGCCGTCCAAGCTGACCTCGTACTTCATGACCGGCCGGCCGGTGATCGCCTCGGTGGCCGCCGAAGGGGGCACTGCCCAGGAGGTGCTGCGCGCGGGGGCCGGCACGGTGATCGCACCGGAGGACCCCAAGGCGCTGCTGGCGGAGGTCCGTGCGCTCGCCGCCGACCCGGAGGGGGCGGCCCGGCTGGGCGCCCGCGGTCCGCAGTACGTCGAGCAGCGGCTCAGCAGCCGGGCCGGCCTGGAACGGATCACCGCGCTGCTGCGGCTGGCCACGGCCGGCCGGTAACCGCGGGCGGCGGGGGTCCGGCCCCCGCCGCCCGCCGTCATCCGGCTCCGGGCCGGGCGAGCAGTGGGTACCACTCCTCCAGCCGGTCGGCGACCGCCGCGAGGGAGAACTCCTCCTCCACGGCCGTCCGGCCCGCGCGGGCGACGCCCTCCCGCAGCGGCCCGTCCTCCAGCAGCCGCAGCACCGCGTCCGCCAGCTCCTCCGGCGAACCGTCGGTCACCAGCGCGGCCCCACGCTGCTCCAACTCGGCGGCGATCCCGCAGCTGTCCGTGCAGACCACCGGGGTGCCCACCGCCAGCGACTCCAGCACGCTCATCGGGAACGGCTCGTCGACGCTGGGAAGGACGTACACGGTGGCCCGTGCGGTGCGCCGCACCGCGGCGTCGTGATCTAGGGCACCGCCGTACGTCACCACCTCACCGAGCTCCTCCTCGGCGATCAGCCGGCGGACCTCCGGGAGCCGGCCCTCGTCCGAACCGTGCAGGGTGAAGGACACCTCGGGCCGCTTGCGGTGCACCAGCGCCGCCATCCGGACGAACGCTTCCGGGCGTTTACGGGTCTGCAAGCGGGCCAGGAACAGCACATCCGCCCCGTCGCGCGGCTCGTCCGCCGGCCGGGTACGCACCCCGTTGGGGAGCCGGACCAGCCGCGGGCCGCGCGGCCCCAGCACCTGCCGCAGCCCGGCCTCCTCCTCGTCGGTGAGCACCAGCGCCGCGCGGGCCCGGCGCAGCAGCGGCACATACACCCGGTCGAAGAGCCGGGCCACCGCCGAGCGGCGGGGCTGCACCATGCCGTGGGTCTGCACCACGAACTGCCGGCGGCGCAGTACGGCCGTCGCGAGCGCGGCCAGGGAGACCAGATCGCGCCCGGCATGCAGATGGAGGGCGTCGGCCCGGCCTGCCCGGCGCCAGAGCACCGGCAGCAGCCCCGGGTGGAACAGGCCCAGGAACCCCTGCCCCGGCACCAGGGTGCGGGCGGGCCGGGCGCGGAGCGGGACCTCGTCCACCGTGCCCGGGGGTGTCCCGCGGCCCCGCCACAGGGACACCAGCTCCACCTCGTGCCCCCGGGAGGCGAGTTCGCCCAGCTGACCGGTGGCCACGCTCACCGGTCCGCCGTACGCCCCGTCGTCGCTCACCAGCGTCACGACATGGGTGATCTTCATGCGGCACCCCCGGTGGTGTACACGGCGCCGGGCGGCACATCGCGAGGCGCGACCACTCCGGCACCGATCACCGCCCCCTTCCCGACGGTGACGCCGCGCAGAACCACGGCACGGGCGGCCACCCAGGCGCCCTCCTCCACACTGATCGGCGCGTTGTCGAACTCGAAGGTGGGCGACCGGCGTTGATGGCTTCCGGTGCACAGCACGGCGCCCTGCGACACACAGACGTCGGACGCGAGGCTGATCTGCTCCAGATTGATCAGCCAGGCATCCTCGCCCACCCAGACGTCATCGCCGATCGACAGCTTCCACGGCCACTGCACCCGCACCCGGTGCCGGATCAGGACCCGCTGACCCACACGGGCGCCGAAGGCCCGCAGCAGCGGGGGCCGCAGCCGCGGCGGGAACCACCACTTCATGAACACCAGGTTCAGCACGGCGAACCAGGCAGCCTGGGTCAGCAGCCCCCGGCCCTTGTCGTAGCCCGCGCCGCTGAAGCCGCGCAGCCGGCGGGCGGTGGCGGGAGTGGTCATCGGTCCACCCGTACCCGGTGGCCGGAGAGCTCGTCCTGCAGCTGGCGTACGTCCGACTCGACCATGATCCGGGCGAGCTCGTCGTACTGCACCTTCGCCGACCAGTCCAGCAGGCTCTTCGCCTTGGACGCGTCACCGATGAGCGCGTCCACTTCGGAGGGCCGCTCGTACTTCGGGTCGAAGCGCACGCTGCGCTCCCAGTCCAGCCCCACCGTCTCGAACGCGGCCTGCAGGAAGTCCCGTACGGTCGCGGCCACACCGGTCGCGACCACGTAGTCGTCGGGCTCGTCACGCTGGAGCATCAGCCACATGGCCTCGACGTACTCGGGGGCGTATCCCCAGTCGCGGACGGCATCGAGGTTGCCCAGATAGAGGTGCTTCTGCAGACCGGCCTGTATGCGGGCCACCGCACGAGTGATCTTGCGGGTGACGAAGGTCTCGCCCCGTCGTGGGCTCTCGTGGTTGAAGAGGATGCCGTTGACGCCGAACAGGCCATACGCCTCACGGTAGTTGACGGTCGACCAGTACGCCATGACCTTGGCGCAGCCGTACGGACTGCGCGGGTGGAAGGGCGTCCCCTCGTTCTGCGGCGGCGGTGTGGCGCCGAACATCTCCGAGGACGAGGCCTGGTACAGCCGGGTCCGGACGCCGCTGGCGCGGATCGCCTCCAGCAGTCGCAGGGCGCCCAGACCGGTCACATCGCCGGTGTACAGCGGGGCGTCGAAGGAGACCCGGACATGGGACTGGGCCCCGAGGTTGTAGACCTCGTCGGGCTGCACATCGCGCAGCAGATTCACCAGCGCCACCCCGTCCGACAGGTCGACGTGGTGCAGCAGCAGCCGGCGGTCCGGGGTGTGCGGGTCCTGGTAGATGTGGTCGATGCGCTCGGTGTTGAAGCTCGATGAGCGTCTCATCAGCCCGTGCACTTCATAGCCCTTGCTCAGCAGCAATTCGGCCAGATAGGAACCGTCTTGACCGGTAATTCCGGTGATGACCGCGGTTTTCGGCATGGCTTCCCCCCACGAGAAGTGACTGTGCATCGGGATCGAACGATGGATTGCCCGCGTGCCGGACGGCGGGCCGCGGGCGCTGGACGCTACCTGCGGCCCGGCCGGTGGTCGAGCGGAAGAAGCGGGCCAGATATTTCCTGAAATAGCCGGTGGGCGTCTCGGATTGACTGCGACAATCCGCCCCATGGATGACTTGCTGCCCACACCTGCTCGTGTTTTCGTCGCCGGCCACCGGGGTCTGGTGGGCTCCGCCGTGACCCGTCGACTGACCGCCCAGGGCTATGACGTGCTGACCCGTACGCGTGCGGAACTCGACCTGCGCGACGCCGAGGCCACTGGGGCCTGGTTGCGCGCGGCCCGGCCCGACGCCGTCGTGCTGGCGGCCGCCAAGGTCGGCGGAATCATGGCCAACAGCACCCACCCCGTACAGTTCCTGGAGGACAATCTCAGCATCCAGCTCAGCGTCATCGCCGGTGCCCACCACGCCGGGGTACGCCGGCTGCTGTTCCTCGGATCGAGCTGCATCTACCCCAAGCACGCCGCCCAGCCCATCACCGAAGACGCCCTGCTGAGCGGGCCGTTGGAGCCCACCAACGAGGCGTATGCGATCGCCAAGATCGCCGGCCTGGTGCAGATCCGGTCCTACCGCCGCCAATACGGTGCCTCTTTCATCTCCGCCATGCCGACGAACCTCTACGGACCCGGCGACAATTTCGACCTCGAAACCTCGCATGTGCTGCCGGCGCTGATCCGCCGCTTCCACGAGGCGAAGCAGCAGGGCCTGCCCGAACTCACCCTCTGGGGCACCGGAACGCCCCTGCGCGAGTTCCTGCACGTCGACGACCTGGCCGCCGCCTGTGAGGTACTGCTGCGCCGCTACGACGGTGACGACACGGTCAACGTCGGCTGCGGCGAGGACCTGACCATCGCCGAGCTCGCCTCCTGCGTCGCCGCCGCGGTGGGCTACGAGGGACGGATTGCCTTCGACCCCTCCCGCCCCGACGGCACCCCGCGCAAGCTGCTCGACATCAGCAGGATGCGCGCCCTGGGCTGGGCGCCCACCATCCCGCTCGCCGAGGGCATCGCCCGGACCTACGAGGCGTGGCAGGCGGAGCCGGCAACGGCGTGAGCCGGACCGGCCCGCGGTGTGCGGCCGGCGCCCGCCTCTCGGCGAGGCACCGGCCGCACACCGCGACCCACGGCGACCCGGGCAGGCCCTAGTACGCACCGCGCCCGTCCACGACGGCCCGCACGGTACGCATCAGCACCCCTATGTCGCGCGAGTAGGACCAGTTGTCCACATAGCTCAGATCCAGTGCGACGGTCTCGTCCCAGGAGAGGTCCGAGCGCCCGCTGACCTGCCACAGACCGGTCAGGCCCGGCTTGACCGACAGCCGGCGGATCTCGGTCCCGTCGTACCGCTCGACCTCCTCGGGCAGCGGCGGCCGTGGACCGACCAAGGACATATGGCCGGCCAGGACGTTGAAGAGCTGCGGCAGTTCGTCCAGTGAGAAGCGGCGCAACAGCCGGCCGACCCGCGTCACCCGCGGATCCCGCCGCATCTTGAACATCGCTCCGTCGTGCTCGTTGGCCGACTCCAGCGCGGCCCGCATCCGGTCGGCGGTGACCACCATGGTGCGGAACTTCCACATCCGGAACGGCCGCAGATCCCGGCCGACCCGGATCTGCCAGTAGAACACCGGGCCCGCGGTGCTGAGCCTTATGGCCGTGGCCACCGCGGCGAAGACGGGGGAGAGCAGCACGAGCAGCAGCAACGCCCCCAGCCGGTCGGTGGCCTGCTTCAGCAGTACCGGAATGCCCCGACGCGCCGCCGGGTCTATGTGCATCACCGTCAGCCCCGCCGCCTTGGCGAGCCGGACACGGTGCTGCGAGACGTCGATCAGGCCCGGCAGTATGGCCAGATTTCGTCCCCCGTCGTGCAGGGCCCAGGCCAGCCGCCGCACCCGGGCCGCGGGCATCTGCCGGCCCGGCGCCACGAAGACGAGATCGGCGCCGAGTTCGGCGGCGCACCTCAGGACCCGCTCCCCGTCCAGTGCCCCTTCGGGTGCCTCGCCGTCGGACGTGAGCCGGTCGTAGACGGGCAGTGCCGAATCGGTCGCTTCGTCGCCGATCAGACAGCTTCCGACGACGACATATTCGTGGTCGGTGTGGTGCCCCAGCTCCGCGAGCACCACATCGACCGCGCCCGCCTCCCCGACGATCAGCACCCGCCGCAGCGCCCGCGCACGGCGCCGGATGGCGAGCAGATACCGGTGCGCGAGCTTGCGCCGGGCCACGCCCAGCGCAAGACACGGCAGCAGCGCCGGCACACAGATCTCCAGCGAGAAGTCGACCCGCGTCGCGACGCAGGCGACGGCCAGCACCCCCAGCATGGTCAGCCAGTCCCGGAAGACGGGCAGCAGGGCACCGGCGTCCAGTTCGTCTCGGGTGTAACGATTCTTCGATGCCCCAACGGCCAGCCACGACGCACCGGCCAGCGTCGCGACGAGCAGCGGATGGGGCTGCCCCGTCATGGCACACAGCGCGGCGACCGGTAGCACGGCCCCGATTGCGTCAACGGCCAACGCCACCGGTAAGAGCCGTCGTTCGGCGGGCGTGTGCCTTTTTCCTCCCCTGTGGTGTTCCGGCGCGCGATCCAATTCGGCTGTTCCGGCGGGCGATTCCATCACCCGTGATCCGGCAGCTTCGAACAACCCCATGGCCCCCCACTTGGTCGTCCCCTCATTCCGGCGCAGTCGTCGCCCCCCTGGCACAGACCACCGCCCCGTGTCGGACGTGACGCTAGAGCACGTTGCGCCTGACTGCTGCGGTTTACCTATTTTGAGTGTTCTTGTGTCCCCGTGTTTACAACTCGCGGAAGGTATGAACCGATTTCAGCCGTCCCGTCGGGCCGGGAATCCGGACCGGAAGCAGCGCTCCGGTACCTGTCGACGGACTTCCCGGGTGCCCCGCCACGGCGCGCTCTAGCATTCTTGTCATGAACAGTGATCTCTTTGCCGCCGAGAACATGGCGACGCAGGCCACCGCGCCCGGCATGGTGCAGCAGAACGCCAAGTCGCTGAAATACGCGCTGGACGGGGAGTGCTACGCGCGGCAGGGCGCGATGATCGCCTACCGCGGTGAGCTGCAATTCGAGAAGCAGGGTCAGGGGGTCGGAAAGTTCCTCAAGCGCGCGGTCACCGGCGAGGGGCTGGCGCTGATGGCCGTACGGGGCCGCGGCGAGGTGTGGTTCGCGCACGAGGCGGCCAACTGCTTCATCATCGACCTCGCCGCTGGCGACGGCCTCACCGTCAACGGCCGCAATGTGCTGTGTTTCGACCCGTCCCTCTCCTATGAGATCAAGGTCGTCAAGGGCGCGGGCATGGTGGGCGGCGGACTCTTCAACTCCGTCTTCAGCGGCCAGGGAAAGCTGGGCGTGATGTGCGAGGGCAACCCCATCGTCATACCCGTCTCCCCGCAGTCCCCGGTCTTCGTCGACACCGATGCCGTGGTCGGCTGGAGCAGCGGTTTGCACACGGGGCTGCACCGTTCGCAGAGCCTCGGTTCGATGCTCCGCGGCGGCTCCGGCGAGGCCGTCCAACTCCGCCTCGAAGGCGAGGGGTTCGTCATCGTCCGGCCCAGCGAACTCCGCCCGGAGAAGTCGGCCGGGAACTGACCTTGCGGGTTCGGGGCCGAAGTATCTTGGCATGTTCGCGTCTGTGGCGCCTCGCGTCTGAGGTGCCTCGCTCTCGTGGCGCCTCGCTTCCGTGGTGCCTCGGGCCCGCCCCGCGTGTGCCCGTACGGCCTGCCCGGGGGACCGGGCGGCATCGAGCCCGTCCGGAGGCGGCTTCGCCCCGGCGGGCCGCCGCCTGGCATGATCGCGCCCATGGCTGAACGCGTGAGTGCCGCTTGTGACGGCGCGTCGAAAGGAAACCCCGGGCCCGCGGGCTGGGCCTGGGTCATCGCCGATGGTGCGGACACCGTCGTGCGGTGGGAGGCCGGGCCGCTGGGCACCGCGACCAACAATGTCGCCGAGCTCACGGCCCTGGAACGCCTGCTGACCGCCACGGATCCGGCCGTACCGCTGGAGATCCGGATGGACTCCCAGTACGCGATGAAGGCCGTCACGACCTGGCTGCCCGGCTGGAAGCGCAAGGGGTGGAAGACGTCCGCGGGCAAGCCGGTCGCCAACCAGGAACTGGTCGTACGCATCGACGCGCTGCTCGCCGGCCGCTCCGTGGAGTTCCGGTACGTGCCCGCGCACCAGGTCGACGGGGACCCGCTGAACGACTTCGCCGACCGGGCCGCGAGCCAGGCGGCGACCGAGCAGGAGGCCGCCGGCAGTGAACTCGGCTCCCCGCAGCCGCCGGCCGCCGCGGCCGCCGCGCGGTCCGCCGGCACCCGTCGAGGTACCTCCGGCGCCACGGCGCGGACGGCCTCCGCACCGCAGCGGCGCGGCGGGGGCAAGCCGGCGCGCACGCTCAAGGCCAAGTTCCCCGGCCGCTGCCGCTGCGGGCGCTCCTACGCTGCGGGCGAGCCGATCTCCAAGAACGACGAGGGCTGGGGGCACCCCGCGTGCCGCTCCGGCGCGGGCGCGACGGACCAGGAACGGCCCCGGTAGAGCACGCCCTGGACCGCAATCGGGCGGAGCCCCGGGCCGCCCCGGTGAGCGTCCGGCAGGCTCCGGCTCAGGACGCCTTGCCGCTGCCGCCTCCGCTGCGGCCGGCCACCGGCACGTCGAGGGGGCGGGCGATACCCACCACTCCCTCGTCGAGGCGCTGGAGATGCCGCAGCACGCGGAAGGTGACCGTGCCCGTCCGCAGCGCGCCGGAGCCGGCCGTCTCCAGCATCGCGGCGACGCTGGCGCCGGACTGGACCTCGCCCTCGGTGCTCTCCTCCAGCACCCGCGCGACGATCAGATCGATGTTGTACGCGATCCGCCGGCCGGCCCGCTCCAGGCGCGGGTCGGCCGCGATCGTCTTGCTGTACGGGACGAGTTCCGCGGTCGCCGCCAGGGAACGGGCGTGATAGGCGGAGGTCTCCAGGAGGGCCACCAGATAGCGGGCGGTCCGCCGCCGTACCCGTAGCGGGGTGATCGGGTGGGTCAGCGGCTGGATGGAGGCGCGCAGCTCGTCCAGCGCCTCGTCCAGCTCGCGCGCCTTGCCCAGCAGGTCGACGGCGGGCCCGCCGCTGAGCTGTTCCACCGCGGCGGTCACCACGTCCCGCAGCCGGACCAGCACCGTGCCCAGCAGCTCGTCCGTACGGCGGTCGGTGTGCACCGGCAGCACCAGCACCGCGCCGATGATCCCGCAGGCGGCACCCAGCGCGGTCTCCTCGATGCGCAGCACCAGCACATCGAGGCTGTAGGTGTTGAGCAGGGTGTAGAGCAGTCCGAGCATCGCGGTGACGAAGAAGGACACCAGCGCGTAGGACAGCGGCGCGGTGAAGAACATCCCGAAGATGCAGAGCAGTACCAGCGCGAACGCGGTCCAGGTGTGGTTGCCGACCAGCCCGGCGAGCGCGACACCGGCGACCACGCCGAGGACCGTGCCCACCAGCCGGCGGTAGCCCTTGACCAGGATCTCGCCCGTGGACGCGGTGTTGAGGAAGACCACCCAGCAGGTCAGCACCGCCCAGTACCAGCGCTGGCTGGACAGGAACTCGCCCCCGATCATGGCCAGCGTCGAGCCCACCGCGACCTGGAACGCGGCCCGGGTGGTGGGCCGTTGCAGCCCGGTGCGGTCGTCCTCCGGCTCCTCGGCCTCCTCGGCGACGTCGATCGCGAGGTCCTCGGCGTCGAACTCCTCGCGCGAACGCGTGGTGGCCGGGGAGTCGTCCGACTCGTCCTGCGGTCCGTCCAGCGCCAGCCGCAGACCCAGCACGGAACGCGCGGCCTCACCGAGCCCGCGGAAGACGTCCTGGACGGCGGGGGAGGCGGGCGGCAGGTTCTCCTCGTCCCGGTAGCCGAGCAGCCGGTTGCGTACATGGGCCACCGCGGTGCCGCGGCCGCCGGGCGTGGGCCGGGCGACCAGCACGAGGAGGGCGTTCAGATCGCGGCGCAACGTGCGGATCGCCTCGTCCTCGGTCCGTATGCGGGTGCCCGTGGCCGGCACCGGCGCATGCGGCAGATGCATGGTGAGGGTGTCCGCGCGCCCGGCGCTGCGGGCGTTGAGCAGCAGCATGCCCAGCCGCTCGGCGGCGACCTCGGCCTCCGCGACGCGACGCTGCACCAGGCCGGCCGCGGCTTCGTCCCGCGTGCCCTCCTCCAGGAGGCCCTGGATCATCAGTGCCGCCTCGTGCAGCCGGGCGGTGTGCCGGCGCAGGTCGTCCAGGACCTTGTCGAGCTCCTCGGGGCCCACGTCCAACAGCTCGTTCTGGGTCGCCAGCAGCTGGGCGAGGCGGGCCCGGAAGGCCTCGCGCAGCCGGCTCAGGGTGCGCTGGGGAGTCTGCGGCACGACGGCGAACCGGACGAGGGCGCTGCACCCGATGGCGACGGCCAGCGTCAGATACAGCACGGGCAGGGTGCGGACGCTGGCCTGCACGAACAGCGAGATGAAGTAGACCTGGAACCCGATCAGGCCGAGGGCGGTGCCGCGGTCACCGAACCGCCGGAAGTAGACGGCGGCGAAGATCAGCAGCACGAAGAACACGTCGCCGGCGATGACCAGGGTGTGCAGCAGCGCGCCCAGCGACATGGCGGCGAGCGCGACGGGCAGGCCGAGAGCCAGCGTGATCGCCTGGCCGCGCACCTCCTTCTCCCTGATCGCGAAGGTGGACACCATGGCGACCATGGAGCCCGCGACCATCAAGGGGACGCCGGTGCCGAGCAGCGCGAGGACGAGGAGGGTGAGCACGATGGCCCCGACCGTCCGCAGTCCCGCCATCAGTCGCAGCAGCCCCGGGTCGGATGCCGCGAAACGGTCCCAGGTGTTCGTCCCCGCCCGCCGTATCGCTGCCACCACGCTGCCGTACGCTCCCACTTCTTGCCATGATCCCCGGTGCTCCAGCATCGCACGTCTGCTCGGACGGGCTTCAGTCGCCTCGTCCCCCGGTCCGGCCGCACCGCACCGTGCACCGCCTGGTGGGCCCGCGCCCCCGCACCCTTCCCGTACTCCCCGGCCTGCCTGCTCCCTTTGCGTATTTCGGGTGTTAGTGAGGCGTTAGTGGATCATCAGCGGAGGTGCCCAGGGTGGGTGGTGCACAAAACGCATGCCCAACCCACCGCCCGGATCGACGGTCCGGTGCTGTCGCCGGAGGGCGCCCTGCCCGGTGCCTTCGCGGACGGAGCGACGGAACCGTGCGCAACCGGGCGGTGGGGAGGGCACCGCTATTTCTCCGGATGCCGGAGAAGAGGGAGTTGATGACTGATGACCATCCGTGGTCTGCGTAGGGCTGTCACCGTCACCGCCGCCGTCGTGCTGGCCGCGGGGGCGAGTGCAGGAATCGCCGCCGCGGCGGGTTCGGCCGGCTCCGGCGCGGGGGCTGCCGGCTCGTGCGGACCGGGGGCGCTGAAGGTCTCGACCACCAGCGCGGGTTCGGGCCAGGCCGGGATGAACCACGAGGGCACCTACCTGCGGGTGACCAACACCGGCAAGAGCACCTGCGCGATATCCGGGTACCCGGGGCTGGCGCTGCAGGGCGCTGGCCACTCGGCCATGAAGACCACCGTGCACCGCGGTGACACCTACTTCGCGAAGGACCCGGGCGCCCACCAGGTCACGCTCAAGCCGGGCAAGAGCGCCTACGCCGACCTCGTCTGGAGCCACGCCGGGCCGTCCGCGAAGGCCAAGTACCTCCAGGTCTCCCCGGCGGGTGGCAACGCGCACAGCGTCCTGGCGTTCGACAAGGACGTCGATGGTGCGGCGCTGTCCGTGACCGCCTGGTCGGCGACGCCGCCCGGCGCCTCCTGACCGCTGCCGGTGCAGCCGGGGGCCGACGCATGTGGCGTCGGCCCCCGGCGTGCGTGGGGCGGTCCGGTCGCTCCGGGGACGTCGCTCCGTGCACGTCACCGGCCGGATGCGGCAGGTCAGTTCCGCGCGCCGGTCACCAGCGTGCGGTACCAGCCGAGGGTGGCGTCGAGGGTCGCCTCCAGCGGCGCCGGGCGGAGGCCGAAGGCGCGCTCGAACGCCGAGGAGTCCACGATCTGCGGCTCGGTGTGCTGGTAGAACATCTCCGCGTACTCGTCCATGAAGGTCGCGTCGAAGGGCCCGAACGGGCGGGGCTCGGTGAGGATCACCCGTCGCAGCGGGCGGTCCACCCGCTCCTCGATCATCGAGTGGATCTCACGGGTGGTACGAGCGGGCGCGGTGGGCAGGTGCCACACCCGGCCGTCGCCTTCCGGGTCTTCGCCGAGGGCGGCCAGTCCCTTCGCCACATCCTGGATGGCCGTGTAGCTGTGCGGGAGGTCGATGTCGCCGAGCGCGAGGACCTCGCCACCGGTCAGTGCGGCCGGGAAGACCGCGCCGCCGAGCGTCGAGTTGAGCACGCCGGGCCCCACGAAGTCGGCCGCCCGGCCGAGGACGACACGGGCCCGCCCCGCACGGTGGGCGGCGAGATATTCCGTGTCCAGCTGTGCCCGCATCAGTCCCTTGCGGCTCGTCGCCCGCCAGGGAGTCTCCTCCGTCATCACCGCGCCCTGCGTCCGGCCGTACGGATACAGCGTGTCCAGGACGACCAGCCGGGCGCCGGTGGTCTCGACGGCGGCCAGCACCGCCTGCTGGACCCGGGGCATGACCTCGACCTGCTGATGATACCCGACGTTCACGCAGTGGTACACGACATCGGCGCCCTCGACGGCGGCCAGCGCCCCCTCGGGCGTGCTCACATCGATGGCGCGGCCCTGCACGCCGTCGGGAGTGGCGTCCGGCGCCGAGCGGCTGACCAGCCGTACGGCGTGACCGCGGCGGGCGAGTTCGGCGGCGAGCGTGGTGCCGGCCGGGCCGGCACCCAGGACGGCGTGGAGACGGCGTGCGGCAACAGACATGGCGATTCCTTCTCTGCGGGGCGGCGGGCTGCATCGGATCAGGGAGAGGGTGGTGCGGCAGGTTCCCGCTTGCCTCCCTCACTTCTGTTAGAGACCATAACTCTAGCGATGGTCCATTGCAACTGAAGGAGTGGCTACGATGAGCGAGGACCGCTCACCCAAGGCCGTCCGCCGCCCCGCGACGCAGGAGGAGAACATGGCCGCCGAGGTACGAAGCCCCCGCGCGCGCTACCGCGAGCAGAACCGTGCGGAGATCAAGACGGCCGCGTTGCAGCAGCTCGCCGAGGGCGGCGTCCAGGCTGTGGCGCTCACCCGGATCGCCAAGGACATGGGCCTGTCCGGGCCGGCCCTCTACCGCTACTTCGCCGGCCGGGACGATCTACTGGGCGAACTCATCCGGGACGCCTACGACGATGTGGCGCAGGCCATCGGGCAGGCCGACGGGGCCGCGGCCGGGGACGCGCGGGCCACCCTGCATGCCCTCGCCGGCGCCTACCGGAGCTGGGCCGTCGCGCAGCCGCACCGCTACCTCCTGATCCAGGGAACGCCGCTCCCCGGTTACGCGGCGCCGCCCGACACGCTCCAGCGCGCGCGGGCCGTCCTGGGGCCGTTCCTCAAGGTGTTCGCCGCCGGTGAGCCCGCCGAGGCGCTCCGGCCGGTCGTCGCCGAGATGGCCGCGTGGGTACGCAAGGACGACGGCGTCGCCGACTGGGTGGCGCAGCACACCGGACTGCCGGCGCACGGCAAGGCGGCGGGCACCGCCCTCGCCGGAACGGTGCTGGCCTGGTCGCAGCTGCACGGCACGGTCGGTCTGGAGGTGTCGGGCCAGTACGCCGGGATGGGGCACCGCGCACCGACCCTGCTCACCGCGCAGATCGACACGCTGGCCGACTCCTTCCGGCTCTAGCTCCCCGATGCCCGCCGTGCCCGTCCGCGCGCTCCCGGGGCCGCGCCTTGCCGGCGGCCGCTCAGTATCCGGCCGGGCGGATCAGCCCCGTCTCGTAGGCGAAGACGGCGGCCTGCGTCCGGTCGCGCAGGCCCAGCTTGACCAGGATGCGGCCCACATGGCTCTTCACGGTCTGCTCCGCCACCACCAGACGCTCCGCGATCTCGCCGTTCGACAGGCCCTGGGCGATCAGTGACAGCACCTCGGTCTCCCGTTCCGTCAGATCGCCGACCCGGTCCTTGAGCGGGGCGCGCGGGGCGCTGGTCACCCGGGAGAACTCGGCGATCAGGCGCTTGGTGATGTTCGGGGCGAGCAGGGCGTCGCCGGCCGCCACCACCCGTACCGCCTGGGCGAGTTCGGCCGCCGAGGCGTCCTTGAGCAGGAAGCCGGAGGCGCCCGCGCGCAGCGCCTCGTACACGTACTCATCGAGGTCGAAGGTGGTCAGGACGAGGACCTTGACGGTGGCGCCGGCCGGTTCGGTGAGGCGGCGGGTGGCCTCGATGCCGCCGAGCCGGGGCATCCGGACGTCCATCAGGACGACGTCCGGGGCGAGTTCGGCGGTCTTGGCGACGGCGTCGAGGCCGTCCACGGCCTGGCCGACGACCTCGATCCCCGGTTCGGCGTTGAGCAGCACGGTGAAGCCCTGGCGGACCATCATCTGGTCGTCGGCGATCAGTACACGGATGGTCGTCATGGGGTGTCCTCGCCGGCGTCGGCCGGTGTTCTCGCAGGGGCGGGCAGCAGGGCGGTCACTTCGTAGCCGCCGTCCGGGGTCCGGCCGGCGGCCAGTTCGCCGCCGAGCATGGCCGTGCGTTCGCGCATGCCCAGCAGTCCGTGTCCGGAGCCGGGGGAGGGCGGGGCCGGCCCGTCCGGCGCGGTGTTGGTGACACGGAGGGTGAGGTCGTCGGGCCCGTAGCCGAGCTGGACCCGCACCGTTGCCCCGGGCGCGTGCCGCATCGCGTTGCTCAGTGCCTCCTGGACGATGCGGAACGCGGACAGCTCGGCCCCCGGCGACAGCGCGTGCGGCTCGCCGGTGGTCTCGGTGGTGACGGTGAGTCCGGCCGCCGTCACATTGGCGATCAGTTCCTCCAGCCGGCTGAGGGTGGGCTGCGGGGCGTGCCGCACGCCCTCCGCCGAGGGATCCTCGGAGCGCAACACGCCCAGCACCCGCCGGAGTTCGGTCAGCGCGTCGACGGCGTTCTGACGGATGCCCGCGAGGTTCTCGGTCAGCTCGTCGGTGGGGTGCTCGACGAGATGCGGCGCGACCTGCGCCTGGATGGAGATCACGGACATGTGGTGGGCGACCACGTCGTGCAGCTCCCGGGCGATCCGGTTGCGCTCCTCCAGCAGGGTGCGCCGGGCCCGCTCCTCGGCGGTGAGCTCCTCCTGCGCGACGAGCTGGGTACGGGCCACCCGGCGGCCGCGCAGTGCGGCGCCCAGGACCGTCGCGATGATCAGGAGCGAAACCGCCTGCGTCAGATTTTCGTGCTGACCCCGGCCGAGGAACATCAGGCAGACCAGCCCGGCCAGGACGTTGACCCCCAACGCCTCGGCTGCGACCCGGGGGCGTACCCGCAGCGCCAGCAGGAACGCCGTCGCGGCCTGCGCGAGCATGCCGGGTTCGGTCCAGGGGAAGCCCACCTCCCAGGGGAGGCTGCGCTGAGCGGCGAAGGCCGCGCCGACCATCGCGGCCGTCGACACCCACCAGGCCGGTACCGGACGGAACATGGCCGCGAGCAGTGCGCCGGACTGGCAGAGCGCGAGCAGCAGCGCCAGGCCCGGCACCAGCCGGTAGGTATGGGTGAGGAAGTCCGTGGTGAGGATGGCTGTCGCATAAGCGAGCACACCGATCACCGCATGCGGCAGCCGGGCCAGCAGACGGGGCCTGCTCAACCTCGGCAGCGGATCGGCCGCCGCCGTCCACAGATCGTCGCGCAGCGTACGCGGCACCGCCAACAGCGCCGCCCGCCACCGCGGTTCCCCGCCCTTCACGCCCCCCGTGATCATGTGAACCACTTTAGGGCCTGTCCGATGGGTCATGACCGGGCCCGCGGCTTTCCGACCCTGACCCCTGGTACAAGCCCTGGGCACCGGCCGGCCGCCGACAGGGCGGTCCGCCGCTCGGGCACGGCCCGGGCGTGGCCGCGCCGCCCCGCACGGCCCTGCTCGTACGCACGGAACGCGGCCCCGCACACCAGCAGCGCCACCCCGAACACCGGCAGCCAGGCCAGCCGGGCCAGCACCCACGAGGCTCCGTCGGGGGCGGTGTGCAGGCCGGGGAGCGGCCGGCCCGCGAGCAGGCCGAGCGCGGTGACCGCCATCATCGCGGTCTGGTGCCACAGGAAGACGGTCATCGCCGACAGGTTCAGCAGCGCCACCGGCGCCCAGACCAGGGGGCGTTGGAGGACCTGCCGGAGCGGACCGAGCAGCAGCAGAGCCGCCCCGCACTGGGCCAGGCCGAACGTGACGACCGCGAGGGTGGGCGGGTTGAGATTGGATATCCCGGCGCCCGGCACCCCGACCATGGCGGCCGGATACCCGGCCCATCCGACGAGTCCGAAGGTGGCGGCGCCGCCACCGAGCAGCAGCGCCCAGCCGGTCGACCGGCCGCCCAGGCGGCCGCGTGCCCAGGCCGCGCCCAGACAGTACGGAACCAGCCAGCCCGCCGGCACATTGAGCCAGCCGAGCCACTCCGGACCCCCCAACCCGAAGCGGAGCAGGTCGATATGGAGGACGACGGCCAGCGGCCACAGCGGGTGCAGCCGGGCGACCAACGGGGTCGCCGCCGTCAGCGCGAGGAAGACCAGCAGGAACCAGAGCGGGGACCACGCGAGCGTGCCCAGGGTGCGAACGGTCTCCAGGCCGGCCCCGGAGGCGAGCAGGGCGACCACCACCACGCACCAGAGCACCAGGACGGCCGCCACCGGCCGGAACAGCCGGGCCGTCCGAGCGCCGAGCCACCGCCCGTACCTCTCGCCCCGGGCGCGGGCCGCGACATGACTCGTTGCCGCCATCCGGCCGCCGACCAGAAAGAAGACCGCCAGGGTCTGGAAGACCCAGGAGACGGGGGTGAGTTGCGGCATGGTGTGCAGCGGGCTGGCGCCGTGCACGGCGCCGCTGTCGGTGACGAGGGCGGTCACCAGCCAGTGCCCGAGCACCACACCCAGGATGGCGAGCGCCCGCAGGGCGTCGACCCCACGGTCCCGGCCGTCCGGAGTGGCGGCGGCGATCCGCCGGGCGAGCTCACGCATCACGGCCCTCCCCGGACGGAGCCCGGCCGGAGACGATCCGGGCGATGTTCCGCAGGGCGACGGATCCGGGCCGGAGATAGTCGCTGTGGCCGCCGGTCCCCGCCGCGAAGACCCGGGCCCCGAAGGCGTCCGAGACCGGATCGGCGCCCAGCCCGAGCGTGGTGAACGGGAGGTCCAGCTGACCGTGCGGCACCTGGGCGATCCAGTCGCCCGCGCCCCGGCCGGCCCATATGGTCGCCCGGGTGTGCAGGGCCGCAGCGCTGCCGACCCCGGCGCCGGGGCTGCCGTACAGCACGAGGTCCGCCACCTCCAGCCCCGGCGCGGCGCGGCCGCAGACCACCGAACCGTAGGAGTGACACAGCACGGAGATCCGGGCCGAGGGCCGCAGCGCCGCCATCTCGCCGAGGAACGAGCGGAGTTGCGGGGCGGCCGATGCCGCGCGGCCGGGCGTGAGCACCTCGGGACTCACCGTGCCCGGCGTCTCGTACCCGAGCCAGGCGATCACGGCGGACCGGTCGTCGAGCGTCCGCCGGAGCGCCGTCGCGCCGGCCTGGAACCGTGCATAGGTGTCGAGGTTGGTGTCCGAGCCCGGCACGAGGACGGCGATCCGCTCGGCCCGCGCCAGATCGCCGAAGACCTCGGCGGTACGGCCCCCGCCCCGCCCGTCGAAGGAGAGGAACTGCCGCGCCGGGCCGGCCATCCGGCGCAGCGCACGGGCCCGTTCCCGGTCACCGTGCCCGTCCGCCATCCGGGCCGCCGCGCGGATTCCGGCACGGTTGACGGCATACCGCTCGGCGAGCGCGCCGGGGCCGGCGTCCCGCAACGGGGCGAGGGCCACCGGTGCGGGCGCCGGGACGGCCGCGGGGCGGGCCGCGCCGGACACGGGCACGGCCACCGAGGCGGCCACGAGCGCGGCGAGCAGGGTGCGCAGCAGTCGTCCGCTGCGCGGGCGGGACGCCATGAAGATCGGTCCTTCCGTCACGGAAGCCGGTCGTGGCTTCCGAGAGGACGCTATGAAGCGCATGGGTTGGTCCACGTCCCGCCGCGGAGCGCACTTCCGGCCTGGCTCTGAAGTACTAGGGGTAGGGGGCGGCGGCCCTGAACGGACGGTGCACAGCGGCCCGGTGCGACGTGTCCCGCACCCCCGGGACCGGCGCCCGCTGACGGCGAACGGCTGCCGCCGTTGGTGTCAGACAGGGCCGGCGCCGTGCGTGGTGTGTGGAGTGAGCGGGCGGGGGAGTGCAGGGTCGGCGTGGGCATCGGTCCGGGGCTGCCCGGGCCCGTCGGCCGGCGGGCCGTGGCGCCGGGCCGCCCGGCCGCACGGCCGCGCGCGGCCCCGCCGGGGCGGCCGGCGGCGCGGGACCGGAGCGGCCAACCGGTGAAGCGCGAGGCGAAGGGCGTGAGTCGTGGGTGTCGGTTTCACACAAGAGTCGACGTCGGTGCCGGCCGCGGCGACGGCGGTGCCGGAACGCGTCGTGCTGGCCGCCCGTCCGCAGGCCTCGCTGCGTCTGTACGCCCTGCCGCCCGCCGGCGCCGGCCCGGACTGCTATCTGCGGTGGGTGCCCCTGCTGCCGCCCTGGATCGAGCTGTGTTCCGTGGCGCTGCCCGGCCGCGGCACCCGCGCCGGGGAACCGTCGCTGACCGATCCCGCGTATCTGAGCGCCCGGCTCGCCGCGGTGCTCGACGACTGGACCGACCCCCGGCCCTTCGCGGTCTTCGGCCACAGCGCGGGCGCGCTGCTGGCCTACGAGGCGACCCGCCACCTGCGGCGCACCCATGGCCGCCCGCCCGCGCTGCTGGCGGTGTCCTCCCTGTCGGCGCCGCATCTCGACGCCTACAGCGCGGACCTGCCGCCGCGCCTGACAGCCGGTCTTGCCGGACTTCGCGAACTCGTCGGCCCGATTCCCGAGCAACTGCTCGCCGATGCCCGCCTGATGGCCGCGGCCTGCACCCCGCTACTGGCCGACCTGCTGCTGCTCCTGCACTACCGGCACCATCCGGAACCGCCGCTCCGGGTGCCCCTGGCCCTCTACGGCGGCGAGCTGGACCCGGTCACCGGTCTGCGCCAGCTCCGGGCCTGGAACGACCTGGTCACCACCCCGGCCTCCGCGCAGCTCTTCCCCGGCGGGCACGGCTATCTGCAGACGTCGGCGAAGGCGCTGGTCGACCACCTCACCGGCGTCCTCGGCACCGTCATCGAACCCCCCGTGGCGACGGCATGACGGCCACTCGGCCGGACGGCATGACGGCCACTCGGACGGCCGGGCCCGCCCGGCGTGCGGGCGCGGCCGCCGTGGTGTGCCTCGGCCTGTTCATGCTCGGCCTGGATCTGACCGTCCTCAATGTCGCCGTCCCCGACCTCCAGGGCGACCTCGACACCTCCACCGCGCAGGTGCAGTGGATCGTGGACGGCTATGCCCTGGTCCTGGGCGGAACGGTGCTGGCCGTGGGCGCCTTCACCGACGCCTGGGGCCGGCGGCGCTCCTTCGTCTGCGGCGTGACCGTCTGCGCGGGCGCCTCGCTGGGCGGTGCGCTGGCCGGACACCCGTGGCAGGTGATCGCCGCGCGCTGCGTCATGGGGGCCGGGGCCGCGCTGCTGATGCCGGCCACCCTGGCGGTCCTGCACCACCTGTTTCCCGAACCCCGGCTGCGCAGCCGGGCGATCGCCGCATGGGCCGCGGTCGGCGGGATGGGGGGACTGTGCGGTCCGGTCATCGGGGGCTGGCTGGTGGAGCACTTCTCCTGGCGCGCCGCCTTCTGGATCAATCTGCCCCTGGCCGGCGTCATCGTCGTCCTCGCCCTGGCGCTGGTACCCGAGTCCCGTACGGTGCGGCGCGCGGGCTTCGACGTGCCCGGTGCCGCGCTGTCCGCCGCGGGGCTGCTGGCGCTGGTGTGGGCCATCACCGAAAGCCCGCACCGCGGCTGGACCAGCCCGGCGGCCCTGACCGGATTCGCCGCCGCCGCGCTGCTGCTGGCCGCGTTCGTCGCCCGGCAACTGCGCACGCCCGCCCCGATGCTGCCGCTGTACCTGCTGCGGGTGCCGGGCATCGGAGTGGCGGCGGCTGCCCTGGCGTTGATGTCCTTCGCCATGTTCGGGGCGCTGTTCGTGCTGACCCTCTATCTCCAGGGGGTGCTGGGCTTCAGCCCCTGGCAGGCCGGCCTGCGGACGCTGCCGCTGCCGGGCGGACTGGCCCTCGGCGCGGTGTGCGCCGTGCCCCTGCGGACCCGGCTGGGCGGCCGGGTCCCCGTCGTCGCCGGCCTGACCCTCGTCACGGCCGGCTTCGCCGTCCTGGCGACCACCACCCCCGACTCCGGCTACCCGCACTGCGCGGTCTTCCAGCTGGTCGCCGGCGTCGGCGCGGGACTGGTCGCGGCAGCGGCCACCGAATCGGTGATGGGCTCGGTCGCCACCGAACGGGCCGGACTCGGATCGGCCATCAACGACGCCACCCGCCAGGTCGGCTCCGCCCTCGGCGTGGCGGTCCAGGGCTCCCTGCTCGCGGCCGTCTTCACCTCCCGGCTCAGTACGTCCCTGACCGGTCTGCACGCCCCCGCGCCGGTGACCGCGGCGGCCGAACACAGCATGCTGTCCGTCCCCGAACAGGCGCGGCACCTGCCCCCAGCGCTGCGCGCCGGCGTGCTGTCCGCCGCCCGGAGCGCCTTCACCGACGCGATGACGCTCACCGCCGTCGTCGCCGGAGCCGTCACCCTGCTCACCGCCGCGGCGGCCGCCCGCTGGCTCGGCCGGCCGCCCCGCCCCCATGACGCCCGCCGCGCCACACCGCCGGCTCCGCGCGCCATGGTCGCGGACCAGGGACGAACCCCCGGCGCCGCGGAGCGATAAGCCACTCGTTCGGAGGTGCCTTCATGCCCGGTGCCGAAGGACACGGTCGGCGACAGTGGAAGGCGCGCGACCGACCTCCGCGCACCGCCCCGGTGCCGCCCGCCTGTCTGGAGCCGCGATGCCGCACCCCCGTCCGCACCCGCACGGCCCGGCGCGCCCGCGCCCCCGCGTACCGGCGCGCGAGGGCGGTCCCCACCGGCGTCCCTCGCCCGGACGACACCGCGCCCGGGGCCCGCGGCCGGCGCCACCCCCTCCACCGAAGGAGCCCTCCGTGCCCACCAGTACCGAACTGATCACCACCACCCTCACCGAAACCTTCGACCTCGACCCGGCCGACGTCACCCCCGAGCGCACCTTCGAGGAACTGGGCCTGGATTCCCTCGCCCTGGTCGAGATGGGCCTGATGCTCCAGGAACGGACCGGCATCTCCCTGGACGACGTGCCCTTGCACACGACCATCGACGGGCTGGCGGCGCTCATGGACCGGGCCGAGGCCGAACAGGCCCTGACGGCCGCACCGAACAGCAGCAGCTGATGTCCGGACCCTGCCGCGAGGTCGCCGTCACCGGCCTGGGCGTCGTCAGCCCGGCCGGCATCGGCGCCCGGGCCACCTGGGAGGGGCTGCTCACCGGCCGGTCCACCGCCACCCGGGACCCGGGGCTGGCGGGCCTGCCGGTGGACATCTCCTGCCAGGTGCCGGACTTCGACACCGCGCGCCTGGTCGGCCGGAAAGCCGCCTGGCGACTCGACCGCTTCGTCGCCATGGCCCTCCTCGCCGCCCGGCACGCCGTCGCCGACGCGGGTCTCGCCCCCGCCGACTGGGACGCCGCCCGCGTCGGCGTGGTCATGGGGACGGGAACGGCCAGCATGGAGCGCTATGTCGGGGAGTTCGCGAAGCTCGCGGCCGGCCGCCCGCTGGACATCTCGCCGCTCGCCGTCACCCGCAGCGTGCCCAACATGGCAGCCGCCGAAATCGCCCTCGACCTGACGGCCACCGGCCCCAACTTCGCGGTCTCGACCGCCTGTGCCTCCGGCAGCAGCGCCCTCGGCGTCGCCCGCGATCTGCTGCGGGCCGGGACCTGCGACATCGTCCTGGCCGGCGGCGCGGAGTCCGCCCGCCACCCCATCCCCGCCGCCTGCTTCCACCGCATGGGCGCGCTCTCCCCACGGGTGGCCGACCCCGCGGGCGCCTGCCGCCCGTTCGACGCCGGCCGCGACGGCTTCGTCCTCTCCGAAGGCGCCGCCGTCCTGGTCCTGGAACGCCCCGCCCACGCCCGGGCCCGCGGTGCCCGCCCGCGCGCACAGCTGGCCGGCTACGGCGCGACCTGCGACGCCTACCACTACGCCGCCCCCGACCCGGAAGGCCGGGGCGCCGCGGCGGCCCTCACCGCGGCCCTGGCGGACGCCGGTCTGACGCCGGGAGACATCGACCACGTCAACGCGCACGGCACCGGAACCCGCCTGAACGACCTGGCCGAGGCCCGGGCCCTGCGCGCCGTCTTCCCCGCGCCCCCGGCCGTCACCTCGCTCAAGGGGGCTCTCGGCCACGCCATCGGAGCGGCCGGCGCCATCGAAGCGGTGGTCACCGTCATGAGCCTGCAGGAGTCCACCATCCCGCCCACCGCCAACCACGAGGACCCCGACCTCGACATCGATCTGGACATCGTGGCCAAGGCCCCGCGCAGCACGCCGCTGTCCGCCGCCGCCAGTACGTCCTTCGGCTTCGGCGGCCAGAACGCCGCACTCGTCTTCCGGTCCGTCTGACCCGCCGTTCCTGCCCGACGCACCGAAGGGAGCGAGGCATGCGAGCCGTCCCGAGCCGCACCGACCACGTGGTGGTGGTCGGTGCCGGGCTGTCCGGTCTGTCCGCCGCACTGCATCTGCTCGGCGCCGGCCGCCGGGTGACGGTCGTCGAGCGCGCGGAGCGGCCCGGCGGCCGGGCCGGCCGGATCGAGCGCAACGGCTACCACCTCGACACCGGACCGACCGTGCTGACCATGCCGGACCTCATCGACGAGGCGTTCGCCGCGGTCGGCGAACGCCTCACCGACCGGCTGGAACTACGGGCTCTGCACCCGGCCTACCGCGCCCGGTTCGCCGACGGCAGCGAACTGGCGGTGCACACCGACCCGGAGGCCATGGAGGCCGAGGTCGAACGGTTCGCCGGCGCCGGGGCGGCGCACGGCTACCGTCGGCTGCGCCGCTGGCTCCAGCAGCTGTACGCGGTCCAGCGGCACCGCTTCATCGACGCCAACTTCGACTCGCCACTCCCACTGCTGCACCCGGACCTGGTGCGGCTCGCCGCCCTCGGCGGGTTCGGCCGCCTCGACGCCCGGATCGGCCGCTTTCTGCCCGACCCACGGCTGCGCCGGGTCTTCTCCTTCCAGGCGCTGTACGCCGGTGTGCCGCCCGCGCGCGCCCTGGCCGCCTACGCCGTCATCGCGTACATGGACACCGTCGCCGGGGTGTACTTCCCCCGCGGCGGGATGCACGCCCTGCCGCAGGCCATGGCCGATGCCGCCGCCGGCGCTGGCGCCGCATTCCACTACGGACGGCAGGTGACGGGCCTGGACCGCACCGGCGACCGGATCACGGCCGTGCTCACCGCGCACGAGCGGATCCCCTGTGACGCGGTGGTGCTCACCCCCGATCTGCCGGTCGTCCACCGCCTCCTCGGCCGACGGCCGCACCGCCCGCTGCGCCTTCGCCACGCGCCGTCCGCGGTGATCCTGCACGCCGGCACCGACCGGACCTGGCCGCAGCTGGCGCACCACACGCTCTCCTTCGGCGCGGCCTGGGAGCGCACCTTCGACGAACTCACCCGCACCGGCCGGCTGATGAGCGACCCCTCCCTGCTGATCTCCCGCCCCACCGCCTCCGACCCGCAACTCGCCCCGCCGGGACGTCACCTGCACTACGTCCTGGCGCCCTGCCCCAACACCGAGACCGGCCCCGGCGTCCGCACCTGGCACGACCTCGCCCCCCGCTACCGCGACAGCCTGCTCGCGGTGCTGGAGCGCCGGGGACTCACCGGCTTCGGCGCTGCCATCGAGGAGCAGCACCTGGTCACCCCGGCCGACTGGACCGAGCAGGGGCTCGCCGCCGGAACCCCGTTCTCCCTCGCCCACACCCTCGCGCAGACGGGCCCCTTCCGCCCCCGCAACCTCGTGCGCGGCACCGAGAACGCCGTGCTCGCGGGCTGTGGCACCACCCCGGGCGTCGGCATCCCCACCGTCGTGCTCTCCGGCAAGCTCGCCGCGGCCCGCATCACCGGACCGCGGCCGCCCCGCTCCGCCGCCGCCCCGTCCCGCCCCGCGCTGAGAGGCACCCCGGCATGACCGACCGTGAACTGGACGCCGCAGGCATCACCGACCCCTTCCTGCGCGCCGCCTACGCCCACTGCCGCCGGCTCAACTCCCGGCACGGCAAGACCTACTTCCTCGCCACCCGGCTGCTGCCGGCGGCGCGGCGGCCTGCCGTGCACGCCCTGTACGGCTTCGCCCGCTGGGCCGACGACCTCGTCGACGAGCCCGGCGCCGGCCGCACCACCGCCGGCCGCGCCGCCGCGCTCGACGCCCTGCAGCAGTGCCTGGAGGACGGCCTGCGCGGCGCCCCGACCACCGAACCCGTGGTGCGCGCGGTGGCACACACCGCCGCCCGGTACGGCATCGACCACCGCCACTTCCTCGACTTCCTGGCGTCGATGCGCAGCGATCTGACGGTGACGGACTACCCGACCTACGCCGACCTGCGGCGCTATATGCACGGTTCGGCCGCGGTGCTGGGGCTTGAGATGCTGCCGGTGCTCGGCACGGTCGTCCCGCGGGAGGAGGCCGCGCCGCACGCCGCGGCCCTCGGCATCGCCTTCCAGCTCACCAACTTCCTGCGGGACGTCGGCGAGGACCTCGACCGGGGCCGGATCTATCTGCCCGCGGATCTGCTCGCGGCACACGGAGTGGACCGCGGACTGCTCCGCTGGAGCCGGGACACCGGCGCGCGGGACCCGCGGATCACCGCGGCCCTGATGGCGGCCGCCGACCTCACCCAAGGCGTCTACCGCGAGGCGGCCCCCGGCCTCGCCTTGCTCGATCCGTCCTCCCGCCCGTGCATCCGCACCGCGTTCGTCCTCTACGGCGCCATCCTCGACGCCGTACGCGACGACGGATACGCCGTGCTGCACCGCCGCGCGGTGGTCACCCGCCGGCGCCGGGCGGCCACCGCCGCGGGCGGCCTGGCCCGCGTGGCCGCCACCCGGCTCACCACCCGCCTCACCGCTCGGTCCACTGCCCGGGGGCCCGCCGCGCCGCCCGGCAGGCCATCGCGGCAGGTGTCGGTGCCGGCACCGGTGCCGGAGGAAGCCCCATGAGCCGGACGCGCCGCCCCCACCCACGCCTCCCGCTCCGGCTGCGACGCGGATCGCAGCCGTGGGCACAGCAGCGCCCGACCTGGCCCGACGCCAAACCCGCGGTCATCGCCGACGCCGTCAAAGCCGCGCTGGCCCGTCCCTCCGGCAACTGGTTCGTGCTCGGCGCGGCCCGCGACATCGCCGCCGGCCGCGCCTTCGGCCGTACCGTCGCCGGTGTCGAGGTCGTCGCCTGGCGCGACGCCGCCGGCCGCCTGGTCGCCGGTCCCGGCGCCTGCCCGCACCTGGGCGCACCCCTCGCCCTCGGCCCCGTGCACTGCGGCATCCTCCGCTGCCGGTGGCACGGACTCGCCCTGGACGGCGCCCCGTTCGCCGGCTGGGAGCCGTTCCCCGCCCACGACGACGGACTGCTGGCCTGGGTCCGGCTGGACGAGGCGGGCGGCGAACTCCCGCTGCCGGAGCCCGTCCTTCCTGCCCGGCCGCGCCCGGCGGGGGCCGTCGCCGCCGTCCACACCGCCACCGGCGCGTGCGAACCCGAGGACGTCGTGGCCAACCGCCTCGACCCCTGGCACGGCGCGTGGTTCCACCCCTACTCCTTCGCCGACCTCACCGTGGCCGGCCCCCCGGCCGACGGGGAGCGGGCCGAAGGCATCGCCGTCGAGGTCTCCTTCAAGGTCGCCGGCCGGGCCGTCGTCCCGGTCACCGCGCTGTTCACCGCCCCCGAGCCGCGCACCGTGGTGATGCACATCGTGGCCGGCGAAGGGCGGGGCTCGGTGGTGGAGACGCACGCCACGCCGCTGGGCCCGGACGACCGGGGACGCCCGCGCACCGCCGTCATCGAGGCGATCCTCGCCACGTCCCGGCGCCCGGGGTTCGCCCTGGCGCGCGCGGCCGCGCCGGCCCTGCGTCCGCTGCTGCGCGCCGCCGCGGCCCGGCTGTGGCGGGACGATCTGGCCTACGCAGAGCGCCGCTGGGAACTGCGCAGCAGCGGACGCCACCCGGGCTGAGGCCGCTCGGCGCCGGGCCGTCGGGCGCCGAGCGCGCCCCCGGTCACCGCCCGGCCTGCCGGGCCGCCCACCGCAGCACCGCCGAACGCCCCCTCCCCGGCACGGTCCACAAGGTCTGGCCGCGCAGGCCCCAGCGCGCCAGCAGCGCGTTGGCGGCGAGGAACCCGGTCGTCGCGGCCCGCTCCATCAGCGCCACCGGGAACGAGGTGCGCACCACGTCACCCGCGACCACCACCCGCGGGTCGGGCGTGTGCACGGTGGGCCGGTCGCCGTAGCCGCCCACCGGGAACAGCGGACAGTCCGCGCGCCACTCGTGGCGTTCGTCGACGATCCGGGTACCGCGGGTCTCCGGGTAGACGGCGTGCAACTGGCGTACCAGGGTGCGCTGTTCGCGTGGCCGGTCGGCATCGGGAGCCATGGCGTAGGCGTGCAGTTCGACCACCGAGCCGCCGGTACGGGCGGACCAGCGGGCCGCCTCCCCCTCCCAGCGCTCCAGCACGCTGACGTTGTCCAGCGAGCCGAAACCGCTGGTACCCAGGAAACCGGGCCGGTCGGCGCGGACCCGTCGCTCCAGCCACAGCCGGGAGACCAGAAAGGGCGGTGCGGTCCGCAGCCGCCCGATCCGCGCCCGCCAGGCGGCATCCCCCAACCGGGGCGAGGCGGCGACGAGCCGGCGCAGCCCGCCGGGGTCCAGGGCCAGGACCACCGAGTCGAAGCGGCTCTCCGCGCGCTCCCCGGCGACGCACAGCCCGCCGTCCGCCGCCGGTTCGACCCGCACCACCTCCGTGTCCGTACACAGCACCGCCCCGTGCCCGGCCACGTACCGGCCGAGGGGGTCCCACAGCGCCTGCGGGAAGGGCTCGCCGGGCACATCGAACAGCAGCCCCTCACTGGAACCGAGAAAGTAGATGTGGAACATCAACGCCAGTTCCGCGGCCGACAGTTCACCCGGATCCGCGAAGAAGCTCCGCGAGAACACCTCGAACGCGAGGTGCCGCGCGGCCTCCGGGAAGCGGATCCGGGCGAGGAAGTCCCGGGCGCTGACGCGGTCCAGCCGCGCGTAGACCTGCGGCACCCGTACGTCGAGCAGCGGCAGTGCCGCAGCGGGGTTCATCCGCACCAGGTCCCGCCAGCCGAAGGTCGGGCTGAGCGCCACGAAGCCCAGCGCGCTGAACGGCGGTGTCCGCGGCACCCGCGCGAAGCTGTCGCGCAGGCCCGAACGGTGGTGCAGCGGATAGTCCGGCAGCCGCCGGAGCATGTCCAGCCCCGGGTCGACCCGGCGCAGCAGCCCCCGCAGGTTGTAGTACTGCGGAAAGAACGCATGGAATCCGCGGCTCATGGTCGCCGGCGAGCCGTCGGCGAGCCGCACCGGCCAGCCCGCCAGCCGGCCGCCCAGGCTCCGCTCCCGTTCGTACAGGGTCACCCGTACACCCCGCTCGGCCAGCGCCGTTGTGGCGGCGAGGCCCGCGAGGCCGGCGCCGATCACCGCCACGCTCGGCCCGCCGGGCGCGGCCCGGTCCCGCCCCGGCGGCCCCGGCACCCGGTGGGCCCGGCGGTCACGTCCGCGCTGGGCGGCCCCGTCGTGCCGCTGTCGAGGTGTCACGAGCCCTCCTCAAGGGGGTCGTCGGTACGGGGGCGGGTGGCGCGGCGGACCTCCGCGGATGGGGGAGGGTCACCAGAGGGCGGCACGGCGGGGCAGCAGCGGAAGTTCGGCGACGGTGCGGAGCATGGGCAGCACGGGGGAGTGCAGCCCGATGCTGAGGTCTTCCCACAGCCGGGAGCGACCGTCGAGGAACCGCAGCAGCCGCGCCGTCGGCACCGTACGGAACAGCCCGGTGAAGAACTCGGCCCCGTCCACCCGGCCGCTGTCCAGGGCACGCAGCAGCACCGCATCCAGCGCCCGGTGCCACGGGGAGTGCGCGGGCGGGGGGACCGGGGCCCGGCCCGCCCGCAGGGCCGCCGCGATCAGCGCGCTCTGCCGCTGCACGGCGGCGAAGGTGTATCCGGTCGACGCACGGGTCGCGCCGCCCGCCGTCCCGATGCGGAACACCGCGCGTCCGGCCCGCCGCGGGAAGCGCCCGTCGGTCATCGGGATGGCGCCCTGCTCGGTCGCCGTGACGTGGAACGGGCCCAGCCGCAGCACCCGTTCGGTGTAGTGGCGCAGGGCCCGCTCGTAGGCCGCCGTGTCCGCGACGCGGCGGGAGAACTCCGTGTACTCCACCAGCGCGGCACGGTCGCTCAGCGGCAGCACATAGCCGAAGGACAGCCCGTGGTCGGGCTGCGGGGTACGGAAATCCATCAGATCCGCCGTCGCGGGGTCGAACGCCGGCCGCCCGGTGCGCACGAACCACCCGCGGAAATGCTGCCGCAGCGTGGTGCGCGCCGGCGGGAGGCGGCCGGCCGGCCGGGAGTCGAAGGCCCAGCGCGCCCGCAGGAGCACCGGCCGCCCCGACGCGTCGCGCCCCCGCACCTCGGCTCCACCGGGCACGTCCCGTACGGATTCCACGGTCGCCTCGACCCGGACGACGGTGTCCCGACCGGAGAGCCGGGCGCCGACGAGGGCCTCGAAGTCACGCGAGCGCAGCATCTTGTACCGGAAGGGCGCGGGGTGTGCCACGATCGCCGCACCGCCGGGCCCGTGGACGCGCAGCCGTTCCCACGAAGCGGTCAGCGCGCCGTCGAACGCACCGCCGGGGGATTCCCAGTAGCACCAGGTCCGCTCCGGAGGCGTGCGGGGGCCGGGCGGTGCGTCGACGAGAACCACCCGCGGCCCGGGGCCCGTCGACGGGGCGCACAGCCGGTGGGCGAGCGAGAGCCCGGCCGCTCCCGCGCCGACGATGACGGCATCCGCGTCCCGCACACCCGGTCCTCTCTCCGCCTCGGTGCCCCGACGGTGATCCTTGCGCAAGTCCCGGCCGGGGAGAGGCCTGCCACGCGCGGGAATTCCGGCGGATCCGGCCGGGCGTCGCGCCGCGGCCCGGCCGCTGGGCGTGCACAGACCGGCGGGCCGCGCGGGCGCCGGAGGCCGGTGCCCGGGGCGAAGGACGGGGGCGGGCGCGGAGTCCGCCGGGCCATCGGCAAGAATCCTCTCCCACCAATCCAGGTGTCACCCGGCGCCGAATCACCTGTGACCACGTCACAGTCCGGAGGTGTCCATGCCCGTCGCAGCCCGCCGCGGCGACCGCTCCTCAGCGCCGTACGCCGGTGCGCTGGAGTCCCTGCTCGATCGCGTCTCCCGGGGCGATCAGCAGGCGTTCGAGAGTCTCTACACGGCGGTGGCCGGGACCGTGCTGGGCCTGGTGCGCCGGGTGGTGCGGGACCCGGCCCAGTCCGAGGAGGTCGCGCAGGAGGTGCTCATCGAGGTGTGGCGGAGCGCGGCCCGCTTCGACCCGCGGCAGGGCAGCGCCATGGCCTGGATCATGACGATGACGCACCGCCGCGCGGTGGACCGGGTGCGCTCGGTCCAGGCGGCGGCCGACCGCGACCACCGGGCCGGGGTGCACGGCTACACCACCGCGTTCGACGAGGTCAGTGAGCAGGTCGAACGACGGCTGGAGCGCGAGCAGGTGCGGCGCTGCCTGGGACAACTGACCGAGCTCCAGAGGGAGTCGGTGACGCTCGCCTACTACCGCGGGTACACCTACCGGGAGACCGCCGACCTGCTCGGCACGGCACTGGGAACGGTCAAGACACGGCTGCGGGACGGGCTGATCCGGCTCCGCGACTGCCTGGGGGTATCGGCATGAGCACCGTCGAACTGCACACCCTGACCGGCGCCTACGCCCTGGGCGCGCTGACCGGCCGGGAGGCCGCGGCGTTCGCCCGCCATCTCGACCGGTGCGCGTCCTGCACCCAGGAAGTACGGGAGCTCCAGGAGACCGCGGCCCGGCTCGCCCTGGCGGTCGCCGAGGTCCCGCCGGCCGACCTGCGTACCCGGGTGATGGCCGCCCTGCCCGAGGTCAGGCAGCTGCCGCCGGCGGAGCAGGGGACGACCGTGGTCCCGATGCGCCGACGGTTCGGACACCGGCTGCCCTACCTGGCGGCCGCCGCCTGTCTGGTGGCCGCCGCGGTTGCCGGCGGGTACGCCGTCCAGGCCCGGCACGACGCCCACGAGCAGCGGGACCGTAACGTCCGCGCCGAGCAACAGGCCGCCGCGGTGAGCGCGTTGATGACCGCACCGGACGCCACCTTCCACACCACGGCGCTCAAGGGCGGCGGCAGCGGGACCGTGGTGGCCTCCAAACGGCTGGGGCGGACCGCGTTCCTCTACCACGGTCTGCCGGCGCTGTCCGGTCAGCGGGTGTACGAACTCTGGTACAGCCGCAACGGCCAGATGGTGCCCGCCGGACTCGTCGAGACCGGCCGCTCCAGCGGCACCTTGCTGCTGACCGGCGGCCCGCGGGGCGCGGACGGCGTCGGCGTCACGGCAGAACCGCCGGGCGGCTCCAGCCGGCCCACCAGCCCGCCGCTGGCCCTGCTGGGAGTGTGACCACCGGCACACCACCGGCACACCACCGGCCCCCTCGCCCGGCTGACGGCCGGCCCCGCCGCACCTGCCGCGGCGGGGCCGGGCAGGCCCTCGTACCGCCCACCGCCCCCCCGCCAAGATCGTGCCCGTCGAGACCAATCCGCACCGCCACCGGCTCCGAATCCCCTGGTGAGCGGGTTGCCGCAGCACGGAAGCGGCCCCCGCCGCGACAGGAGGAGGCAGCGGCTGTGGAGTGTCGACCGATACAGGACCCGCACCGGCCGCTGGTGGTACACCGCAGCCCGGACACCCCGCAGGCAGCGGTGCTGCTGCTGCACGGCGGCCGGCCCGACGACCGCACCCCGCCGACCCGGCTCGACCTCCCCGCACTGCGGATGTGGCCCTTCGACTGCGCGATCTCGCGCACGCCTGGCGGGCGGGAGGTGCTGCTGGCCTCCGTGCGCTCCCGCCACCGCGGAGGGAACGGGCCGCAGGCGGACGCCGCCCAGGACGCCCGCGCGGCGCTCGACGAACTGGCCGCGCACGCACCGGACGTACCGGTGGTGCTGGTCGGCCACTCCATGGGCGGCCGGGCCGCCCTGCTCACCGGCGGGCACCGTACGGTGCGCGGCGTGGTCGCGCTCGCGCCGTGGTGCCCGCCCGGCGAACCCGTCTCCCATCTGCGGGACCGGACCGTGGTGCTGCTGCACGACGTACGCGACCGGATCACCGACGCGGAGGCCTCCTGGCACTTCGCCGACCGCGCCCGGCGGTCCGGCGCCCGGGTCCATACGGTCGCCATGCCGCGCGGCGGACACACCATGCTCCGGGGCGCCTGCCACTGGCACCGGCTGACCGTGGACCTCGTCGCCGCGATCCTGGACGGCACCTCCGTGCGGGAGGTGCTCGGCGGGGGACCTCCGGGGTAGCCCACCGTCCCTGACGTCCCATCAGCCCCGTCCGCCCGGACGGGGCTTTCGCGTGTACCCGGGTCCCCGTGCCTACTCGGCGACACATAAGGAAGACAGGGAGTACGCGTTAGCCGCTTTTCAGTCAAGGGGAACGCTGGAAACGAGCAAAAGAGGCAACTAAACGGCCAGATTGTCGCGTCTTCCGTGCAGAGTCATAAGGCGGGGCTTTCCACCTCTGCCCCGCACCTAAGGCTCGGAAACCGTTTTTTGAAGGAGATGGCATGCGACCGTTTGCGTTGAGTTACGCCCGCCCGGCGGTGAAGTCGGCCACCAGCACCCCGTACAGCTATGACGCCACGCGGCAACTCAACGTCCTGCCGGACGGACGCCCGGCCACCTGCAGCCGTGCCGTGCTGCTGGCCACCGGCACCACCGCCTCCACCGCCGGTTCCAAGACCCACTTCGACGACTGAGCACCGATGACCGTCCTGGTCCTTACCTGCGAGGAAGACCTCACCGCGGATATCGTGGTCGCGACGCTGCACGAGCTCGGGGTTCCGCTCGTCCGCCTCGACCCGGCCGATCTGCCCGGGCGGGTCTCGCTGTCGGCTGAGTACTCCGACAACGACTTCCACGGATATCTGAAGTCGGGCGAACGCATGGTGAGCCTGAACAGCCTGCGCTCGGTATGGGTACGCAGGCCCGGCGTCCCCGGAGCGCGTTCCGCGGAACAGTCCGCCTGGATCACGGCCGAGGCCGAGCAGGCGCTGTACGGCATGCTCAGTTGCACCAATGCACGCTGGATGAACCACCCCACCGCGGCCGCACAGGCCCGCTACAAGCCCTGGCAGCTCCACATCGCCCACCAAAGCGGCTTCCTCGTACCCCCCACACTGCTCACCTCATTCCCGTCCGCCGCCCGCCAGTTCGCCGCCACCCATCGGGATCTCGTGGTGAAGTCGGTCAGCGGAAAGCACCCCGGCGATCCGCCGATGGTGCTGCCCACCACCCGCATCAGCCCGGACACCGACTTCTCGGGCGTGGCGGCCGGCCCCACCCTGCTGCAGCGGCATGTCCCCAAGGAGGCCGATATCCGGCTGACGTGTATCGACGATCAGCTCTTCGCCGCCCGCAAGAAGGCCGACCCCGAGGAAGTGGACAGCCGCTTCACCCACCACGGCACCTGGGAGCCCGCCGAGGTGCCGGACGCCATCCACCGAGCGGTGCTCGCGTACATGAACGCCGCCCAACTCGCCTATGGAGCATTCGACTTCGCCGAGGACCCCGAGGGGGCCTGGTGGTTCCTGGAGTGCAACCAGGGCGGCCAGTTCGGCTTCGTCCAGCTGGAGACCGACCAGCCCATCGCCCAGGCCATCGCCGGCTGGCTGGCGGTGAAGGCCGCGCTCTGAGACCGGGGCGGCACGTGCGCCGAACGGACCGCGATCCGGTCCGGCCCTGCCGCCCTCCGGCTACTTGCTCACGACGTTGGCGATCACGATGAACAACCCGATCAGCACGTCGACACCACCGACCCGCATCGAGGCCCACCACCCTCGGCGGGCCACCCGGGCCGCCCATACGCCCCAGCCGAACAGCGCCACCATGTTGATGGCCAGGGCGACTTCGACCGCGCCGTTCTCGCTCCACCATCCCGCGGAGGCGCCGAGAAGGGCGGCCACCGTGGGCAGCACCGCGAGCACCAGGGGCCATTCGGTGAACATCGACCGCACCGCGCTCAGGGCGACCCGGGTGTCGTCCTCGGTCATGTGCGCGATCGAATGGGCATAACCGTGCGCCGCGGCCGACGCCACCGCCGACAGCGCCACCCACGCCGCGTCGTACCCGGGGTCCGAGCCTTCGTGGCCCAGGGCGCCTGCCAGGGCGCTGGCGAGCACCGAACCGTACACGCCGCCGAACAGCAGCCGCTGGAGGGGTTGCGCCCGTCTTCCGGGCTGCTGCACCGGAACGCTGCTGCTTTCTGACAAGGCGCCACCTCACAGGACCGACGGAGCATCCCCGCTGCGGGATGCACACACGAGATGTAGCAGCCCCTGGTGCCGATCCGTTCGAAGCTGCGCCGACGGCCACCGCATTCACCCCGCCACCGCGCCGCCGCCCCACCCGTCCTGACCGCCGCGCCGCACCCGCCGCGCGCCCGCCCGGCCGTACGCCGCCCCCGCGGGCCAAAGGGGTCAGGCGCGCAGCGTCAAGGGCGGGTGTGTGCCGTTCAGATAGTGGTCACCGATATCGCGGAGCCGGTGGGTGGCGGAGGACTGTGCCGTCAGGACGCGGGCATTGCGCCAGAACCGGTCGAAGCCCAGGGTGTCGGCGGCGGAACCGGCGCCCTGGGTGAGTTCCAGGATGCGCGTGGTGATCTGCATCGCGGCGCGGCCGGTGGTGTCCTCGGCCGCGGCCACCAGGACCGCGATATCGGCCCGCTCGTCGACATCGAGCGCGGGCCCGGCGAGCAGCCCCCGCGCCAGCGCCGCGGTGGCCGACTCGACCACCGCCGCCGCAGTATGAGCCGCCGTCACCAGCTCCCCGTAGGCGAGCAGGAGATACGGATCCCCACCGGGGCGGTCCGGGTACGCGCTCTCCTCCGGCCCCGTGACCGGCCAACGGCCCGGTGCCGCCCGGTTGCTGTCCCGCGCCTCGGCGAGTGCGCCTTCGGCGGTGCCGAGGCCGACGTGGACCAAGGCGAGCCGGAGCGCCAGCGGGGCGAGCGTGGCGAAGGGGGAGACGGCGTGCTCATCGCGGGGGACCGTGCCGAGCACCTCGTCCGCGGGGACGAGGACGCCGTCGAAGCTGATGCTGCCGGCTCCGGCGAGCCGCTGGCCGAGGCGGTCGTGCTCGACGTCGGTCGTCACACCGGGACGCTCCGGGTCGAGACACACGATCAGTAAGTCACCGGTGTCGGTACCCACCCCGCCGAGCACCAGCCGGTCGGTGACCTGCACGCCCGCGGCGAGGGTCGTGCGTCCGCCGAGTACGTATCCGCCGTCGGCCGGGGTGAGCGTGAGGCCGGTCCCCGGCGCCGCCCCGGCGGCCGGGACGTCCGTGCTCCCACCCCACAGCCACTGCTCCGCCACCGCCCGGCGTTCCAGTTCGTCGGCCTTCTCCGGGGTGCTGAAGAAGCGGGCGCTCCACGACAGCGCATGGTGCCGGCCCAGCAGTTCGCCGATGGAGCTGTCGGCCGCCGCGATCTCCCGGATGACCGCGCAGGCGGTGCGCCAGTCGGTGCCCCGCCGGTCCGGGCCGGGCGGCGTCAGCAGCGCGGGCAGCCCCGCCTCGCGCAGCCGCGCGACCTCGTCGAACGGGGGCTTGCCCGCCCGGTCGCGCGGCAGGGCGTCCACCGCCAGATCGTCCGCGACCTCCCGGGTGACGCGCGGCCGGAGCGCTTCGTGCACACCCGTCTCCACTTCTCTAGTTTTCCCACTGAATTAATAGGGAAAGCATGCTGCGCTGACTGCGCGCGGAGCAAGGGCCGTTCAAGGGGCGGACAACGCGGTCTTGGGATACGGGACGGTGCCCGATAGCGGTGCCCGATGTTCCGGCGCGGTGCCTAAGGGTTTTCCCAGGACGCCGGGTCCTCCGTCAGTGCGGACACCCGGGCCGGCAGCTCGGCCGAGGCGACATCGGCCAGCGACACCCCGTCGAGGATCTGCCGGACGTTGGCCCGCAGTGCGATCCACAGCGGCAGCAGGGACGAGGCGGGGCCGGTGTAGGACAACTCCGGCGGGCGGACGCCGCGTACCGACACCAGCGGCCCGTCCACGACACGGATGACGTCCGCGATGCTGATCGCCGCCGCCGGCTTGGCCAGCCGGTAGCCGCCGTTGCCGCCGCGCTGGCTGTGCACCAGCCCGCCCCGGCGCATGTCGTTCAGGATGCCTTCGAGGAACTTGTGCGGAATGTCCTGGGCGTGGGCGATGGCCTCCGCCTTGAGCGGCCCCGCGTCCCGGGCGGCAGCGAGGTGCAGCGCGGCACGCACGGCATAGTCCGCTCTGGCTGAGATCCGCATGCCCCGCATTATCCCGTACGGGTCACGACGCGGACGCCGTGGGGGCATCCGCGACCCGGTCGCGCGCACCTCACCCGTCCGGTTGCGCGCCCCGACGACCGGACGGACGCTCGACGTACGGCATCGACTCCGAGGTGAGTGTCGTGGCAGACAAAGGCGCGTCCCTATCCGTCGCCAAGCCTTCCACCATGGAGATCCGCGGGCCCGACGGCGTGCGGATGGAGCTCGTCGTCAACGGCGTCTCGCGTGTCCTGCACCTGGAACCACGGGTGAGTCTGCTGGACGCGCTGCGTGAACACATGGCACTGACCGGTACCAAAAAGGGCTGCGACCAGGGAACCTGTGGGGCGTGCACGGTATGGGTCGACGGGCGCAGAGTGCTGGCCTGTCTGACGCTGGCCATCACCTGCGAAGGCCGGGACGTGACCACCATCGAGGGCCTCACCGAGGGCGATGAGCTGCACCCGATGCAGCGCGCGTTCCTCGAACACGACGCCCTGCAGTGCGGGTACTGCACCCCGGGCCAGATCATGTCCGCCGTCGCGCTGCTGAACGAAGGGCATGCCGAGACCGACCGCGAGATCGCCGAGTGGATGAGCGGCAACATCTGCCGGTGCGCGGCCTATCCCCACATCCGCTCCGCCATACGTGAGGTGCGGGACCGGAAGACAGGACAGTGATGTGCGTGCCATCAGCTACACCCGTGCGACGGACGTCCCCGGTGCGGTCGCGGCGGTGACGAACGACCCCGGCAGTTCCTTCCTCGCGGGCGGCACCACGGAAGTCGACCTGCTCCGGCTGGACGTGCTGCGTCCGAACCGGCTGGTGGACATCAACCGGCTGCCGCTGGCCGATATCGAGGACCGGGCCGACGGGGGACTGGTCATCGGGGCGCTGGCCCGGATGAGCGAGGTGGCACAGGCGCCGGGTGTGGTGGAGCGGTACCCGATGCTGTCCCAGTCGCTGCTGCTGGGGGCCTCCGCCCAGCTGCGGCACATGGCCTCCATGGGCGGAAACCTGATGCAGCGGGTGCGGTGCTCCTACTACCGCGACCCCGAATCCGCCTGCAACAAGCGCGTTCCCGGCAGCGGCTGTTCGGCGCTGGAGGGGGTCCATCGCGGCCATGCGATCCTCGGCACCAGCGAGCACTGCATCGCCACCCACCCCTCCGACATGGCGGTGGCGCTCGTCGCGCTCGACGCCGTCGTGCAGGTGGAGGGCGTCAAGGGAACCCGCACCATCCCGGTCGATGACTTCTTCCTGCTCCCGGACGACACACCCGAGCGGGAACACCCGCTCACCCCCGGCGAACTGATCACCGCCATCGAGGTGCCGCCGCTCCCCATGGCGCGGCGGTCGCTCTACCTCAAGGTGCGCGACCGGGAGTCCTACGAGTTCGCCCTCGCCTCGGCCGCGGTGGCGCTGGCGCTGGAGGACGGGGTGATCCGCGGGGTGCGGCTCGCGCTGGGCGGGGTCGCGACCAAGCCGTGGCGGGCGCACCGGGCCGAGGAGACGCTCCTGGGACAGCCCGCTGACGAGGACATGTTCGCGCGGGCCGCGGCCGCGGAGCTGGCCCCCGCCGTCACCCGCCCGATGAACGCCTTCAAGGCCGAGCTCGCCCGGCGCACCGTCGTCCGCGCGCTGCGGACCGCCGTCGCCCTGCGAGGTGAGACATGACCACGGGCAGCACCCTCGAAGCCGTCGGCCGGCCCCTCGACCGCGTCGACGGTGCCGCCAAAGTCACCGGAAGCGGCCGTTACGCAGCGGAATTCACCCCGCCCGGCACCGCCTACGCAGCCCTCGTCGGCGCCCGTACGGCCAGCGGCCGGATCATCGGCATCAACACCGGCGCCGCGGAGGACGCCGACGGAGTGCTCGCCGTGCTGACGCACCGGAACCTGCCGAAGGTCGCCGCCCCACCGCACCTGCTGCCGTCCCTGGCCGGCCATGCCGCCCCCGGGGAGAGCTTCTTCCCGATGCAGGACGAGGTCGTGCACTACTTCGGCGAGCCCGTGGCCATGGTGATCGCCGATTCGTACGAACGCGCCCAGTTCGCGGCCCGGCAGGTCCATGTCGACTACGCGCGCGACGCCTCCGTCACCACCCTCGACGAGGGCAGGGACCAGGCGTACGAACCCGAGGCGATCTTCGCGGGGTTCCTCCCCGCCCGCAGCGTGCGCGGGGACATCAAGGCCGGCTTCGCGGCTGCGGCCCAACGCCTGGATGCCACCTACCACTTCGCCGCCAACCATCACCACCCCATCGAACCCTCGGCCACCACGGCGGTCTGGGACGGCGACCGGCTCACTCTCTACGACGCCACCCAGGGCATCGTGGCCAGCCAGCGCACCGTCGCGGCGCTGCTGGGCATCCCCCCGTCGAAGGTGCGGGTGCGGGCCTCGTTCGTCGGCGGCGGATTCGGCTGCAAGGCCATGATCTGGCCGCATGTGACCCTGGCGGCCATGGCAGCACGATGGGTACGGCGCCCGGTCAAACTGGCGCTCACCCGGGAGCAGATGGCCACCTCCTGCGGCCACCGCGAAGAGCAGGAACAACGCATCGAACTGGGAGCGACGGACGACGGCCGGCTCACCGCGCTGCGCCACCACAAGCTGTCGCTGACGTCGCCGTTCGACGAGTGGGCCGAACCCTCGCTCAGTATCGCCGCGCAGGCGTACGCCTGCCCCCACTACGAGGGTGTGTACCGGCTGATCCGCGGCAACACCATGACGCCCACCTTCACCCGCGGCCCCGGTGAGACGACGGGAATGTTCGCCCTGGAATGCACGATGGACGAGCTCGCCCACCGCATCGGCGTCGACCCGGTACAACTGCGGCTGCGCAACCACGCCCACGCCGACCCGAACACCGGTCACCCCTGGTCGAGCGATGGTGCGCAGGAGTGCTACCAGCGTGGTGCGGCCCGCTTCGACTGGCAGTCCCGCAACCCGGAACCCCGCTCCGAACGGGACGGCAACTGGCTGATCGGCAAGGGCATGGCCACCGCCGGATACCCGGTGTTCTTCCCCATGCAGCCGCAGCGCGCCCGGGCCCGTCTCTACGCCGACGGCTCCGCCGTCGTCCAGGCCGGGACGCAGGAGTTCGGTACCGGCGCGGCCACCGCGATGACCCAGGTCGCGGCCGACGGCCTCGGTGTCCCGCTGCACCAGGTCCGTTTCGAGTACGGCGACACCGATCTGCCGAACGTCGCCGCCACGGTCGGTTCGGCGGGCGCAGGCATGATCAGCGCCGCGGTGCACACCGCGGTCACCGCGCTGCGTGACCAGCTGATCGCGCAGGCGGTCCTCGACCCCGCCTCCCCGCTGCACGGGGTCGACCCCGCGGCCGTCGTCGTCAGTCAGGGGCGGATGGAGCTGCGGGACGACTCCGGTACCGGCGAGACCTACCGCCAGCTGATGGAGCGTCATTTCATGACCGACATGGACGCGCTCGGCAGCTGGAGTCCGCCCGCGCCCGATGTGCCGTACGGGCTCGCCACCTTCGGCGCCCAGTTCGCCGAGGTCGCCGTCGACCAGGACCTCGGGCTGGTCCGGGTGCGCCGCATGGTCGGCGTCTTCGCCCCCGGCCGGGTCCTCAACGCCAAGACCGCCCGCAGCCAGGCCATGGGCGGGATGCTCTGGGGCATCGGCCAGGCGCTGCTGGAGGGCGCCGTGACGGACACCCGCGACGGACGCTGGGCGAACGCCGGCCTGGGAGAGTACCTCCTGCCGGTCAATGCCGACGCTCCCGACGTCGCCATCGAGTTCGTGGAGGTGCCGGACCCGGTCGTCAATCCGCTGGGCGTCAAGGGGCTCGGCGAGGTCGGCATGGTCGGCGCCGCGGCAGCCATCGCCAACGCCGTCTTCCACGCGACCGGATACCGGGCACGGGAGCTGCCGATCAGGATCGAGCACCTGCTGTAGGCCGCGGACCGACGACCGGCCGGACCGCGACCGGCCGGACGCCGCCGGCGCACCGCACCGCACCGCACCGCATCGCACCGCGCGGCGCAGGCCGAGGTCATCCCCTCATCCCGCCGACGTCGTCCCTCATCCCGCCGATGTCGTCCCCTCGTCCCGTCACGGACGAAGCCCCCGTACGGGCAGGATCCGTACGTATGCCGCCGGAGCCCCGGCATACGGACATGCCCGGCCCTCCCGCCCGGCTCCCCGGACCGCGACCGTGGCGGCGCGGAATCCATGCCGCATGATTTCGGCAGGCTGCCGTCACCGCGGAGGGGTGCATGTACGGACAAACCGATACCGGTCGGGTCCTGTTGGTGGACGATGACGCGGCGATCCGGCGGTCGCTCGGCCGCGGGCTGCGGCTGAACGGTTTCACCGTGGGGCTGGCGGAGGGCGGCAGAGCCGCGCTGGAGCGGCTGGCGCAGTCGCCGCCGGACGTCATGGTCCTCGACATCTCGATGCCGGACCTCGACGGCATCACGGTCTGCCGGCGGCTGCGGGAGAGCGGCAACGACATACCCGTGCTGATGCTGTCCGCGCTCGACGAGGTCGCCGACCGGGTAGCCGGGCTGCAGGCCGGCGGGGACGACTACCTCATCAAGCCGTTCGCCCTGGACGAGCTGGTGCTGCGGCTGCGGGCCCTGCTGCGCCGCCGGCCGCCCGCCGCCACCGATGCCGTACACCTCGGCGCCCTGGTGCTCGATCCGGCGGCGCACCGCGCGCGGCTCGACGACCGGGAGCTGACGCTGACCCGGCGGGAGTTCGCCCTGCTGGAGGTGCTGGCCCGGAACGCCGGGCAGGTGCTGACCCGGGACCAGCTCCTGGAGCGCGTCTGGGGCTATGACGTCGAGGTCCGCACCGACGCCGTGGACACCTTCGTCAGCTATCTGCGCCGCAAGCTGGAAGCGGGCGGACGGAGCCGGATCGTGCACACCGTGCGCGGCGTGGGGTTCGTCCTGCGTGACGACGAGAGCGGGGCGGCGCGATGAGGCTGTCCACCCGGATCGCGCTGGTGGCCGGGACGGTGGTGCCGCTGCTCCTGGTGGCGTCCGGCTGGGTCCTGGTGACGCTGGTGGGCAAGGACCTGCGCGCCCAGGCCGATGAGCGTCTCGCCGCACGTGCGCAGAGCGTGGCGGTGGCGGCCCGCGGCCTGCTACGTGCCACCTCGCACGACCGGCCGCGCGCCGAACAGGCCCGCCAGCGCAAGCTGTTCACCTCCGCCCTGGACGTCGGAGTGCGGCTGGCCGGCCCGGCCGGCACCCTCATGGACGGCCCGCAGCCCACCGCGCCGGTACCGCTGCCCAGGGCAGGCACCCGTGCGTCGACCGTGCGGTCGCAGGGGCAGAGCTGGCGGGTGCTCGCCGTACCGGTGAACGGCGGCGGCCCCGGGGCGCGCGGGATGCTGTGGCTGTTCTCCCCGGACACGGCACGCGAGGCACAGCTCGGGCTGGTGCGCCGCCGGGTGCTCACGGTGGCCCTGCTGGCCGCTCCGCTCGCCGGCGGCGTCGGCTGGCTGCTCGCTGCCGGCGCGGCCCGGCCGCTGCGCCGACTCCAGCAGCGGGCCGGCGGCCTCGACCCGCACAACGGCGCCGCACGGCTGGAGCACACCCCGACCGGGATCACCGAGGTCGACGACCTCGCCCGGACCTTGCAGACCTTTCTGACCCGCTACGACGAGCAGGCCGCCCGCACCGTCGAGGCGCTGGCCTCGGCCCGCTCGTTCTCCGCCGCCGCATCCCACGAACTGCGCACGCCCCTGATGAGCATGCAGACCAACCTCGACATCCTGGAGGCGTTCCAGGATCTCGACGCCGCCGACCGGGCGGAGACCGTGCACGATCTGCGGCACGAACACGCCCGCCTGCTGGGCCTGCTGGTGATGCTGCGCGCGCTGGCCCAGGGCGATCTGGTCGAGGCGGAGTCCTTCGAAACCATCGATCTGGCCGAGCTCGCCGATGAAGCCGCCGCCGATCTGCGGCGCCGGCATCCCACGGCCGAGGTGGTGGTCGACAGCAGCCCGGGGCTGACCCTCCACGGCTGGCGGCCCGGTCTGCGGTCGATGCTCGACAACCTCCTGACCAACGCGCTGGTCCACGGCCGGTCCGCGCGCACCGTGGCGTATGCCGCCCTCTCTCTGCGGCCCGCCGACGCGGACGCCGCGCCCGGCATCGTCCTCCGCGTCGACGACCGCGGCCCGGGCGTACCGCCACAGCGCCGGGAGGAGGTCTTCCGGCGCTTCCACCGCCGTCCGGACAGCCCCGGCTCCGGCCTCGGGCTCACCCTGGTCGCCCAACAGGCCGCCCTGCACGGGGCGGAGCTACGCGTCCTGGACGGTCCCGGAGGACGCGGGGCCCGCTTCCAGGTCACGTTCCCCGCCGAGTGGTCCGGCCACCCCCGGCAACCGGCGCTGCCCGCGCACCGCGACTGGCTGGCCGACCCCGCGGACCGGGACCGGTCGCCCGACCCCGTGGACCGGCCACAAGGTTTCCACAAGGAACACCTCTAATTTCTCCGCACGGCCGGGCACCGTGCCCGGCCTTCCTGTGAGGAGGACCTCCATGCGTACCCGAACCCTCGCCATCACCTCGGTGGCTGCCTGTACGGCCCTGCTCGGCGTCGGGGGCACCGCCGTCGCGGCCGGCAGCTCCCCGGCGCCCTCCCCCTCCGCCAAGCACCACACGGGCGACGGGGCGAAGTCGCTGTGCAAGCGCGCCCCCAAGATCGACAAGCGCCTCACGAAGGCCCTGCACCGACTCCAGGGCAACGCCGAAGTCCGCGGCTCCGTCGCCCGCCTGGAGAAGCGGGTGGCAAGCGCGAAGGCCGCCGGACACAACGAGATCGAGACCTTCCTCAGCCACAAGCTCGCCCACCGCAAGTCCATGATCCCCACGCTCCAGCAGCGGCAGAAGGACCTCGCCAAGGTCGCCGCCTGGTGCCGTACGCAGCGCAGCACGACCTCGTCGTGAACCGCACCGGGCACTTCGTGGTGCTCGTGGTGACCACCCTGGCGTGCGCCCTGCTCGTCGCCGGATGCGGCAACGGGGTACGCGCCGAGGGCGAGGCTTCCCCCGCGGCGTCGTCGTCCGCCTCACCGGCGCCCAACAGCGCGGCGGAGATGCAGAAGCTGGTGGACGCCGCCGCGAGCGCGGCCGCCGCCGCGGACTCCGACGCGGCCGCGGACCGCTGACGGCCGCACACGTACGCCCCATCACGGGGTGGGGCGTACGAGGCGCGGGAAGCGCGCCACCGGCACGCGCAGGGGACCCGGCACGCGCAGGTGAACCGGCTCAGTCCTCGGCCCGCTGGGTGACCGGGGCCCCGGTCCGATCGCCGGGGAACTCGTACCAGCGGCGCTGCAGACAGACGTAGCGGGTATCGGCCTCGACGAGGTGGAGGAAGGCCGTGACGGTCTCGTGCAGGCGCTCCTGGAGCGCGGGGTCGGTCAGCTGTCCGTCCTCGGCGAACCCTTCGTGCGCCGAGGCGAGGCTGAACATGTCGGGGTAGACCCGGGTGCCGAGATGCTCCAGCGGAACCCTCAGCGCCCACAGCCCCCGGTTGCCGCCGACCAGGGACGGCGAGGCGGAAACCAGCAGCGCGTGCTTGGTCTTGAACGGCTGTGGCCGGACGCGGGAGACCCAGTCGATCGCGTTCTTCACCACCCCCGAAACGGAGGCGTTGTACTCGGGGGAGGCGAGGACGAAGGCGTCGCACCGTTCGAGCCGGTCGCGCAGCGCGAGCGCCCCGTCCGGCACTCCGTGCGCGGCCTCCGCATCACCGTCGTACAGCGGCATGTCGAATTCCCGCATCGAGGCCAGATCGACATCGGCGCCGGCCTCGGTCATCATGCGGCTCACCAGCGAAGCCAGCCGGGCATTGGTCGACGCGGTGCGCAGCGCGGTGCCGAGCACCAGCACGCGCAGCGGACCGGGGTGTGCATCCGTGGTCATGGTGACGTCCTTCCGGTCCTCGCCCCGCGGGCCCGTTGCCGCACGCGCCGGGTCACCGTCCGGGGGTGACGGCAGCGTACCGGCGCCGGGCCTGGAAATCCGGAACCCACGGCGCCACGCCCGACGGGCCCCAGGCTCCGCCGCCAGAGCCCCAGGCCCCGCCGCCCGGGCTCGGCTCACCGACGCCGGCCGCCGCGGCCCCACCACGCGCGACCACGACGCAGGGGCGGCGGCGGATCGTGCTCCGCCACCGCCCCTGACTGATCCGGGAACGCGGGACCGGTGTGCGGCCCGTGGTACGGGCCCCGGCACCTATGCCGCTAAGCGGCGGCACTACGCGCCCGGTTCCGTGCGGCCCGGCGTCGCATGGCGCGCCGCTCGTCCTCGCTCATCCCGCCGCAGACGCCCGACTCCTGACGGGATTCGAGCGCCCACTGCAGGCACTGCCCCATCACCGGGCAGCGGCGGCACACGGCCTTGGCCTCCTCGATCTGCAGTAGCGCCGGGCCGGTGTTGCCGACGGGAAAGAACAGCTCCGGGTCCACCTCGCGGCATACCGCGTCATGGCGCCAGTCCATGGCTACCTCCATTCTCCGCGCTCGAACGCGGTCCACAGGCGATGCGTCGAGGCGCCGGATCGGCCGCTCGTCTCACACGTCCCTGCGACGGCGCCTCGCTGTCCTCGCGTGCCCGCTCCTGCGCCCGCAATGCGTCGTCCCGCCGGCGAACACATTCCGGGCGCGGAACTGCCACGCCGTCGGCGTGCGTTGCCCGCGGTGAGCGTGCGCAGCACGGCAGCGGACGGGGCACGAGAGGTGACTCGCCACCATATGTGGCACGAGAGGTGACCCGCCACCATGTGCGGTCTTTCTCCCCCGTCCCTTCAGGAGGCCTCCTCACTTCAGGAGCCCGCGTCCGTGCAGGAGCCGGCGTCCTTCAGGAGTCGTCGTCCTCCAGGAGTCGACCGCCAGGCCAACTCGGCGCCCACGTCTCGAAGTTGGAAGACTCCTTCTGATGGCGTGCGGGTTTCGCGCACTGCCCGGACGCCAAGGGCGAGGTGCGGCTCCCCTCAAGGAGCCGCACCTGGGGCTTCGCTGTTCCGAGGTGGTTCAGTGCCTACAGCTCCAGTGGCCCTTGTGCCATGTCCGCTGCCAGTAGCCGTGGTGCCAGTACTTGCTCCAGTACCCCTTGTGCCAATGGTGGTGGCCGTCGTACCAGCCCGGGTGCCACCTGTACTCCCAGAACCCCCGGTGCCACCTCTTGGTCAAAAAGCCCGGGTGCCAGGTGCACTTGGCGTGAATGCTCTGGCTGACCGCGGACGTGGTGGCCGGCGCGGCGGGAGTGGCAGCGGCGGCCATTCCCGCGCTCCCCACGGCTGCTCCGCCCGCCAGTAGGGCACCGGCCGCGGCGACCGCCAAGGAGCGCCTCATCTGCTGTGTTCGCATGGGTTCACACCTCCTGTTGAGCCCGCTGGGGCTCACGAAAGGACGCTCGGGGCACCGTCGCGACGAGCCGCGCGGCATCGCCCGGACTCGGCGTCCGAGCCGCCCGCGACTCCGGGTGCGGGGACCGTGCCGGCCTTCCTGCGTCCGGCCCCTCTCGGTCCGGCCAGGCACCCTGCTCGCATAAAAGCGGCATAAAGAAAATTTAACCCAGATTGGGCGCGAGTGAGGGGGTTGCGCAGGGTCGCGACCGGTAACCCGCCGACGCCACCGATGCCGACGACGCCAGTCACGACGCCACCGGCGCGGCCCCCGCCCTCAGGCCGCCATATGTCCCGCACACTCGTCATACGTCCCGATCAGGGGACTACGGTCGACACCTCGGCCCGGCGCCACGCCGGTCGTCACGCGGTGATCGGGAGGGTGAGAAGGATGCTGGTTCTCGGACGTTCGCAGGTCGAGGCGTTGCTCGACATCGATGCGCTGATCGATGCCCTGGCGTCGGCGATGGCGGACCTCAGCGCGGGGCGCGCCGCGGCCCCGGACCGCGTTGCCGTACGGGTACCCGAACGGGACGGCTTCCTGGCAGCGATGCCGGGCCATGTGCCGTCCGCCGAGATGCTCATGACCAAGCTGGTCTCCGTGTTCCCGCACAACGGCGGCGGCCCTCTGCCGACCCATCAGGCGCTGATCGTCGCCTTCGATCCGCACACCGGAGAGCCCACCGCGCTGCTGGACGGTACGGCGATCACCGCGGCCCGGACCGCCGCGGGTTCGGCCCTCTCGGCCCGTCTGCTGGCCCGTGACGACGCCTCGGTGCTGGCACTCCTGGGCACCGGCGCACAGGCCCGGTCACACGCCGCGGCGATGTGCCGGGTCCGCCCGATCCGGCAGATCCGGGTGGCCGGCCGGGACCGGGCGAAGGCGGCCGCGCTGGCCGACCTGCTGTCGGCCGAACTCCAGGTTCCCGCCGCGGCGTTCGCCGGTTACGCCGAGGCGCTCGACGGTGCGGACATCGCCGCCGCGACCACTCATGCCGTCGACCCCGTGATCCGCCGTTCCTGGCTCTCGCCGGGCGTCCACGTGACCTCGGTGGGCTTCAACCCGGACGGCCGCGAGATCGACGATGCCACGATCGCGGAGGCGCTGGTGTGCGTCGAATCGCGGCAGGCGGCACTGGCTCCCTTCCCCGCGGGCAGCAACGATCTGCTGCTGCCGCTCCGCGCGGGCCTCATCACCGAAGATCACATACACGCCGAGCTGGGCGAACTCCTCACCGGCCAGGCAGCGGGCCGCACCTCACCGGACCAGATCACCCTCTACAAGTCCGTCGGTGTGGCCGTACAGGACGCCGCGGCCGCGGCCCTGATCGTCGCGGCCGCCCGGGAGCAGTCGGCCGGGACGGAGATCCGGCTGGCGTGACGCACGAGCGCCGGCGCCCGGAGAGCCCCGTCGAGGGCGGCGAGGCCGGGCCCGGCGCGCTCACCGTCCGTACGTCCGGTGGCACAGCTGCACCAGGTCCGCGCGGACCCGGCCGGACGCCATCCGGCACACCACACCCGGGTCGACCGTCGCCCCGCGCCGCGGCGGCCGGGGGAGCGCCCGCGACTGCGCACCCGCGGGGTGCCGCCGCCGTGGCACCGCCCGTACGGGCTGGGGACGCGTACGCGCCCTGGGCGGTGCGGAACGCGGATGATGCGGCGCGGCCCGTCCCGTGGGCCGCTCCCGCCCGTTCACTGCCGCAGCGTGCCCTCGGGTGGCAACCTTCTTGGGCAACTTCCGCTGCCTCCCGGGCTTGTGCCGTGCGGAAGCCACATCCACCAGCCGTTCCCGCGTGGACTTCTCGGTGGGCATCACCAGCGGTGAAGGCCGGGCCGGAGCGACCGTACGGCCGCCCGGAGCGGGACCGGGCCCGTGCACGGATCCACCGGCCGGGAGGGAGACGCAGCCGGTGGCGGCAAGGAGGACGGCCGTAGCCGCGGCAAGACGAAGAAGGAGAGGACGCACGACTTCACGGTGTCGGAGCCTCGTGGGCTGTCCAAACGACGCGCCGGTACTCCACGCGGACGAAGGACAGATGCGAACCTACGTGGGACTCCCGGCTGACGACCAGCGTTCGAACACGGTGGGCCGGCACCGGGCCGGCCGCACGTGTCGTCCTGCCGCCCTGTCCTGCGACCCGCCCCTCCCTGCCGACCTGAGGCTCCGTCACATCGGCAGTGACCGGAGTCGCACCGGCCCCTCGGGCCAGCGTTCCCCGTCCCGTAGGGGCGTCCACATGGTGTGCAGCGGCATCACCACGGGCCCTTCGGGTTGCTCGACAAGTACCTCCCCCGGAAGCTCCTGCCAGCCGAGCCGCTGGTACAGGGGCAGGAGTTGCGGCCGGCAGAACAGCAGCCCGTACCGCGGCCCCATGGTGCGGGCGTGTTCCCGTGCGGAGGTGACGACGCGCCGTGCCAGCCCCTGCCCCCGCAGATCAGGAGCGACGGCCACCCCGCCGAAGCCGACCACCTCCGTCTCTGCCGTGCCGACCGTGAGGGGAAGCGTCACCAGACCGGCGTGTGCCACGAGTCGGCCATCGCGTCTGATGCCGAAGTGCTGCTCCTTGGCCAGCCAGGTCAGGCCGGTGTGCGCGACGCCGAACGGGTCCTCGACGTCCCCGACGATCTCGGTGAGTTCCTGCTTCGTGTACCGCGTGAGCGGGACGACGGTGGGTGGCGCAGACGGTGGGTTGGCAGTCATGTCCGCATCATGCGGTGTGCACCGGCCGGCGGCAACGGATATCAGCTCAGACCGAGGTCCGGACCGAAGACCTCGTAGTGGATCTGCGCGGCGGGCACTCCTGCGGCCAGCAGTTGGGTGCGCGCCGCCTTCATGAACGGCACCGGCCCGCAGAGATACGCGGTGGTGCCGGCCGGAAGGGAGAGTTGCGTCAGATCCATCAGACCGGTGCGTACGGTCACCGCCTCGGCCGTAACCTGCTCCGCCCGGTCACACCGGACTCCTTCGCCGTCTTGGAGTTCTCCGCCGTCCTGGAGTCCCTCCTCGTACCAGAGTTCCGCCGTTGCGTGGGTGAGCTTGTCGGTGAGCCGGCGGAGATCCGTGCGGAACGGGTGGGTGGCGGGCGACCGGTCGGCGTGGGCGGTGATGATGCGGCGTCGGGAGCCCGCGGCGGCGAGATGCGACAACATGCCGATCATCGGCGTACAACCGATGCCCGCCGAGGCGAAGAGCAGCGGTCCCTCGCCGTCCTCCTCGCTGAGCACCACATCGCCGAACGGCGGGCTCACATAAAGGATTTCGCCGCCGTGGACGTATGCGTGCAGATAGCCGGACACCTCGCCCGCGGGGTCCTCGGACGGGGCCCCGGCCCGGCGGCCGGCCGCCACCCGCTTCACGGAGATCTGCAGCCCGCCGTCCGGCTGTCCGGACAGGCTGTACTGACGTATCTGCCGTGCGCCGTCGGGGAGTTGGACCTGTACCGAGACGTACTGGCCGGGGCGGGACGGCGGGACGGGCGCGCCGTCGGCCGGCTGCAGAAGGAAGGTCGCGACCTCGTCGGTCTCCTGGATGCGGCCGGCCACTCGATAGGGCCGCCACACCCTGCCGTCCTGGACGCCCGCCTCGGCGCCGATCCGCTTCTCGATGGCGATCAGGGCGTGGGCCATCAGCCAGTACACCTCGTCCCAGGCGCGCACCACCTCATCGGTCACCGCATCGCCGAGCACCTCGGCGATGGCCGCGAAGAGGTGCTCCCGAACGATCGGGTACTGGTCCTCGCGCACCCCGAGCGAGGCATGCTTGTGTGCGATCCGCGCCAGCATGGTGTCCGGCCGGCTGTCCGGGTGCGCGACGAGATGGCCTGCGAACGCGGCGATCGCCCCCGCAAGGGCCTGCCGCTGGCTGCCGTTGGCCTGGTTGCCGCGGTTGAAGAGGTCGCGCAGCAGCTCGGGGTGCGCGGTGAAGAGCTTCTCGTAGAAGAGTGCCGTGATCTCGTCGATGGCCCCGCTCACGGCGGGGAGGGTGGCGGTGACGGTCTTGGCGGACTCGCTCGACAGCATCGACTGCTCCGATTCTCGAAGAAAGGGGAGGAGGGAGAGGAAGGAAAGCGGAGGAGAGGGGAGAGAGCTGAAACTTGCATCTGGGATGCGTATTTTGGCCAAGGGGAGGGCGCGGCCCTGGAGGCGGACTCGGTCCTGACGCCGGGCTCGGGTCGTGGGGTCGGTCGGAGGTGTCGCTCGCGCTCAGGTCGCGGGGCGGGGGGCCAGGCTGAGCAGGATCGGGCCGGTCGGGCTCTCGATCAGATCGGCGATGGAGAGCGGGTCGAGCGAGGCGTAGAACGCTTCCTGTGCCGCCCGGAGCGCACCACGCAGCCGGCAGCCGCCGCGCAGTGGACACGGTGGTTCGTCTTCGCATCCCACGACATCGTCGACCCCCTCCAGTTCGCGCACCAGCCGCCCCAGCGACCCCGTACGCCCCGCGGTCGTGAGCGTCAGCCCTCCGCCGCGCCCGCGCCGTGCCTCGACGGCGCCGAGGTGCTGGAGCTTGCTCACCACCTTGGCGGCGTGGGTGTACGGCACCTCGACGGCGCTCGCCACCTCGCGGGTGGTGGGTGCGTCGTCCTTGTTGCCGAGCACCGCCAGGCGCATGGCAATACGGAGGGCGATGTCGGTGCTCTTGGTCAGTCGCACACCCGCACTCTATAGAAGTGGTAACTGAAATGCCAATTAACTGCCGTGCCTCGGCCGTTCCTCGTGGCACACCGGGCGGGCGGCTCCTCGTAGGTGCGGCCCCCTCCACGGTTGGGAAGGGGGCCGAGCCGTCGTCGTCGGTCCGGTGGTCGCGTCCCGGTGCTCAGTGCCGGACGCCGGAGGCCTGCTGCTGGAGGTAGGCGGCGACGGCGGCGACGTCGTCGGCGATGGTCAGGAGGCCGTTGATATCGGCATTGGGGGTCGAGGCCCCGTTCACTCCGTCGAAGAACACATCGAAGTGGCCCTTGCGGGTCTCCAGATAGCCGGCCGCGGTTTCGGCGCCCACCGCCAGCCGGTCGTTGAGCGCGTCACCGCCCGCGGCGGTGCCGGTCTTGGCGAAGACCTTGCCGCGCGAGGGGCAGTGCCGGCAGGAGTCCGCCAGCGTTCCGTCGACGCCCAGGACCGGCAGCGAGGTGCGGAAACGCTGCGCCTCGGGGGTGTGCTGCCAGTACGTCAGGATCTGCGCCAGGGCGCGCGGTGTGGTGCGGTCGACCGGGTTGCCGCCCCGGCCGTCGGCGAGCTGTACGGCCCTGCGGTCCACGTGCGCGCGGTCGAGGAACCCGGCGAGTACGGGGAAGCCCTCCTCGCAGTCGGAGCTTCCCGTGGTCGTCGCCATCAGGCACATCCCGAGGTTCGCCCCGAGATTGTGGCTCACCTTGAGGATCAGCTTGGCGTACTGGGCATAGGGCGGGGAGGTGTACCGGGCCACCGCGGGCGCGCCCTGGTAGGAGCGCGGCAACTGGCCGGCAGGGTTGCCGCCCACCGGCTTCGCCCGGACCGTGACGCCGGCGCGCTGCAGCGCCTCGATCATGGCCGTCCGGCCGAAGGCGTTCGGGTCCTTGATGCCGGACACCCGCAGGACGGGGGCGGAGCCGGCGGCGATGGTGCCCGACAGCCGGATGCGGGTGCCGTCGGGGGAGCTGGTCACGTTGATGTCGGTCGGTTTGCCCGCCGCGACGGTGCGGACGGCCGAGGTGACGTGGTACGGCGCGACCTTCGGGCGCCAGTCGAGGCCGGCCGGGGCGCCCGCTCCGGCGCCGGGGGAGGTCAGCAGATCGATCAGGTTGTCATTGATGATCAGCGGCGTGGGGGTCGGGTCGAGCACCGGGTCCGGACGGAACAGCCGCGCATCGATGACCACGTTGCCGTCGACCCGCCGGATGCCCGAGGCGCGTACCTGCCGGGCCAGCTGGTCGATACCGGCCAGCGGGTTCTCCGGGGTGAGGGTGGCTCCCGGGACGTCGTTGGCGTAGGTGTGGTCGATGGTGGTGTAGGCGACGGTGCCGTCCTTGCGGGTGCGGCCGCCGAGCGTCAGGTCGCCCTGCGCGACCAGGTCCAGGTTGCCCCTGAGGGTGCTGCCCAGGCGCCGCCCGACGGCGTGGACCGGCGTGACGAAGCGGTGGCCGCTGCCCAGGGTGTGCCAGGTGCCGCTGACGCTGAACAGCTTGGCCGTCGACCCGGGGATGAAGAACTGGTCGGCGTAGCGGGACTGCGTCACCTTGCCGCTGGCCGGGTTCCGTTGGAACAGCCCCCATTGGGCATGGCGGTAGTCCGGCTTCCGCATGACCGCCGTGATGCGCGGATCGAGACGGCGGGGGGTGGTGGACGACGGCGTTGCCTGGACGAGGCCCGTGAGGACGACGCCGCCGGCCAGCAGAACGCTCAGGGTGCCGACGATGCGCCTTCGGGCCGTCCGGTGTGTGACGGAGGGTGACATGCAGGCTCCACCAATGGTGTTGTTCTGACGTAAATCTGCCGTTATGTTCCTCCTGAAGGTACTGCTGACCCCCGGTGCCGGGGCGCCACCGCGTCGTCGGGGTCCCCCGGACGATCCATTCCGGGCGCCCGACGATCCGGATGCCGATGATCCGGGCGCCGAAGGTCATGATGTCGAAGGTCCGGATGTCGACGATCCATTGCGGACGCCGTGTGCGTAAGGCGGGGCGGGAGAGTCGCCCGCCCTCCCCCCGTCATGCCCGGTGGACGAGGAGTTCGGTGTTGCGGTCCGCCGGCCTGCCTGCCATTTCGTGGACGCCGCCGCTCATGCCGGCGGCCAGGCCGGGAGCGTTGTAGGACAGCTCGCGGTAGAGGGAGGCGAGGCCGACCGCCGAGAGGTCGTCGAAGTCCGCGCGGTGCGGAGCGGCCGACTCGATGAGGGTGGTGAACAGCGACAGCGTGCCGTCGTGGTTGTCGACCAGTTCGATGATCCGCGCGTGCTGCGGATAGTCCACGTGCGAGGCGGTGTTGACCTCCCAGAAGGAGCGGGCGGCCGTCGGGTGGGCGTGCGGCGTGATGCGGTTGACGTGGCTGTGGCCGTTGATCCACGCCACCACGTTGGGGAACCGGCTCAGCAGGGCGATGAGCTCCGCACCGTCGTGCCGCGTCTCCTCCGCGCGCGCCGCGTCGGGGCGCCGGGTCATGCTCGGGCTGTGGTGGTGGCTGAAGATCAGGATGTGCGCGTCGTCGGCGCCGGCATTGCGCACGAGCCGGCCGTCCGCGTCGTAATGACGGGAGCTGTGGGCGGCCAAGGTCCGCTCCAGCCACTGGAGTTGGCCGGTTCCCAGCGACCCTTGGTAGTGGCCGCTGCGGTAGGTGGTGTCGATGCTGATGCCGAGGACGCCCTCCGCGACGGTGAAGGTGTAATACGTCTGGTCGTCGTTGAGGTGGTCGTCGGTGTAGCCGTGCCCCACCGGCCCCGCGCCGGCGAACGCCGGGTTCAGATGCGCCCGCAGATATTCGTGCGGGGTGAACATCCGGCGCCGCTCGTCCGCGGTCACCGTCCGGGCTCTGGCGGCGTTGCGTCCGAGGATCTCCTTGAGCACGGTGCTCTTGGGGTCGTCGCCGGAGTCCAGCACCTTGGCGAACGCGGCCACATCGGTGTCCGGTACGGAGAACAGCTTGCGTGCCCCCGTGATGTACTCCGTCAGCTCCGGGTCCTGCGGGGCCAGACAGCCGCCCGGCAGATCGTCGTGGTTGCCGGGCGTCGAGTACCAGGGAATCCGCAGGCCGGGACTGGTGACGGGGCGGATCGCGGCGTCGAGATACCCGGGTATCGACGGCAGCCCCCGCTTCTTGTCCTGGTCGCGCAGGCCGTCGGCCGGATGCCAGTACAGCGGGAGGCCGCAGTTCTGTACGCCTTCGTAGGCCGTCGGGTCCCCGGTGTTGGGCGTGATACGGCCGCCGCTCATGAGGGTGAGGAACCACTCCAGCTCGATCATGGAGTGGTTGTCGATGTTGTCACCCGTGGACATGACGAAGGCCGGCCGCCGGCCGGTGTGGGGTCCGCCCCCCAGCGCGTTGGCCTGCTCCACCAGCGACACCGCGCCGGCCACCGACAGCGCCTCCTGCGCGCGCCACGAGCCCGGCGAGCCGGCGCGCAGATATTCGGTGCGCAACGGGCTCTGGACGTCGGCCACATGGAGATCGGTGAACTGGACGAAGCAGGCCAGAGCGGTCCGCCGGTCCTTGCGTGCGGTCCCGGCGGAGGCGAGTTCGCCGCGGACCACCAGCGGCCAACCGGGGCCGGAGCCGAGGCGGCGGTAGCCGCCGCTGCCGGTGAGATGCGCCGCGGTTTCCAGCGTCGTGACCCCGTACGGGGCCGCCCGCCGCCCGGCCGGACCGGCCGGCGACGTGCGGGGGAGAGGGTGTGCGCCCGGAGCCGCGCTGCTGCGGCGCTGGCTCGGCAGTGCCCATGCGGCACCGGCTCCGGCGACGGCGGCACCGGAGCTGAGAAGGAAGCGACGACGGTTGGTGGGGATGTGGGTTTCGATACCGGCCATCAGGCCCTCCGTGCCGTGGCCGGCATGCCTGGCCACGGCGGTGTCACCAAACGGAATGTCTCGTTCCAGAGTTTGGGTGACGCGCGTAACCGCTAGCTGAACGCGCCCGGAACGCGGCACACCCATTGCCCGTCGGTACGGTCCGCGGCCCGGCTGCCGGTCGGTGCGGCGGGAGGCTCGGCTGTCTGTCGACGCGGCCCGTCGCCCGGCTGCCTGTCGGTACGGTCCGCTGCCCGGCCGGACGATCGCGTAGCGCGTCGCCCTCCGGCACGCGGCCGACCATCGACTCTCGGGTTGTCCATGTACGCTCACGGGCATGGCATGCCGCATCAGTGAGTTGGTCATCGACTGCGCCGACCCCGGCCGGCTCGCCGCCTTCTGGAGCGAGGTCCTCGGCTACGTCGAACTCGGCCGGGAGGACGACGGCAGCATCGAGATCGGGCCGCCCGACGTCGGCTTCGGCGGTCCGCAGCCCACCCTCGTCCTCAGCCCCAGCAGCGATCCGCGGCCGGCGAAGCTCCGACTGCACATCGACGTCAACGCCACCGACCGAGACCAGGACGCCGAGCTGCAGCGGCTGCTCGCTCTCGGCGCCGGGCGCGTCGACGTCGGCCAGACCGGCACTGAGAGCTGGCACGTCCTCGCCGACCCGGAAGGCAACGAATTCTGCCTCCTGCGCGCCCGGCTCCAGCCCCTCTGACCGCCTGTCTGACCACCTGAGCCCTGGCGTCAAGCCGCTCGGCGGCGAACGGCTCGGGGGCGAGCGGTCCGGGGGCGAGCCGTCCGGGGGCGACCTCAGAAGCCCCCTACGCCTCGCGTCGCGCCGGGCGGCCGCTCAGGTTGAGGGCGGTACGGAGGTCGACCGACGGGTCGAGGCGCGCGTCGATGCGGGCGTGCAGCAGCGGTCCGCCGGTGGTGAAGATCTTGGTGCCGAGCGCGGCATTGAGTTTGGCGGCGGCGACCGCGGTGACCGTGATGCTGGTGTTCATCCGCAGCATCGCGGCATCGGTGTCGACGGACGCATTGGCGGCGGGCCGGGTGAAGGTGCCCAGGGTGACGTCCGCCCCGCGGTCCAGGCCGGCTCGCAGGGTGCCCTGCGACAGGTCGCCCACGAAGTCGGAGATCTTGACGGCTTTGCCGGTTCTGCTGTTGAGCAGCGCGAGACCGGTGTCGGCGAACCGAAGCTCACCGCCGACCTTTCCGCCGCTGTTGGTGACCGCACCGCCCTCGATGTCCAGGCTCACACCTGCACCGGTGTAGTGGTGCTGGCTGATCCTGCCGTCGGCATCGACGTCCGCGATCGTCACACCGTGGTCCTTGAGGGCGGCCAGGAGAGTGGGGGGAGCGTCGAAGCGGGCCGTGCCGCCCTCGACGGGAACCTCGGTGTTTCCGGCGCGGCGGCCGGTGGCGGTCCGGTCACCGGGCGACCCGGCGACGGCGGAGGGGCTCGCCGGTGCGGGCGCGGCGGCGAGAAGAGTGCTGGTGAGCGCCAGGACGGCAGCCGTGGCGAGAAGGCGGAGGCGAGCGCGCATGCATGTCCTTTCTCCGGTGCCACCGAGCGCCCGGAGCGCACGGTGAGTGATCGAAATATCACTTTACGTGCTCACCGGCTGGTCTCACGGGTGCACGGCCCGGGGTGGCGTCCGACGGTGCCGCCGCTTTCGGGAGGCCGTCCCGCTCACCCGTCCGGGCGCGTGGCGTACCGCGGGGAGCCGGTCGGTGCGGGTGTCGCGCGGGTGTCGGCAGGAGTCGTGGCTGCGGTCCGAACGGCGGCCTCGGTCACGGCCGCATCGCCGGGCATCGCCGGGGCACCGATGGTGCGCTCGACCGTCTGGCGCGCCGCCATGACAGTCGCAACTCGACCTGAAATCAGATTGATTGATGGAGAGTCAACTGAACTGGGGAGGGGCTCGCCCACCCTCGCCGCTACCGTGTTCCTGCCCTTCGGCGGTGGCCCCGCCGAAGGCTGCCCGCCGGACGGATCCGGCGGGTACCCCCGGCGAAGCAGGCAGCTGACATGAAGTCTTTGGTACGTGCGGCATGCATGGCCCTGGCGATATGCCTCGTCCTGATGGGCATGGCCGTCCCCGGTGCGGGGGCTGCTCCCGCCGTACCGGCCCCCGCGGCGTCCGGACGGGCGGCCGCCGGGACACCCGCCGGCGCATGGACCGCCCCGCTGTCCACCCGAGGCCGCTTCATCGTCGACGCCGACGGCGCGCGATTCCGGCTGAAGGCGGGAAACTGGGACGGGGCGCAGGGCTCCTGGAACGGCTCGGGCGATATCAACGACGCCTCCAGCCACCACAGCGGCCAGAACTCCCACGGCATCCCGCTCGGCCTGGACCGCGTCGCCCTTCCGGCGCTGCTGGACGACTTCCGCGCGCTGGGCCTCAACACCATCCGGCTGCCGTTCTCCAACGAGATGATCCATGCGACGGCCCCGGTACCCGATGCCGCGGTCGCCGCGAACCCGCACCTGCGCGGCAGGACACCGCTGCAGATCTTCGACGCGGTGGTCGCGGACCTGACCGCAGGCGGTTTCGCCGTCATCCTCAACAACCACACCAACACCACCCGATGGTGCTGCGGCCTCGACGGCAACGAGCGCTGGAACAGCCACCAAACCACCCGGCAGTGGGCCGACGACTGGGTCTTCATGGCCCGTCGCTACCACGACAACGCCCGGGTCGTGGGGGCGGACCTCTACAACGAGGTGCGCCGCGATGTCTGGGACGACCCCAACTGGGGCCTGGGCGACGGCCACGACTGGCAAGCCGCCGCGCAGGAGGCGGCGGACCGGATCCAGACCGAGGCCAACCCCCGCCTTCTCCTCATCATCGAGGGCATCAACTGGACCGGCCTGCCGGTGGACGGCCTGCCGCACGGCCGCCCCACCCTCACCCCCGTCCGTACGCTCTCGCACACCCTCGTCGTCTCCGGCAAGCTCGTCTACTCGGCCCACTTCTACGGGTACACCGGCCCGCACCACAGCGGCGCCACGGGGCTGGGCGAGACCAGCGACCCCCGCTATCAGGACCTGTCCCGCGAGCAGCTGCGCACCGTACTGCACGATCAGGCCTTCTTCGTCTCCGAGGAGTCCGGACAGCACTTCACCGCACCCCTGTGGATCAGCGAATTCGGGGTCGGCGCCGAGGAGACCGGGGCCGCGGCCCGTACCTGGTTCGGCAATCTGACCGACTACCTTGCCGACACCGACACGGACTTCGCCTACTGGCCCCTCGTGGGCTGGAGCACCGACGGCCAGGGCCGGCCGGGCGGCGACAGCTGGGCCCTGCTGCGGTACGACGACGCCGGGAAGCGCGGCGGAATCCTGGACGGCCACGACTGGCGTGCAACCGCATGGAACCGGCTGATGACGACCTCGCACAGCACGGGCCCGGTGCCGGTGACCCCCGCGTGGCACATGCTCACCCTCGACCACCGGGACTTCGTCCAGTCCCTGAGCACCCGGGCCCTGGGTGACTGGGACAGCGGCGCCCGCAAGGCGGCCTGCCCCGACGGCGAACGGCTGATCGGCATCAGCCACACCCGGGGCCGTGGACTGTGCACCGACGCGCCCACGGCCCGCGATCTGCGGCGCCCCGGCGGCGTTCCCCAGGTCGTCCGGGACGAGCGGTACGTCCCGGCGGACGGGGACTGGGCCCCCGGCTACAGCAAACTCCAGTGCCCCGAAGGGCACTTCCTCACCGGCTACAGCGTGCGCGGGGAGCGGGTCTCCGCCGCCCTGTGCATGCCGGCCCGGTCCGCGCTCGGCTCCCGCGGCGCAACCGTCTGGTTCGACCGCGGCGACCACCGCCCGCCCGGCAGCCCCGGTGGCGACTTCGCCTACGGCCACTCCAAAGGACAGTGCGCCACCGACACCTACGCGGCGGGTATCGCCTACACCAACCGCCTCGGTCACCAGGGCAGCCCCGACGCCCTGTTGTGCCGGCCTCTCTCCTGACGGGCGGCTCAGCCGAGGAGATCCAGCAGACGCTGAGACTGCCGCTCCACCGCGTCGGCCGGGTTTCGTCGGTTGCCGCCCTCGGCGTCGAAGAGCAGCAGGAACAGCCAGACGAGGGCGAGAAGACGGCGGCAGTCCCGCAACCGGCCCAACTCCGCCCTGGTGACGTCGAATTGGCTGAGGAACGAGGAGACGTCGAGGGGGTGCTCCACCCAGCTCGCCACATGCTCGGTGATCTCCGCCAGCTCGAAGGCCCGGTCGCTGCGGCCCGAGTCCTCGAAGTCGACGATCCGGACGGTGGAGCCATCCCAGAGGAAGTTGGCGAGATTGCCGTCCCCGGCACCGAAAACCTGCGGAATCCCCGGTGCGACGGGCCGGTCGAGGTGCACCGACGCCAGCCAGGCCACCCCGGCATCCATGGCTTGTGCCACCTGCCCGCTGACGCGCGGCCGCATCGAGGGCGTCCAGCGACGGATCCTGGCGACGAGTTCGGCCGCGTGGTCCGGCCGGGGCGGGACGGCTCTCGTGGTCGTCGGTCGCCGGTCCGTGGTGACCGTTGCCGCTGGTGATCGTTCCCAGGTGGTGAAGAGAATCGTCACTGCCTCGGTCCTTGCCCTGTTCTGGCTCGCCCCGGCCGCGCCGGCCCGTGCCGACGGCCCGGAGGTGATGCCTCAGGTGGCGGGCCGGGGGCTGGTCGCCGCTTATCAGGCCCTCCACTACGACCCCTCCGTCGGGCTCAGGGACGGGCGCGGTGCGGGGCGCCATGTGCTGTGGCCCGCGAGCTGGAAGGTCTGCGCGCAGAGCCCGGAGGCGGGCACCCCGTTGCGGGACCGGAAGGTCACGCTCATCGTCGTCAAGAACGACGAGTCGTGCCAGCCGTGACCCACGGCGGCCGGTAGCGCGGGCCACGGTCAGCCGCGCGGGAGGCGGCCCTTGCTCTCCATGGCGGAACGCACCCGCTCTTCGGCCAGGCGGCGACCGGCGGTGTGCGGGGTGACCGCCTGCTGCCGGGCCTCGTCCAGGACGGTCACCGTATTGGCGCGCAGCTTCGTCGAGACCGTCTGGAAGATGCCGGCGGCGTCCGGGCGGAACCCGGAGTACCGGGCGTCCATGGCGAAGGCGGCTGCGACCACCCCGCCGGCGTTGGCCACGAAGTCGGGGACCACGGTGATCCCGCGCTCGGCCAGGAGGGTCCGGGCCTGCACGGAGGTGGGCAGATTGGCGCCTTCCACCACGAGCTGCGCCTTGAGTTCCTGGGCGGTCGTGTGCGTGATGACGTCCTGGAGCGCGGCGGGCACCACGATGTCGCAGTCCACGGTGAGTTCGCTGCCGGTGGGCAGCGCCTTACCTGTGGGGTGGCGGGTGACGAAGTGGTCACCGTGTTCCGCCCGTGCCGTCAGCAGCGCGCCGACGTCGAGACCGCTCGGGTCGTGCAGCGCCCCCTGGGCGGTGGACACCGCCACGACGGTGGCACCGAGTTCGGCGAAGCGCCGGGCGGCGGCGCTGCCGACCGCGCCGAAGCCCTGCACCGCGACCCGGGAGCCGGCCAGCGACAGCCCCTGGTGCTGTGCCGCGGCGTCGGCGGCCTCGGCGACCCCGTAGCCGGTGATCCCGAGCCGGTCGTAGGCCACCCCGCCGAGGTGCGCGGGGGTGCCGACGGCGGCACCGCGGTCGCCCAGCTCGTCCTGGATGAGGGCGGCGTCATCCTCCGTCAGGCCCATGTCGAGTCCCATCACGTACTCGCGGGGCACCTCGTTGGACAGCGCGCGGGCAAAGGCCCGCAGCACCGCCTCCTTGTCGCGGGAGGCGGGGTCGGCGACGATGCCGGCCTTGGCGCCGCCGTAGAAGAGATCGACGGCGGCCCATTTCCATGTCATGACGCGGGCCAGCCGGGACACCTCGTCGACGGTGACGCCGGGGCTCATACGGGTGCCGCCCTTGCCGATGCCGCGGGCGGTGTTGTCGATCACCAGGACGCCCTTCATGCCGGTGCGCCGGTGGGAGACGACGACGATCTTCTCGGGGCCCCACTCGTCGACGAGCGAGAGTGCATCAGTCACGGGTGTGTTCCTTGTCGGTAGGGAGGATGGGGGCGGCGGCGCGGCCGGAGGTGTCGGACGGTGCGAGCGCGTGGGCGATGAGCTGGGCGAGGTGGGTGCCGTGACGCCGGGTCTGCTGGGCGATCTGGGTGCGGCAGCTGAAGCCGTCGGCCAGGATCCGGGTGTCGGCCGCGGCCGCGCGCACCGCGGGGAGCAGCACCTGTTCGCCCGCGGCCACCGAGACCTCGTAATGGCCGCGTTCGAAACCGAAGTTGCCGGCCAGACCGCAGCATCCGGAAGCGAGCGTGGTGTTGTCGATGCCCATCCGGGCCAGCAGCGTGCTGTCGGCGCCGAAGCCGGAGGTGGCGTGCTGATGGCAGTGGGTCTGGCTGATCGAGCGGGCCGCCGCCACCCGCGGGGGCTGCCAGTCGGGGGCCTGGTGGACGAGGAGTTCGGCGAGGGTGCGGGTGGACCGGCCGAGGGCCCGGGCGTCCTCGTCGCCGTCGAGGAGTTCGGGGAGATCGCTCCTGAGGGCCGCCGTGCAGCTCGGCTCCAGTCCGACGACGGGGACGCCGGCGCGGACGGCCGGCCGTAGTGCCGCGGTGGTGCGCCGGGCGATACGTCGGGCGACGCCGAGCTGCCCGGTGGTGATCCAGGTGAGTCCGCAGCACTGGGTGCCGTCAGGGACCTGTACCCGGAAACCGGCGTGCTCCAGGACGGCCACGCCCGCGGTGAGGACCTCGGGGCTGAAGTGGTTGTTGAACGAGTCGACCCACAGCACGACCGGGCCGCGTCGGCCGTCGCCCTGCGGCGTACGGCGGCGGAACCAGCTCAGGAAGGTCCGGTCGGCGAAGCGGGGGATCTCCCGTTGGTCGGCGATGCCGCCGAGCCGTTTGAGGGCCGGGGCCAGCCGGGAGGAGGTGAGCGCGTTGACCAGCCGGGGGACCCGGGCGGCCGGCCGTGCCAGCAGCGGCAGCCAGCCCATGGTGTAGTGCGAGGCGGGGCGCAGCCGCCCCTGGTAATGGTGGTGGAGGAACTCCGACTTGTAGGTGGCCACATCCACCCCGACGGGGCAGTCGGCGCTGCATCCCTTGCAGGACAGGCACAGATCGAGGGCGTCACGGACCTCGGTGGAGCGCCAGCCGTCGGTGATCACCTCCCCCTGGGTCATCTCGTACAGCAGACGGGCGCGGCCGCGGGTGGAGTCCTTCTCGTCCCGGGTGACCCGGTAGCTGGGACACATCACGTCGCCGCCCCCGCTCGCCGAGCGGCACTTGCCGACGCCGACGCACCGGCGGGTGGCCTTGGCGAAGTCCCCGTCGTCGGCGGAGAAGGGGAGGACGGTGGCCATCGGCAGGGGAGTGCGGTGCGGGCTGACCCGCAGGTGCGTGTCGACGGGCAGCGGCCGCACGATCATGCCGGGGTTGAGGCCGTTGTCGGGGTCCCAGACGTTCTTGAACTCCTCGAACAGGGCGATGATCTCGGGCCCGTACAGGAGGGGCAGCAGCGCGGAGCGGGCCTGGCCGTCGCCGTGCTCGCCGGACAGCGAACCGCCGTGCGCGGCGATCAGCCGGGCGGCGTCGGTGACGAAGGCGCGGAAGACGGCGGTGCCCTCTTCGGTGCTGAAGTCGAAGGTGATGCGGACGTGCAGACAGCCCTCGCCGAAGTGCCCGTAGACGGCGCCCTGGAGCTGATGGCGGTCCATCAATGCGGTGAACTTCCGTAGGTAGGAGCCCAGTTGGTCGGGTGGGACGGCGGCGTCCTCCCACCCCGGCCAGGCTTCGTGGCCGTCGGGCGAGCGGGTGGCCAGGCCGGCGCCGTCCTCGCGGATCCGCCACAGCCGGCGGGCGCGCGCCGGGTCGGTGATGACCTCGCTGCCGGTGCAGCCCGGGGCCTGTCGCGCGGCCTCGGCCAGCGCCTCGGCCTGCCGGGGCAGGGTGTCCGCGGTGCCGCCGAGCTCGGCGAAGAGCCAGGCCCGGGCGGCCGGCAGGGTGTCGATGGCGACCCGGGTCTCGGGCCGGGTGACGATGTCGGTCAGCGCATGGTCGAGCCCTTCCAGCGCCAACGGCCGGTGCCCGAGCAGTGCGGGGACCGCGTCGGCCGCCGCGCAGGCGTCCGAGAAGCCGAGGACGACCAGCGCCCGCTCGGGCGGCGGGGCCAGCAGACGGACGGTCGCCGAGAGCACGACGGCCAGCGTGCCCTCGCTGCCGACCAGCGCCCGGGCGAGGTGGAAGCGCCGCTCGGGCAGCAGCTGTTCCAGCGCATAGCCCGAGACCTGCCGCGGGAACCGCCCCAGCTCGGTGCGCAGCACCGCCAGGTTGCGCTGGGCCAGACGGTGCAGCGCGGCGATCAGCTCCGCGCGGTCATCTCCCGCGGCGATGGCCTCGTCGATCTCTTCCTGGGTCATCTCGCCGAGCCGGACCACCGTGCCGCGGTAGGTGACCACCTCCAGTTCGAGGATGTTGTCGGCGGTGCGTCCCCAGGCGAGCGAGTGCGATCCGCACGCGTTGTTGCCGATCATGCCGCCCAGGGTGCAGCGGCTGTGGGTGGAGGGGTCGGCACCGAACAGCAGCCCGTGCCCGGCGGCGGCCGCCTGCAGCTCGTCGAGTACGAGGCCGGGCTGCACGGTCGCGGTCCGGGCGTGCGGGTCCAGCGCGAGCAGCCGGTTGAAGCAGCGGGAGAAGTCGAGCACCACGCCCGGTCCGACGGCCTGCCCGGAGGTGCTGGTGCCCGCTCCCCGGCAGGTGACCGGCACGCCCAGGCGCCGGCACACGCCGAGGGCGTTGAGGACGTGCCGGCGCTCCCCGGGGAAGACCACGGCCAGCGGAATCCGGCGGTAGTTGGAGGCGTCGGCGGAGTACTGTGCCCGGGTGCCGCGGTCGCCGGCGACCGTGCCGCAGTCCCCCTGCCGGAGGGCTTCGGCCACAGCTGCAGTGTCGAGGCTGCCATGGCCCTGGGCTGTCGCGGTCACAGTGCGTGCTCCTTCGTGCTCACCGGCCACTTCGGCCTGGTTCCCACCACGATGTGTGGCGGCCGGGGCGCCCGACAAGACCCAGCAGGACGAAACAATTGACGCTTGAGGGCAAAGGATGCTTATGCTGCTGTTCACCTGCGTCCCAGGGAGTCCGCGTTGCTGAAGCCACTGCATCTGCTCACGCTGAAGGCCGTCGTCCGCAGCGAATCGTTCGCCCTCGCCGCCCGCGACCTCGGCTACACCGCCTCTGCCATCTCGCAGCAGATCTCCGCCCTGGAGAAGGAGACCGGGCTGTCGCTGTTCGAGCGGGAGGCGCACGGGATCCGCCCCACCGCCGCGGCACACCGGCTGGTCGACCTCAGCGCCCCTGTGCTGGCCGCCATGGACGAGCTGGACCACCAGGTCCACGAGCTCGCCGCCGGCGCCACCGGCCGGCTGCGGCTGGGCAGCTTCCCCACGGCCGACGTCCGGCTCGTCCCCTCCGCGCTGTCCGCCCTCGTCGAAACCCACCCCCGGGCCCAGATCCAGCTGGAGGAGGGCGAACCCGAGGAACTGATCACCGCCCTGGGCCATGGCGATCTGGATGTGGCGGTGGTGTACGAGTACGGGCTCAGCCCCCGGCAGTGGCCGGCCGGCCTGACCCGTCATCACCTGCTGCGGGAGGATCTGGTCCTGCTGCGGGCCCGCGGCAGCGGCCTCAGCGCCCAGCTGCCGCAGCTGTCCCGGGCCCGCTGGATCACCAGCCGGGAGGGCACTGCCGGGGCCCGCTCGTTCGTCCGGCTGTGCGCGGCCGCCGGGTTCGAGGCCGCCGTCGCCTTCCGCAGCAACAACTACGCCGTGGTGCGGGAGCTGGTGTCCGCGGGTCTCGGGGCGGCCGTGGTCCCGGCGCTCGGCCATGTGCCCGACGAAGGCATCGAAGCCACCCGGCTCACCCAGCGCTCCGCACACCGCACCGTCATGGCGCTGCACCGCAGCGAGAACAGCAATCCGCTGCTCACCACCACGCTCGACGCCCTGCGGCGCGCGGTGCCCGCCGGGGAGCCGTATCTCCACCCGGCACCGGCCGAGTGAGTGCCCCGGCTTCCGGGCAGGCGGGGCGCCGGGAGCGGGCGGTTGACGCGCCCTGCCCGGACCCCTGCCGTACCCCCGGACGTGCGCGGTCCGGCCGGCCTGGACGAAGCGCTTCACCCCTCCCGGACGAAGCGCTTCACCCCTCCCGGACGAGGCACTTCGCCCCTCGCGGGGGAGGGACGAGGCGCGGGCGGGGCCGTCACCCGGCGGGTACGGGCGGGGCGTCGCCGGAGTCGGGCATCTCGTCGAGGGCGTCGAGGTCCACCGACCCGCCCGGCATGACCGTGCGGGTGCGGCGGTAGCCGTACGTGGCGTAGATGATCAGCCCGACGACCAGCCAGCCGCCGAGCCGCACCCAGGTCTCCCACTGCAGGAACGACATCAGCCACATCGAGAACGCCATGCCCAGGACGGGCACCACCGGCATGCCCGGACAGCGGAATCCGCGCTTCAGGTCGGGCTTGCGGTAGCGCAGGACCAGCACGGACGCGGACACCACCACGAACGCCAGCAGCACGCCGATATTGGTCAGTTCGGCCACCGCGTTGATGGGCAGCACCCCCGCCAGCACGGCGGAGACCACACCGATCAGCCAGGTGGCGCGGTGCGGAACCTTGCGCTGGGGATGGATGGCACCGAACCAGGCCGGCATCAGGCCGTCCCGGCTGAGTGCGTACCACAGGCGGGCGGCGCCCATCATGAAGGAGAAGGTCACGGTGACGATGCCGATGACCGCGCCGACGGCGATCACATTGGCCAGCCCGCTCAGCCCCACGCTCCGGAAGGCGCTGGAGATCCCGCTCTCCGGGTTGATCTCGGTGTAGTGCTGCATCCCGGTGAGCACGATGCAGACCAGCACATAGAGCACCATGGAGACCGCCAGCGACAGCATCATCGCCTTCGGCAGCTTGCGGCGGGCCTCCAGCGACTCCTCCGCGGCGGTGCTCAGCGCGTCGTAACCGAAGACGGCGAAGAAGACCGTCGCCGCTCCGGTGAACGCCCCGCCGAGACCGAACGGCGCAAAGGGCTGCAGATTGCCGGTCTTGACCTTGGTGAACCCGACCACGATCACCAGCAGCACGATGGCGATCTTGACGATGGTCAGCACCGTCTCCACCCGGGCCGAGGTGCGGGTGCCGCGGGTCAGCAGCCAGGCCACGCCGAGACAGATCGCGACCGCCAGCAGATCGATCTGGTGGCCGGCCCCGGTGCCGGGCGCGCCCAGGGCCCAGGCCGGCAGATGGATGCCGACGGCCTCCAGCAGAAATCCCAGGTAGCCCGACATCCCGATCGCCACGACGGCGACGATCGCGGTGTACTCCAGGAGCAGGTCCCAGCCCACGATCCAGCCGACGATCTCCCCCAGGACCGCGGCGCAATAGGTGTAGGACGAGCCCGCTTTCGGCACCATGCCGGCGAACTCGGCATAGGCGAAGGCCGCACACAGCGACGCGGCACCGGCCACCAGGAACGAGATGAGCACCGCGGGACCTGCGACATCGCGGGCGACGGCCGCGGCCAGGCTGAAGATGCCGGCCCCGATGATGGCACCGATGCCGATCATCGTGAGCTGGGTGAGGCCCAGGGTGCGCACCATGCGCTCACCGGCGGGCTGTTCATGGGGCAGTGTGCGCCTGAAGATTCCCTGCGGACCTCTTCCCAGTACGGCGGGAAGCGGAGATTTCGGGGTGTGATGGGGGGACATCGTCAGCTCCCTATCAGGCAACGGCAGCACGACGGGCTGCCGTCGTGGCGTGGGTCACCACTGGCCTGAAACCATCACTCACGATCCGCCCCGGCAAAAGGGACCGCAGCGCGACAACTTGCGTGGCTGAGGGCAAGAAGGGCTGGTGGACGGGCCCCGCAGGGCGAGTGGACGCCCTTCTTGCACGGCGGGCGAACCGGCCCCGGGGAATCACGCAACTCACCCTGGAATCGGGGCTGTTGGGCGGAGTTACCTGGCGGTGTCGCGCCGGGGACCGGACACCGCCTGGAGCACCTCGACCAGCGCCGCCACCGTCGGCCGGTGCTCGGCGGAGGAACGGACCAGCACGACGATGTGCCGCTCGATCCGCTCCCGCAGCCGTACGACATCGAGCCGGGACGCCCGCAGGCTCAGCATCAGATCCGTCACGGTGCTCACCCCGATACCCGCCTCGACGAGCGCCAGCGTGGCGGCCGTGTCCGTCACCTCGTGCTCGACCCGGGGCTCGACGCCCGCCCGTCGGCAGGCGGTGCGCACCGCGCGGCCGTAGTAGCTGCCGGGTGACGGCAGGATCCAGCCCAGGTCCTGGGTGTCCGCCAGGCCGATCACCTCGCGTCCGGCCAGCGATCCGGCGGGGACCGCCAGCGCGAACCGCTCGCGGTACAGCTGCCGCACCCGCACGGCGGGCTCGCGCGGCATGGGCACATCCGGGTAGCCCACACCGAGCGCCAGATCCACCGCGCCGGAGGAAACGGCGCGGTGGACCTCGTCCACGTCCATATCGCGGCTGTGCACCGTCAGCCCGGGGTGCACCCGGCGCACCTCCTGGAGGGCCGGCGGCAGGATCTCCGCGGCCGCCGTGGCGAACAGCCCCACTTGGATCACCCCGGAGATCTCGTGACGGGTGCGCTCCAGGGCCTCGACGGCCTCCGCCTCCGTGGACAGGATCCGCTCGGCATGACACGCCAGCGTCCGGCCGGCGTCGGTCAGCTCCACCCGCCGCCCGACCCGCCGCAGCAGTTCCATACCGGCGGCCTTCTCCAGCGCGGCGATCTGCTGGGAGACCCCGCCGGGCGTGTATCCAAGGGCTTGTGCCGCCGCGGTGATCGTGCCGCGTCGGGTCAGTTCCACCAGTGAGCGCAGCTGGGCACTCGTCCAATCCATATAGAGATCGTAATAGATCAGACGCACTAACTGTTCGTAGACGTCAACGGTTGGAGTGCTGCACGATGACGAGCAGCTAGGGCCGGCCCCTCGGACAGGCCCTGGCTGATCAGCTCTTTTCGCCCTGCACTGACCGCCCGGGCTCGCGCCGTCCGTCCTCACGGCGTGCGGCTGCGGCCTCCGGAAGGGATCGGCCTCTTGTCCATGTCCTCCAGCTCCCGCCGCGTTCCGTCCACCGCCGATGTCGTGATCATCGGCGGCGGCGTGATGGGCACCAGCATCGCCTTCCACCTGGCCGAGGCCGGGGTGCGCCGGATCGTCGTCATCGAGCGCGGCGAGCTGGGCGGCGGCAGCTCGGGCAAGCCGATCGGCGGTGTCCGGGCCCAGTTCTCCGACCCGCTCAACATCGCACTGGGCAGCCGGAGTCTGCGCGCCTGGCGGGACTTCGGGCAGCGGCCCGGGGCCGACGTCCGGCTGGACCAGGTCGGCTACCTCTTCCTGCTCACCAGCGCCGAGCAGGCCGCGGACTTCGAGTCCGGCATCCGGATCCAGAACGAGCTCGGGGTCCCCAGCCGCATGATCGGCACCCGCGAGGCACAACAGCTCTGCCCCTACGTCAGCACCGACGGACTGGTGGCCGCCGCCTACTCCCCGGACGACGGCCACGCCCGGCCCGGACTCGCCGTCCGGGGCTATGCCCGCGCCGCCGCCCGGGCCGGCGCCGTCTTCGCCACGCACACCGCCGTCACCGGCCTCGACACCACCGGCGACCGGGTCACGGCCGTCCACACCGCGCACGGCCGGATCTCCTGCGCCACGGTCATCTGCGCCGCCGGCGCCTGGTCCGCGGAGATCGGCGACATGGCGGGGGTCCACCTCCCGGTGCGCCCGGTCCGCCGCCAACTCGCCTTCACCGCACCCCTCGCGCCGCCCGCCCCGCGCATCCCCTTCACCATCGACTTCGCCTCGACGGCCTACTTCCACAACAGCGACGACGGGCTGCTGTTCGGCCTCGCCGACCCCGGCCAGGCCGAGGGCTTCGACACCACCTGGACACCGGACTGGCTCGAACTGTTCCGTGCCGCCGCACGCCGCCGGGCCCCCGCCCTCGCCGACATGGAGACCACCAGCGGCTGGGCCGGACTCTACGAGGTCACCCCCGACCGCAATGCGCTCATCGGGCGCTCCGGCGCGGTGCACAACTTCCTGTACGCCACCGGCTTTTCCGGCCATGGATTCCTGCAGGCCCCCGCGGTCGGCGAGATCATGCGCGACCTCCACCTGGAGCGCGCACCGTTCGTCGACGTGACCCCGTTCAGCGCCGACCGCTTCACGACCGGTGCCGCGGTCCGCCCGGAAATCCATGTGGTGTGAATCCCCGACGGAAGGACGACCCCCGATGATCGGCCAGTGGCAACTCCGCGCCGCCTTCGCGCAGCGGCTCTCGGACATGTACGGGCGGGAAGTGCCCGCCTACACCACGCTCGTGGACGTCTCGCGCGAGGTCAACGAGGACGTGCTGCGCGCACAGGGCGCCGACGCCGAGCGCCTGGGATCCATCGGCCGGGTCACCGCGGAGCGGCACGGCGCCATCCGCGTCGGCACCCCCGCCGAACTCCAGCAGGTCGCCCGGATCTTCGGCGCCCTGGGCATGCACCCGGTGGGCTTCTACGACCTGCGGGAAGCCGCCGCCAGCGCGGTCCCCGTCGTGTCGACCGCCTTCCGCCCCGTCGACGGCGAGGAACTGGCCCGCAACCCCTTCCGCGTGTTCACCTCCCTGCTCACCCCCGCGGACCCCCGCTTCTTCGACGCCGACCTGCGCGCCCGCCTGGAGAACTTCCTTGCCGGCCGCCGGCTCTTCCCCCAGGAGCTGCTGGACCTCGCCGACCGCGCGGAGGCCGCCGGCGAACTGCCCGAAGCGGACGCCGAACGGTTCCTCCAACTCGCCGTGCAGTCCTTCGAGTTGTCGACGGATCCGGTGGACCGGGCGTGGTACGAAACCCTGGAGCGGGTCTCCGCCGTCGCCGCGGACATCGGCGGCGTACGCAGCACCCACATCAACCACCTGACCCCCCGCGTCCTGGACATCGACGAGCTCTACCGGCGGATGACCGAGCGCGGCATCGAGATGATCGACACCATCCAGGGGCCGCCCCGCTGGAAGGGCCCCGATGTCCTGCTGCGCCAGACCTCCTTCCGCGCCCTCGCCGAGCCCCGCGCCCTGCGCACCCCGGACGGCGAGGTGATCAGCGGTGCGCTGCGGGTGCGCTTCGGTGAGGTCGAAGCCCGCGGCATCGCGCTCACCCGCCAGGGCCGGGCCCGCTATGACGCGCTGCTCGCCCGCGTCGACGAGGAGGCGGCCCGCCGGCCCGACACCGACCGGGCCGACCTCGCCCGCGCCCTGTGGGCCGAGGAACTCCCCGACACCGAACAGGAACTGGCCGCACAGGGCCTGGCGCACTTCACCTACCACCTCGTGCCCGGCCGGCCCGACGACGGGAACCGCCCGCCCGCCGGCCTCCGGGACCTGGTGGCACAGGGCTGGGCCCGCGCCGAACCCGTCGTCTACGAGGACTTCCTGCCCCGCTCGGCGGCCGGCATCTTCCAGTCCAACCTCAGCGAGGAAGGCACCAGGAACAACGACCAGGAGGCCGCCGCCTACGACAGCGCCTGGCTCTCCGGCGTCCTCGGACGCGAGGTCCTGGACCCCTTCGACCTCTACGAGGAGCAGCAGAACCGCTCCCTCGCCCAGGTCGCCCGAGCACTCGGACTGGACCGGACACCCCGCTGAACCACCCGATCCCTCACCCCGCCCCCCTCACTCCCCCAAGG
>NZ_SDIF01000119.1 GCF_004122735.1 Streptomyces sioyaensis | reverse complement strand
TCCGAAGAGGCCCGGGCGGCGGATGCGGGCCCGGGGGCGATGTCGCCGAGGGCCTCCGCGCCGGGTGCCGCAGTGGCCGTCGTGCCGTCCGGGGCCGCCGCCGGTGCGCCGTCCGCCGGCCAGAGGGCACCGGTGGTCACCGCGCGGACGCCGGCCAGCGGCACGCTCCACAGTGTGCGCCAGGGCAGGGGGAAGCCGAGCCGGTGCAGCGCCTCCGCATACGGAGCCAGCCCGTCCTCGACGAACGCGGACTCCAGGAACGCGGCCCGCAGGCCCGCCGGTGCCTGGGAGCGGGTGAGCAGCGGAGCGGTGCGCAGGTACGTCCGGGCCGGTGCGCCCAGCCGGTCGAGCGGTACGGCCTCGATGGCGGCCCGCATCGCCACCGGGTCGGCGTGCGCGAACAGGCCCGGGTCGGTGAGGAGTTGGGGGAGCAGTCCGGCGTCGAGGGTGTGCGCGGCGAGGTGGTCGCGGATGTAGGGGTCGGCCCGGGACCAGTCCTGCTGGGGCACCGCGTCCAGCAGCGCCATGGCGATCCTGGTCTGGGCGCCCTGGACGTCCGGCAGGCCGGCGCGGATCTCCTCGGCGATCCCCGGGTGCAGCAGGCGCAGCAGCGTACGGCTACGGCCACCGTCGGCGGTGTCCCCGTCCGTCGCCCTGTCGGTCGCTCTGCCCGTCCCCCCGTCTGCCGACGCGTCTGCCGCCCCGCCCGTCGTCTCGTCGGCCGCCTGGGCCCTCGCTGCGGTCTCCGTCGCCTGGTCCCGCTCCGCGCCCTCGGCCGGCTGGAGGAACGGCGCGGCCAGCCGCATGCCGTCGGCGAGGTCGCGGCTCATGTCCCGTCCGGCGACGGCGTCTGCCAGCGCGCCCCACAGCTGGACGGGCAGCCCCGCGCCCTCGGCGAACGCGAGTGGTGCCAGCATCAGCCGCAGGGTTTGCGGGTCGGCGCCCATCCGGCGGGCATGCAGGTCCAGCGCCTCGCCGATGCTGCCGGGCAGCGTCGACAAGTCCGCCGGGCCGACGCCCTCCGGCCGCAGGATCAGCGACTGCACGGCGAGCTGGAGCGTCAGCCGGTTGCCGTCCGCGCGATGGGCCAGGGCCTCGGCGAGCGCCCGGCGGGCCGACGGATCGGCGCAGAAGGGGAGTTCCGGCGGCCCGAGGGTGAGCGCGGCCTCGGCGTGCCGCACCAGGCCGTCCGGGTCGGCCCACTCGGGGTCGTCGAGATCGATGATCCGCACCTGGCTGGACGGCAGCGCCGCCGCCAGCTCCGCTGCCGGCCCGCGCGGCACCTCGGCCAGCAACTGCACCGTGGTGGTGGCGGCGAGTGGCTTGAGCACGTCCCGCACGACGCGGGCCGGCTCGTCCGCGGCCCGTACCGGTCCGGCCCGGTCGACATCCGGCACCACAATCGTCACCGGCTCTTCACGGGCGGCGAGTTCGGTGCAGATGTCTTCGCTGCGGGCCGCGCCCAGCTCGAAGTGGTCGGCGAGGAGCCCCAGCAGCTGTGCCGCGGTGCGCCCCTGGGCGCTCGGCACGGCGGGCGCCGGCAGGTCCGGCGGCACCGTCGTCGGGTCCATGGCATCCAGCGGCAGCTGCTTGCGGAAGCGGGGGTCGCACAGCATCAGGAAGCCGGTGAGCAGGCGCGAGCGCCCGCTGCCCGGGCTTCCGGTGAGCACGATGACGCGCGGTGCGCCCGGCCACCGCATACGCCACGCGGCGAGCGCACTGAGCACGGAAGTACGGCCGCCGATGTACGGATGCGGTGCATATCCGCTCGCCCCGGCGATTCCTTCGTCTGAGGCGCTCATGTCTCCCTCGTCCCCCATCGATCCCGACTCCACCTTTGTGGATTCCTGCAGTGCCGGCTCGATCTTATGTTCCGGGCCGCATGCTCAAGACCGCACGGGGTCCGCCGTTCCGGAACGGGAACATGCTTGCCGGACGGAGGGGTGAGTGAGTGAGCGTATCTGGCGGCGTCGAAGCACGGTCACGGTGATCCGGTGTGGAGAAATCGGGATCACCTTGTGGGGGAAGAAAGCAGATCCGTCCGGTGATTTCGGTGGCCGATCTGCTTTCGGCTGCATCCGCGGTATCCGCCGTATCGGCACCGAGTGTGCAGTGCACCTATTCCGAGGAAAGAACAAAGACGGCCGGCCCGGCGTGCTGCCCGGCCGGCCGTTGCGCACCGTCCGCGCGGTGCCCCGGTCAGCCCCGGTGTCCGCCGCCGCGGCCGCCGCGCCGGGGAGCGGTCACGATGTTGCCCGTCGGGCCGTCGCGCTCCGCGCGTTCGGCGTCCTCCTTGGCCTCCTGCTCCTTCTGCCATGCGGCGAACTTCTCGCGCGAGGCCTCGCGTTCGGCCATGGTCTGGTTCTCCGCGGCCCGCCGGATCTCGTTCATCCGGTCGCCCAGCGCGTCCATGTACCCCGGCGTCTCGATGGCGTCCTTCATGCCGATCCGGCCGGAGAGCACTTCTTGGGCCATCTCCTGGAGCTTGCCGCCGACGTTGGGGTTCTCCGCCAGGACCTTCAGCGCCTTGCGCAGCCGGTGCGCCTGCTCCGGATCCTGGGCGACGTCCATCAGGTCCTCGTCCTGGATCTGTCGCTCATTGCTCATCTCTGCCCCCTTGAACGTGATGGCGCAGCAACCGCGTGTGCGGCACCGGCGTCCTGAGTCTAATGACGGGTGACGACGGGTGTGAACTGGCCGTCAAGGCGGGTGTTGTCGGTATTGCCGCATATTGCTCCGTATGCATTCCGCTCTTTGCCGGTGCCCGCTTCGAGAAGGCTTCCGTCCTATTGCGGGTGTGCTAGACCTGGGGCGATGTTGGCAGGCAGCTGTCATTCAATTCGGGGAGAAATGATGTCCGACGAAGTCCGGCTCAGTACGGGGGAGTTGCACACTCTGGGTGCAGCCTTCGAGGTACGTGCGGAAGAACTGAGCCGGCAGCTGGCCGCATTCAGACGGCGGGCCGATGCCGAGGCGCTGCGGGACGGTTTCGGCAGCGACGAGGCGGCCCGGCCGTACCGTGAGCTGTACGAGCAGGCCGAGCACGCCCTCGTCCAGCTGCAGCAGCGGCTCGCCGAGGTCGGCGGAGGGATCAAGGAGACCGTTGCCCATGTGCAGGCGGCCGAGGAAGAGCTGGACGAGATGATCCGGAGCGTCAAGTGAGCGAGCGGCGCAACCCCGAGGCCCTGCACGAAGCGGCGGCCGGCTGGCGGGAGATGGGCCAGCACCTCGACGGCCTCGTCCGCGACCTGGACCGGAAGGTCGGCACCGCGGCCGCGGCCAACTGGCAGGGCCCGGCCGGCGAGGCGTTCGCCGCGGAGTGGCACCGCCTCAGGCGGTCCGTCGACGAGTCGCTGCCGGCCTTCGAACTGGCCGCCGCCGACCTGGAGACCGCTGCCGCCGCGTCCCCCGACGACAAGGACGGCACGGCCGGCGGGGACGGCACGGGCCACGGCGCACCCCCGGTGGACCATGCCGCCGGCGGCGCGCAGTCCTCGTCCGGCAACGAGACCGCCTACGGCTTCATGGCGCTCGGCCAGCTGGCCAACGGCCTCGGCGGCGCCTTCGGCAAACGCGGCGGGGGCGGCGGCCGGCGCCAGGGCCCGGCCGCGGGGCACGCCTGGGACACCTCCACCGCACCGCTCGGGCCCGACCCGTTCGGCCCGGCTCGGGACGGCGAGGCGAAGACGCGCGGCGGCGAGGGCCTTGCCAAGGGCGTGCGGAGCCGGCCGGCCGGTGCCGAACCGGCCCCGGGCGGCGAGCGGTCCCCGAAGGCCGGCGCGGCGGAGAAGAACGGGGCGGCCGCAGCCCCCGCGGGCGCCGCCAAGGACCGCTCCGCCTCCGCCGCCGAGCCCCCCGGCCCGGCCGGCCCCGACGTCACCCAGCACGGCGCCTTCGGCTGACCACCGGCCACCGACACCGGCCACCGACACCAGCCCGAACCCACCGGCCCGTACGCACCAGCCACAGGGCACCAGCCCGTACGCACCGGCCACCGACACCGGCCCGTACGCACCGGCCACAGGGCACCAGCCCGTACGCGCACAGGCCAGTACGCACGGGCCCACACAAAACGGCGGTGGGCCGCCCCTCCCAGGAGGGACGCCCCACCGCCGTTGTGCGGTGCCGCGGTCAGCCGCTGTTGGGCGGCAGCCAGCCGGTCTGGACCAGCTGTGCACCGCGCTTGCGCGTGATGAACATGGCCCGGCCGGGCGTCAGGTTCTGGCCCTTGATGTTGCCCATCAGGGGACCCTCGGCCGGATCGGCCGAGAGGATCAGACCCTGCGCACCGAGCTCCTTGGTGCGCTGCATCACCGGCTCGAAGGACGACCGTCCGGCGCCCGAGGAGCTGCGCGCGATGATCAGGCGCAGACCCAGGTCACGGGCGAACGGCAGGTACTCCAGCAGCGGCTGCAGCGGGTTGCCGCTGCTGGTCGCCACCAGGTCGTAGTCGTCCACGATCACGAACGCGTCCGGCAGGTCGTACCAGCTGCGGTTGCGCAGCTGCTCCGGCGTGACGTCCGGCCCGGGCATCCGGCGGCCCAGCGAACCGGCCAGACCCGTGATGACCTCCTGCAACTGCGGTCCCGCGGCGCAGTACTTGTACATGTGGCTCTCGGGGATCTCCCCGAGCAGCGCACGGCGGTAGTCGGAGACCACCATCAGCGCCTTGTCGGACGGGTACCGCTCGGCGATCTGCTTGGCCAGCAGACGCAGCAGCGACGACTTGCCGGACTCGCTCTCGCCGTAGATGACCAGCAGCGGGTCGGTCTCGAAATCGACGAACGCCGGCGAGAGCGTGGTCTCGTCGACACCGATCGCGATGCCGTGGTCGGGGTAGTCGTTGCCCTTGGGCAGCTCGTTGACGTGCAGCATCGTCGGCAGCATCCGCACCGCGGGGGCGGGCTCGCCCTGCCAGTGCTCCTTGACCGTCGACACCAGGTTCGCGATGCCGTCGCTGAGCGTCTCCGGGTCGCTCATCCCGTCCAGCCGCGGCAGCGCTCCCAGGAAGTCGAGCTTCTCGGGGGACATACCGCGACCGGGCTTGCCCATGGGGACGTTCTCCGCGCGCTTGCGGTCGAACTCCGACTCCATCGGGTCACCCAGGCGCAGCTCGACACGGTTGAGGAGCTGGTCGCGCAGCGCGGGGCGCACCTCGGTGTAGCGTGCACCGGCGATGATCAGGTGGACACCGAAGCCGAGACCGCGGGCGGCGATGTCCAGGATCACCGGGTCCATCTGCTCGTAGTCGGTCTTGAACGTCGCCCAGCCGTCGATGACCAGGAAGACGTCGCCCCACTTCTGGTCGGGGTAGGCGCCCGAGGCCCGCCGCTGGCGGTAGGTCCCGATCGAGTCGATGTTGTTGGCCCGGAAGAACTCCTCACGCTCGTTGAGGATGCCGACGACCTCGGAGACCGTACGGCGCACCTTCTCCGCGTCCAGACGCGAGGCCACGCCGCCGACGTGCGGCAGGCCCTCCATGGTCAGCATGCCGCCGCCACCGAAGTCGAGGCAGTAGAACTGCACCTCGGCCGGGGTGTGGGTGAGCGCGAACGAGGCGATGGCGGCCCGGATCAGCGTGGACTTACCGGACTGCGGACCACCCACGACCAGACCGTGACCGGCACCGGCGGAGAAGTCCAGGTACATCACGTCACGCCGCTGCTCGAACGGCTTGTCCACCAGCGCGACCGGCACCACGAGCTTGCCGAGCGCGGTGTACTCCGCCGCGTGCACGCCCCGTTCGGGGGTGACCGCGAGCGCCGGCAGCAGCTGGTTGACGGTGGGCGCCTCCTCCAGCGGGGGCAGCCACACCTGGTGCGCCGGCGGGCCCTGGCCCTGCATCCGCTGGACCATGACGTCCAGCACGGTGTCGGCCAGCGCGTCGTCGATCTCGGGCTCGGCCGCCTCGACGGCGATCGGCTCCTCGATGATCTGCTCGACGACCGGGGCCGCGGTGAACGGCACCGGCAGCCGGTTCGTGCGGCCGCCGCGGCCGCCGCCACCGCCGGCGCCCGGGCCGCGGTAGGTACCGGAGACGTACGCGGCCTTGAACTGGACCATCGTCTCGGTGTCGTACTTCAGGATGCCGGAACCGGGGACGTTCGGCAGGTGGTAGGCGTCCGGCACACCGATCGCGGTCCGCGACTCGGCCGCGGAGAACGTCCGCAGACCCAGCCGGTAGGACAGGAAGGTGTCCAGACCCCGCAGCTTGCCCTCTTCCAGCCGCTGCGAGGCGAGCAGCATGTGCACACCCATCGACCGGCCGATCCGGCCGATCTGGATGAACATCTCGATGAAGTCGGGCTTGGCGGCGAGCAGCTCGGAGAACTCGTCGATGATCATCACCAGCGAGGGCAGCGGGTCCAGCGGGGCACCCGCGGCACGCGCCTTCTCGTAGTCGGTGATGTTGGCGTAGTTGCCGGCGGAGCGCAGCAGCTCCTGGCGGCGCTGGAGTTCACCGGTGATCGAGTCGCGCATCCGGTCGATCAGGGTGACGTCCTCACCGAGGTTGGTGATGACCGCCGCGACGTGCGGCATCTCCGACATACCGGTGAAGGTGGCGCCACCCTTGAAGTCCGCGAGGATGAAGTTGAGGGTCTCCGAGGAGTGGGTGACCGCCAGGGCGAGCACCAGGGTGCGCAGCACCTCGGACTTACCCGAACCGGTCGCACCGACACACAGACCGTGCGGGCCCATGCCCTGCTGCGAGGCTTCCTTGATGTCCAGCATGACCGGCTGGCCGTCGCGGTCGACACCGAGCGGGACGCGCAGCCGCTCGGCCAGCGTCCGGGGCCGCCACGTACGCGACACGTCCAGGGCACCGGCGTCGCCGATGTTGAGGAGGTCGGTGAAGTCCATGGACGACAGCAGCGGATCCTCGCCGTCGGCACCCGCGCCCGCCCGCAGCGGGGCCAGCTGGCGCGCCAGCGCCTCCGCCTCGGGGATCGACAGGACGTCGCAGACACCGTGGTAGACCGCACCGCCGGCCGACTCCAGCACCAGCTTGCCCGGCCACACCTGGACGGCCAGACCGCCGCGGATCTCGTCCAGATCGCCCGGCACGACCTCCAGGATGGTGACGCCCTGGAGGCCCTCGGCCCCGGCGATCACCGAGTCCATCGGCACCTCGCCGCCGTCCAGCACGATCACCACATGCGGGGTGTCGGTCACCGGAGTGCCCTGCGGGTTGAACCGCCCGCGGCCCTCCAGCTCGTCCGCCAGCAGCTCCTCGATCTCACCGAGGTCACCGACGACCAGCCGGCGCGACCCCGCGCCGTCGCTGGTCTTGTCCTGCACCTGCGGCAGCCACTTCGTCCACTCCCACTCCGCCTGCGCGCCGGGGGCGGCGACGACCGCCACCACCAGGTCCTCGGGCGAGTGCAGGGTGCACAGCTGGGCGATGATGGCGCGCGAGGCGCCGTAGACCGTGTCCGGGTCGCCGGAGACGGTCAGGTGGTAGAAGGCGCGCAGCGAGACCGCCAGCGGCAGGCTGTCCAACTGACCGTGCTTGTCGAGGAATTCCTTCATCGCATGCGCGGTCAGCGGCTCCAGCTCGTCGACCGGAGCGGTCTCGGGCGCCCGCAGGGGGGTGGCCAACTGCTGTGGCCCCAGGCCCAGTCGGACCTGCCCGAAGTCCGGGTCGGTCGACCGGCGCTCCCATACCCGTTTGCCCTCGGCCACGATGGACCACAGCTGGCTCGGATCGGGGTGGGTGAAGAGCTGCGCGTCCCGCTGCTTTCGCGCGGTGCGCCGTACCTCTTTTCGCTTCTGCGTCAGGTACTTGAGGTAATCCTGTCGCTCTTGAAGCATTTGCCCGGAAGGCCCTTGGCGAGCCTTGACGATCTGCACGATCGCCATTGCCAGGGTGGACGCCACCATAAAGCCGCCCATGATTTTCATGAACGGCTGGTTGCCCATGAACAAGAATCCCGCCGAAGACGCCATACCCATCATGGGCATAAGGGTCATCAGCATGTTCTCTGATTCGCCCTCTCGCGGAAGCTCCGGAGGCGCCTCAAGTGTCACCTCCTCGGAGGGAACTTCAGGTGGCAGCGCGCGGGGCGGGCGCTTGACGATGACAACGCTCACCGAGGCATCAGTCCTTCATGCATCTCGCAGTCTCGGACCGCCCCCGTTGGATTCGACGGTCCCCCCGAGCCAAGTGCTTGGCCCGAACCAGGCGTTGATCCTACTGTTAACCGTCAAGTCGCGGGGTGGGTGGGGCACTCGCCGAATTGGACGGTACGCTGACGCCTCGCGAGCGTGCCCACAGCCCCGAGTGACGGCTCTATATATAGGGCGCGCGACGCGACAAAACGCCCAACGGATTAGGGGGAACCGCCAGGTGAGCACGAGCACTGGCACCGGTTTTTGCCGGGTCACAGTCGCCGCGCCGGATGCACGGATCGATGTGGCTCTGCCGGAGGATGTCGCACTCGTCGACATCTATCCGGAGATCCTGCGGCTCTCCGGGCAGTCCCAGGCCGAAGGCGCACCGACCGGCTATCACCTCGTACGCCGCGACGGCACGGTGCTCGACGCCGGCCAGTCGCTCGCCCAGCAGCAGATCCTCGACGGCGACCTCCTTTTGCTGAAGCCGTTCGCCGAGTCGCTGCCGCTGCCGGTCTTCGACGACGTCTCCGACGCCGTCGCCTCCGCGGTCAAGCGCAACCGCAGCCGCTGGAGCGACGACCTCATGCACGTCGTCGGCCTCTCCGCCGGTGTCCTGCTGCTCGTCATGATGGCGTTCGCCCTGTGGTTCTCGAACCCCCTGAACCGCGACATGCACCGCCTGCCCGGCATCATCGCCGGCGTCGTCGGCATCGTCCTGGTCGCGCTGGCCGGCGTCCGCGCCCGCGTCTACGACGACCACGGCTCCTCCATCGCGCTGGGCCTGGCCTCCCTGCCGCACCTGCTGCTCGCCGGCTCGGGCATCTTCCCCGTCGAGCAGGGCGGGGGACCCGGCCGGCTGCACCTCCTCGTCGGCTGCGTGGTCGTCCTGATCGCGTCCGTCCTGCTGGTGGTCCTGCTGCCGCGCGGTGACGCACCCTTCGTCGCCGCCGCGTTCCTGGCCGCCATCGGCACCCTCGCGGTCTTCGCCGCGATCCTCACCGACGCCGCGCCCCGCGAGGTCGCTGCCGTCACCGCCGTGGTCTCGATCGCCATGGTCGCCTGGCTGCCCGGCCTCTCCGCCCGCTTCGCCCGGCTGCCCATCGGCTACAAGTCGCCCGACCAGATCGCCAAGGGCTCCTACGACAACGGCGGCGAGACCGAGTCCGTCGACTTCGTCAAGATCGCCAACCAGGCCAAGCGCGGCCACGAACTGCTGCTCGGCCTCGTCGCCGGCTGCGCCGCCCTGGTCGTCGGCTCCGCCGGTGTCGTCCTCGGCTTCTCCGACAACATGTGGGCCCAGCTGCTGGCGCTGGCCGCGGGCATCACGATCATGCTCCGCGCCCGGCTCTTCGACTACACCGCGCAGGTCGCCTGCCTGACCATCGCCGGCATCCTGACGATCGTCCTGCTCATCCTGGGCATCGCGCTGAACCCGCCGTCGGACATCTTCGTCGACCTGGTCCGCTTCCAGGACTCCGGCCCGCTGAACATCCGCACCGTCTGGTTCTCCAGCAGCATCGCGGCGGGCGCCGCCCTGCTCGTCGGCGTCGGCCTGATCGTCCCGCGCAAGGGTGTCACCCCCTTCTGGGGCCGGATCTTCGACATCTTCGACGGGCTGTTCCTGCTCTCCCTGGTGCCGCTGTGCCTGGCGGTCCTGGAGGTGTACGGCAAGGTGCGCGGCCTCACCGGCAGCTAGCCGGCCGGCCCCGTCCGCCCCGGATCCGCGGCCCCCCGACCACCCGGTCGGGGGGCCGTTTTCCAGCTGGTACGCTGTGCGACGGTCCGGATGAGTCATCCAAGATTCCCTGTGAAGCAAACCAGGGGCGCTCACGGACCGGAACCCAGAGGAGTACCGCGTGTCGCTCGACGCCGCTACGAAGAAGCAGATCATGGCCGAGTTCGCCACCAAGGAGGGTGACACCGGCTCCCCCGAGGTCCAGGTCGCGATGCTCTCCCGCCGCATCTCGGACCTGACCGAGCACCTCAAGACCCACAAGCACGACCACCACTCCCGCCGTGGTCTGCTGCTGCTCGTCGGCCAGCGCCGCCGCCTGCTGCAGTACCTGGCGAAGAAGGACATCACGCGCTTCCGTGCGCTGGTCGAGCGCCTGGGCATCCGCCGCGGTGCGGCGGGCGCCAAGTAGGACGCCGTAGAGGGAGCGGTTCCCGCCGGGGGCCGCTCCCTTTGCCATAGGCACCGGATGCCCACGCCACCTCATGGTGGACGGAAGCTTTGTAGTCTGGTGCCATATCGCAAAACTGAACGCGGTAGGAGCGCCTCCTGGCCGCCGGTCCTCGGTAGTGGCCCCCGGACGATCCATGGACGCCCTGCGTCTCTCGCTCCGGGTGCTTCGATCGAAGACCGGCCCGTACCGGCGCTCCACCGAAGACGGTCCGCCGCCATACGGGCAGCGGACGCAGACGAGGAGATATTCCTGGTGGAGAACGAGACCCACTACGCCGAAGCCGTGATCGACAACGGTTCCTTCGGCACCCGCACCATCCGCTTCGAGACGGGCCGACTGGCCAAGCAGGCCGCCGGTTCCGCCGTGGCGTACCTGGACGACGACACCATGGTGCTGTCGGCCACCTCCGCTTCCAAGACCCCGAAGGACCAGCTGGACTTCTTCCCGCTGACCGTCGACGTCGAGGAGCGGATGTACGCAGCCGGGAAGATCCCCGGTTCCTTCTTCCGCCGTGAGGGCCGCCCCTCCGAGGACGCGATCCTCACCTGCCGCCTGATCGACCGCCCGCTGCGCCCCTCCTTCAAGAAGGGCCTGCGCAACGAGATCCAGATCGTCGAGACGATCATGGCGCTCAACCCCGACCACCTCTACGACGTGGTCGCGATCAACGCCGCCTCCTGCTCCACGCAGCTGGCCGGCCTGCCCTTCTCCGGCCCGGTCGGCGGCACCCGTGTCGCCCTGATCAACGGCCAGTGGGTGGCGTTCCCGACCCACACCGAGCTCGAGGACGCCGTCTTCGACATGGTCGTGGCCGGCCGCGTCCTCCCGGACGGCGACGTCGCGATCATGATGGTCGAGGCCGAGGCCACCGAGAAGACCATCCAGCTGGTCAAGGACGGCGCCGAGGCCCCGACCGAAGAGGTCGTCGCCGCCGGTCTGGAAGCCGCCAAGCCCTTCATCAAGGTCCTGTGCAAGGCCCAGTCGGACCTCGCGGCCAAGGCCGCCAAGCCCGTCGGCGAGTTCCCGATCTTCCTGGACTACCAGGACGACGTCCTTGAGGCGCTGACCAAGGCCGTCAAGGACGAGCTCACCCAGGCGCTGACCATCGCCGGCAAGCTGGAGCGCGAGGCCGAGCTGGACCGCGTCAAGGGCCTCGCCGCCGAGAAGCTCCTGCCGGAGTTCGAGGGCCGCGAGAAGGAGATCTCCGCCGCGTACCGCTCGCTGACCAAGACCCTGGTCCGTGAGCGCGTCATCAAGGAGAAGAAGCGCATCGACGGCCGCGGCGTCACGGACATCCGTACGCTCGCCGCCGAGGTCGAGGCGATCCCGCGGGTGCACGGCTCCGCCCTGTTCGAGCGTGGCGAGACCCAGATCCTGGGCGTCACCACCCTCAACATGCTCCGCATGGAGCAGCAGCTGGACACCCTTTCCCCGGTGACCCGCAAGCGCTACATGCACAACTACAACTTCCCGCCGTACTCCGTCGGTGAGACCGGCCGCGTGGGTGCCCCCAAGCGCCGCGAGATCGGCCACGGTGCGCTCGCCGAGCGCGCCATCGTGCCGGTGCTGCCGACCCGCGAGGAGTTCCCCTACGCGATCCGCCAGGTCTCCGAGGCGCTGGGCTCCAACGGCTCGACGTCCATGGGCTCGGTCTGCGCCTCGACCATGTCGCTGCTGAACGCCGGTGTGCCCCTCAAGGCCCCGGTCGCCGGTATCGCCATGGGCCTGATCTCCCAGGAGATCGACGGACAGACCCACTACGTCGCCCTCACCGACATCCTCGGTGCGGAGGACGCCTTCGGCGACATGGACTTCAAGGTCGCCGGCACCAAGCAGTTCGTGACCGCGCTGCAGCTCGACACCAAGCTCGACGGCATCCCCGCCTCGGTCCTGGCCGCCGCGCTGAAGCAGGCCCGGGACGCGCGTCTGCACATCCTGGACGTCATGAACGAGGCCATCGACGTCCCGGACGAGATGTCCCCGAACGCCCCGCGGATCATCACCGTCAAGATCCCGGTGGACAAGATCGGTGAGGTCATCGGCCCCAAGGGCAAGATGATCAACCAGATCCAGGAGGACACCGGCGCCGACATCACGATCGAGGACGACGGCACCATCTACATCGGTGCCGCCGACGGCCCGGCCGCCGAGGCCGCCCGCGCCACGATCAACGGCATCGCCAACCCGACCATGCCGGAGGTCGGCGAGCGCTACCTGGGCACGGTCGTCAAGACCACCACCTTCGGTGCGTTCGTCTCCCTGCTCCCGGGCAAGGACGGCCTGCTGCACATCTCGCAGATCCGCAAGCTCGCCGGTGGCAAGCGTGTGGAGAACGTCGAGGATGTGCTCGCGGTGGGCGCCAAGGTCCAGGTCGAGATCGCCGAGATCGACCAGCGCGGCAAGCTCTCCCTGATCCCCGTGATCGAGGAAGAGGACACCGACAAGGGTGCGAAGGACGACACGAAGGACGACACCGACAAGTGACGTCTCGTACGCACGCGACGACGGCCCGCACCTCTCCGGAGGGGCGGGCCGTCGCCCGTACCCAAACGCTTCTCAAGGGCACCGCGGGCGCCGGCACGGTCCGCCGGACCACCCTCCCCGGCGGTCTGCGCGTCGTCACCGAGACGCTGCCGTCGGTCCGCTCCGTCACCTTCGGGATCTGGGCGCACGTCGGCTCCCGTGACGAGACCCCCACCCTCAACGGCGCCACGCACTACCTGGAGCATCTGCTCTTCAAGGGCACCGAGCGGCGCAGCGCGCTGGACATCTCCGCCGCCATCGACGCGGTCGGCGGCGAGATGAACGCCTTCACCGCGAAGGAGTACACCTGCTACTACGCGCGGGTGCTGGACACCGATCTGCCGCTCGCGATCGACGTGGTGTGCGACATGCTCACCGGCTCGCTGGTCGAGGCCGAGGACGTGGACGCCGAGCGCGGGGTCATCCTCGAAGAGATCGCGATGACCGAGGACGACCCGGGCGACTGCGTGCACGACCTGTTCGCGCACACCATGCTCGGCGACACCCCGCTCGGCCGCCCGGTGCTGGGCACCGTCGACACCGTCAATGCCCTGACCCCCGAGCGCATCCGCCGCTTCTACAAGAAGCACTACGACCCCACGCACCTCGTCGTCACGGCCGCCGGCAATGTCGACCACGCCAAGGTCGTCCGCCAGGTCCGCCGCGCCTTCGAGCAGGCCGGGGCCCTGGGCCGGACGGATGCCGTCCCCGTCGCGCCGCGCTCCGGCACCCGCGCCATCCGCAGCACCGGCCGCGTCGACCTGCTCAACCGCAAGACCGAGCAGGCCCATGTGGTCCTCGGGATGCCCGGCATGGCGCGCACCGACGACCGGCGCTGGGCGATGGGCGTGCTGAACACCGCCCTGGGCGGCGGGATGAGCTCCCGCCTCTTCCAGGAGGTCCGCGAGAAGCGCGGACTGGCCTACAGCGTGTACTCCTACACCTCCGGCTTCGCCGATTGCGGGCTGTTCGGCGTCTACGCCGGCTGCCGCCCCAACCAGGTGCACGACGTCCTCAAGATCTGCCGCGACGAACTCGATCAGGTGGCGTCGCAGGGCCTCACCGACGACGAGATCCGCCGCGCGATCGGCCAGCTGCGGGGATCCACGGTCCTCGGCCTGGAGGACACGGGTGCGCTGATGCACCGCCTCGGCAAGAGTGAGCTGTGCTGGGGAGAGCAGATGTCGGTCGACGAGATGCTCGCCCGGATAGCGGCCGTCACCCCGGACGAGGTGCGCGAGGTGGCCCGCGATGTACTGGGCGCACGGCCTTCGCTGTCCGTCATCGGCGCCCTGAAGGACCGGCAGGCGGCCCGGCTGGACGACGTCGTCGCATAGGCCCCGCTGCGATACCACCAAGAGAGAGACGGGAAACGATGAGCAAGCTGCGCGTGGCCGTACTGGGAGCTCAGGGGCGCATCGGCGCCGAGGCCGTACGGGCCGTCGAGGCCGCCGAGGACATGGAGCTGGTCGCCGGGCTCGGCCGGGGGGACAAGCTGGAGCGGCTGGTCGAGGCCGGCGCCCAGGTCGTGGTCGAGCTGACCAACCCCGGCGCGGTCATGGGCAACCTCGACTTCTGTGTGCGCCACGGCATCCATGCCGTGGTCGGGACCACCGGGTGGACCGACGAGCGCCTCGCGCAGCTGCGCACCTCGCTGGCCGCCGCGCCGTCGGCCGGCGTGCTGATCGCCCCGAACTTCTCCATCGGCGCGGTGCTGACCATGCGGTTCGCCCAGCAGGCGGCCCGCTTCTTCGAGTCGGCCGAGGTCGTCGAGCTGCACCACCCGAAGAAGGCGGACGCCCCCTCCGGCACCGCGGCCCGCACCGCCCAGCTGATCGCCGCGGCCCGGCAGGAGGCCGGCTGCGCCCCGCAGCCGGACGCCACCAGCACCGCGCTGGACGGCGCCCGCGGCGCGGACGTGGACGGCATCCCCGTGCACTCCGTACGGCTGCGCGGTCTGCTGGCGCACCAGGAGGTGCTGTTCGGCGGCGAGGGCGAGACCCTCACCATCCGCCACGACTCCCTGCACCACAGCAGCTTCATGCCGGGCATCCTGCTCGGCGTGCGCCGGGTGGTGAACACCCCGGGCCTGACCGTCGGCCTGGAAAACTTCCTCGACCTGGGCTGACCGGCATGGGCGGAAAGATCACGTACTTCTTCCTCGCCACCGTGCTGGTGCTCGTCTTCGGTGTGGTGGCGCTGGAGGGCGTACTCCTCCTGCTGACCGGCGAGCCGGCAGCCATGGGCATGGGAGCGGTGGCCTTCGCGCTGCCGTGCATCGGTGCCTGGTTCCTCTGGCACAACACCCGCTTCGCCCGCGATGCCCACCGGCTGGCGCATGCGCTGGAGGCCGAGGGCGGGCTGCCGGCCGACGAGCTGAAGCGGACCCCCGGGGGCCGGATCGACCGGGACGCCGCCGACGCGGTGTTCGCCCGGCGGCAGGCCGAGACGGAGGAGGCGCCGGGCGACTGGCGCACGTGGTTCCGGCTCGCGGTCGCGTACCACGACGCCCGGGACACCCCGCGCGCCCGCAAGGCGATGCAGCGGGCGATCGCCCTGCACGACGGGGACGGGAAGGCCGTGCGCACCGCCACCTGAGATCCGTCGGGCCGGTCATGGGCGGAGCGACGCCGGGCCGGTGGGGCCCGAATGGCACCGGGCGGTCCGGGTGGCGGCCGGGCGGGGCTCCTGGCCGGGGTGGTATCCGGTACCCGGCATCCGGTACCGCCCGGCACCCCGGGCCCCGGGCGCGGGACTCAGTCGCGGTGCTCCGCCGCCCACGCCTCCAGCACATCCGCCGCCCGCTCGAAGGACTCCGGACGGGACAGGAAATCCCCGTTGTGGTCCGTGATCAGCGCCCGCAGCGGGGCACCCTGGGTGCGCTCGACGATCAGCGCCTGGCCCTGCACCGTCCGGGGCAGCCCCAGCCAGCGCACCGGCTGCTGGCGGGTACGCACCGAGGCGACGGCGCTCCACGGCTCGGTCGCCGTCCGCAGGAGGTTCACCTGCCGCAGACCGTGTGCGCTGACCCAGATGCCGACCCGCAGCAGCCGGAGCGCAAAGGCGATCATCAGCGCCCCCACCAGGACACAGACCGCGGCTCCGGGCAGCGAGCCGGCCATCGCGATGATCATCGCGGAGAGCAGTACGAACGACGCGAGCAGCAAAAACACCGCCGCCGTCCCCACCCGCCACGGTCCGGGGCGGTAGGGACGGCGCCAGTGGTCGGGCTCGTCATGCGGCAGCGCGGCGTACTCCGCGGCACGGGTGTCGAGCTCGCGGTCGGCCGTCAGGAAGGGCAGGGGCACGGCTGAACCTCACTCATGGGCACGCTGACGGAAGCTGTGACCGGTGAGGCTATCGGGACCGGCGGAGCGGAACCACTTACGGCACACTCCGCCGGCCCGATCAGCGATGCGCCTCGGACTGATGCACCCGGCTCGACGTGGAACTGTCCTGCTGCAGTGCGGGAACGCCGAACAGCAGGGCGCCGGCCAGGCCGCCCACGACTGTCAGCGTGATGAGAGACTGGCCGAGCAGCTGCGCACGGGAGGCGCGCTGACGCGGCGGGGGAGTGACATTGCTGCGGAACCGGTCTGCCTCGGCAACAAAGGCGAACGGGACGGGCTCTCGCCGGCGGAACATGAGCGGGCTCTCCTAGGAACCTCGAAGTGGGCACTGTCACAGGGTTAGACGTCTGTGCGGTCCGATTGGTGCCCGTTTTCAGGGACTTCTGTGAAAAATATCAACTGCCGCTCCGAGCGCTGCTATAGAGCGCCCCTTTTGCGGCTAACGCGGCATCATGCGGCATTTTCTGGGCTGTCGGTGGCGGGCCGTACTCTGGTCGCGCACGAGGATCGATTGGAAGGAACCGCCGGTGTCCCAGACCCCCGCCGAGAGCACTGAGAGCCCCGACAGTGCAGCCGTCAGCTTCCGGAGCGAGGTGACGGTCGAGCTGGTCAAGCACAGCGCCGCGGACAGCGACGTGCTGTGGGCGGCCCGCGTCTCCACGGCCGGCGAGCAGTCCCTGGAGGAGCTCCACAAGGACCCTGAGCGCTCCAAGGGCTTGATCAACTACCTCATGCGGGACCGGCACGGCAGCCCGTTCGAGCACAACTCCATGACGTTCTTCATCAGCGCCCCGATCTTCGTCTTCCGCGAGTTCATGCGCCACCGCGTCGGCTGGTCGTACAACGAGGAGTCCGGCCGCTACCGGCAGCTGGAGCCGGTCTTCTACGTCCCCGGTCAGTCCCGCAAGCTCGTCCAGCAGGGCCGCCCCGGCAAGTACGAATTCGTCGAGGGCACCCCGGCGCAGCACGACCTGACCGGCCGCGTCATGGAGGACTCCTACCGCCGGGCGTACGACGCGTACCAGGAGATGCTGGCCGCCGGCGTCGCCCGCGAGGTCGCCCGCGCGGTCCTCCCCGTCGGCCTCTTCTCCTCCATGTACGCGACCTGCAACGCACGCTCGCTGATGCACTTCCTCGGTCTGCGAACCCAGCACGAGCAGGCGAAGGTGCCCTCCTTCCCGCAGCGGGAGATCGAAATGGTCGGCGAGCAGATGGAGGCCCACTGGGCCACGCTCATGCCGCTCACGTACGGCGCATTCAATGCGAACGGCCGGATCGCTCCGTAACGCCCAGGCCGGAGGCCGGATGCCGGGGCCCGCAGGACAGCGGTGCAAGGTGTCCGGATTGCGGTATTTTGTGAAGTTCATCTACGCTGAAGAGACGGACCCGGCACTGCTTGAACCCCCGAGCAGGCAGTGCCGGTGTCCACATCCCTGCTCCCCAGAGGCGCATCCTGTGGGGAGCTACGAGTAGCGTGGGACCCATGGCTCCGACTTCCACACCGCAGACCCCCTTCGGGCGGGTGCTGACCGCCATGGTCACGCCTTTCACGGCGGATGGCGCTCTCGATCTCGACGGCGCGCAGCGACTGGCTGCCCACCTGGTGGACGCCGGTAACGACGGCCTCGTCGTCAACGGCACCACCGGAGAGTCCCCGACCACCCGCGATGCGGAGAAAGCCCAGCTGGTCCGCGCGGTGGTCGATGCGGTCGGCGATCGCGCCTTTGTCGTCGCCGGAGCCGGCACCAACGACACCCGCCACAGCCTGGAGCTGGCCCGCGCCGCGCAGGACGCCGGAGCCCACGGCCTGCTCGCGGTGACGCCCTACTACAGCAAGCCCCCGCAGGAGGGCCTGCTGAGGCACTTCACCGCCATCGCGGACGCCACGGACCTGCCGGTCATGCTCTACGACATCCCCGGCCGCAGCGGCGTTCCGATCAACACCGAGACCATGGTCCGGCTCGCCGAGCACCCCCGGATCGTCGCCAACAAGGACGCCAAGGGCGACCTCGGCCGCGCCAGCTGGGCCATCGCCCGCTCCGGCCTCGCCTGGTACAGCGGCGACGACATGCTCAACCTCCCGCTGCTCTCGGTCGGCGCCGTCGGCTTCGTCTCCGTGGTCGGCCATGTCGTCACCCCCGAGCTGCGCGCCCTCCTGGACGCCCACCTCAACGGTGACGTCACCAAGGCCACCGAGATCCACCAGAAGCTGCTGCCCGTCTTCACCGGCATGTTCCGCACCCAGGGCGTGATCACCACCAAGGCGGCGCTGGGCCTGCAGGGCCTGCCCGGCGGCCCGCTGCGCCTGCCGCTCGTGGAGCTCTCCCCCGAGGAGACCGAGCAGCTCACGCGCGATCTCGCCGCGGGCGGGGTACAGCTCTGACACAGACTTCACAACTGAATACGGACCAACAACCGCCTTATAGCAAGTGCACGAATGTCATGCGCGCCACGTGCCTCGACGGCAGCGTGGCGCGTGTGGTGAGGAGAGTCTTTTGAGTCATCCGCATCCTGAGCTCGGCGCCCCGCCCAAGCTTCCCAAGGGCGGCCTGCGCGTCACCCCCCTCGGCGGCCTCGGCGAGATCGGCCGCAACATGACCGTCTTCGAATACGGCGGCCGGCTGCTGATCGTCGACTGCGGAGTGCTCTTCCCCGAGGAGGAGCAGCCCGGAATCGACCTGATCCTGCCGGACTTCACGTCCATCAGGGACCGCCTCGACGACATCGACGGCATCGTGCTCACGCACGGCCACGAGGACCACATCGGTGGTGTCCCCTACCTCCTGCGGGAGAAGCCGGACATCCCCCTCATCGGCTCGAAGCTGACCCTCGCCCTGATCGAGGCCAAGCTTCAGGAGCACCGCATCCGCCCCTACACCCTTGAGGTGAAGGAGGGACACACCGAGCGGATCGGCTCCTTCGACTGCGAATTCGTCGCGGTCAACCACTCCATCCCCGACGCCCTGGCCGTCGCGATCCGCACCCCCGCGGGCATGGTCGTGCACACCGGCGACTTCAAGATGGACCAGCTGCCGCTGGACCGCCGCCTGACCGACCTCCCCGCCTTCGCGCGGCTCGGCGAGGAGGGCATCGACCTGCTCCTCTCCGACTCCACGAACGCCGAGGTCCCGGGCTTCGTCCCGCCCGAGCGGGACATCTCCAACGTGCTGCGCACGGTGTTCGCGAACGCCCAGAAGCGCATCATCGTCGCCAGTTTCGCCAGCCATGTGCACCGCATCCAGCAGATCCTCGACGCGGCGCACGAGTACGGCCGCCGGGTCGCCTTCGTCGGCCGCTCGATGGTCCGCAACATGGGCATCGCCCGGGAACTGGGCTACCTGAAGGTCCCCGCCGGCCTGGTCGTCGACGTCAAGACCCTCGACGACCTTCCCGACGACGAGGTCGTGCTGGTCTGCACGGGTTCCCAGGGCGAGCCGATGGCCGCCCTCTCCCGGATGGCCAACCGCGACCACCAGATCCGGATCGTCCAGGGCGACACCGTGATCCTGGCGTCCTCCCTCATCCCGGGCAACGAGAACGCGGTGTACCGCGTGATCAACGGCCTCACCAGGTGGGGTGCGGACGTGGTCCACAAGGGCAACGCCAAGGTCCACGTCTCGGGCCATGCCTCGGCCGGCGAGCTGCTGTACTTCTACAACATCTGCAAGCCGAAGAACCTCATGCCGGTGCACGGCGAATGGCGCCATCTCCGCGCCAACGCCGAACTCGGAGCGCTGACCGGCGTACCGAAGGACCGGATCGTCATCGCCGAGGACGGCGTCGTGGTCGACCTGGTCGACGGCGTCGCCAAGATCACCGGCAAGGTCCAGGCGGGCTATGTCTACGTCGACGGCCTCTCGGTCGGCGATGTCACCGAAACCCATCTGAAGGACCGCCGCATCCTCGGCGACGAGGGCATCATCTCGGTCTTCGTGGTCGTCGACAGCAGCACCGGCAAGATCGTCGGTGGCCCGCATCTGCAGGCCCGCGGTTCCGGCATCGACGACGCGACCTTCTCGGCCGTGATCCCCAAGATCGAGGACGCCTTGGCGAAGGCGGCCCAGGACGGCATCGCGGAGCCCCATCAACTCCAGCAGTTGGTCCGCCGCTCGGTCGGCAAGTGGGTATCGGACAACTACCGCCGCCGCCCGATGATCCTCCCCGTGGTCGTCGAGGTCTGACGGGCAGGTTCGTACAAACGTGCCCAAGTGGGAGCGGGGCGCCTGGATTTGCATCCAGGCGCCCCGCTCCAGTACGTTTACGGCTCCACCTGAACGGGAAGCGCCGCACGTCTCTGCGTACGGAGCCCCGCAACGTCGGGTGGAATTCCGGCCCAGAGCAATCTGATAAAGTCGGATCAGCCGAAAGGCAAACCCCCTCCGACGGGAAATCGGATCGAATTCGAACCGGAAACGGAACGAAATCAAGTCTGGTAGAGTCGGAAACGCGAAGAAGCCGAAAGGTGGAAACGCACCGGCGAAAATCGGGCCCGCAAGGATCTGATAGAGTCGGAAACGCAAGACCGAAGGGAAGCGCCCGGAGAGCCTGGTGAAACAGGCGCAAAGGAAGCGTCCGTTCCTTGAGAACTCAACAGCGTG
>NZ_SDIF01000118.1 GCF_004122735.1 Streptomyces sioyaensis | reverse complement strand
GCCCCTCCTCGTCCCCCGTCAACTCCCGCACCCGCCCGGGAATTACCGGGGCCCGGACGCACGATGGGGCGTTGCGGGCGCCCCCCAACGGGCGTTGACGGCGACGCCCCACGGCCGTTGTCGACGCCCCCCACGGCCGTTGCAAGCGACGGCGGTTCGGTGGCTGTCAGTGGCGGCCCGTATCCTCAGGGACCATGCTCGAAGACCGCATGGCAGCAGCCGACCCGATCGCGCCGAAGATCGGGCAGCAGCCGGGCCCGCAGACGCCGCCGGCTCCCTGGCCGACCGCGTATCCCCAGGGATACGCGGTGGTCGACGTGGAGACCACGGGCCTGGCCCGTGACGACCGGATCATCTCCGCCGCCGTGTACCAACTCGACGCGCAGGGCGAGGTCCAGGACCACTGGTACACCCTCGTCAACCCGCAGCGGGACCCGGGACCGGTCTGGATCCACGGTCTCACCAGCGCCGTGCTCGCCGATGCCCCGCTCTTCCCGGAGATCGTCCCGGAACTCTCCAAGCGGCTGGAGGACCGGGTCCTGGTCGCCCACAACGCCATGTTCGACTGGTCGATGATCGCCCGGGAGTATGCCCGCGCCGCGGCGGCCGCGCCGGTGCGCCAGCGGCTGTGCACCATCGCCCTGTCCAAGGAGTTGCAGCTGCCGCTGCCCAACCACAAGCTGGAGACGCTCGCCGCCCATTACGGCGTGGTGCAGCAGCGCGCCCACCATGCGCTGGACGACGCCCGGGTGCTGGCCGAGGCGTTCCGGCCCAGTCTGCGGCGGGCCGCACAGGAGAATCTGCGGCTGCCGCTGCTGACCTGCCAGCCGCTGACGGAGTGGTCGGACGCGCCCGCACCCCGGCAGCACACCACCGCCTCGCTCTACCGCCCCACCTCCTGGCGGCCGTCCCGTAAGCGCCCGGCGTGCCCCTACCCCAACCCGGGGCGCTATGAGGCGGGCGGCCGGCTCGTCCAGGGGATGCGGGTCGCCTTCTCCGGCGACACCTCCGTGGACCGCGAGCTGCTGGAGGACCGGGCGATCGAGGCCGGGCTGCATGTCGCCACGAGCTTGTCCCGGCTGACCAGCCTGCTGGTGACCAACGATCCCGACGCCCGTACGTCCAAGACCGCCAAGGCCGCCTCGTACGGCACGGTCGTGATCGACGAGGCGGCCTTCATGCAGCTGCTGCAGGACGTGGCCCCGGCGCGTGCGTCCGGGTGAAGCCCGGTCAACACACCCGTCGGCACCTCGCCCCGCGCGGGCGGCGCCCGCACCCTGTGGCGCATGGCACGTTGTGAGGTCTGCGGAAACGAATACGGCATGACGTTCGAGGTGCACGCGCAGGGCGCGGTGCACGTCTTCGACTGCTTCGCCTGCGCCATCCACCGCATGGCGCCGATCTGTGAGCACTGCCGGTGCCAGATCATCGGCCAGGGCGTCGAGGCCGACCAGAAGTGGTACTGCGGTGCCCACTGCGCCCGCTCGGACGGGAGGGTGGGCATCGTCGACCGGGTCTGATCCGGCGGGTCCGCCGGACCGGAGCGCGCAGCACCCGGCAGGACCCGCCCACCGGACCACCCGGCAGGGCCCGCCCACCGGAGGACCCGGAGGACCCGGAGGACCCGCCGCCCGGGGGCCGTGGCGCCCCAGGTACCGTCGAAGCCGTGTACCGCTTCCTGTTGTCCCGGCAGTGGGTGATCGTCACCCTCGTGGCGCTGCTGCTGATCCCCGTCATGATCAAGCTGGGCTTCTGGCAGCTCCACCGCCATCAGCACAAGGTGGCGCAGAACCAGCTCATCGCGCGCAGCCTGGCAGCCAGGCCGGTCCCGGTCACCGAGCTGACCGCCCCCGGCCGGTCCCTCCCCCGCCACGACATGTGGCGCCCGGTCACCGCCACCGGCAGCTTCGACACCGCGCACGAGGTCGTGGTCCGCCAGCGCACCGCCGCCGACGAGCAGAGCATCGGCTACTACGTACTGAGCCCGCTGGTGCTGGGCAACGGCCAGGCCGTGCTGGTCAACCGCGGCTGGATCTCGGCGGGCAACGACCTCACCAAGTTCCCGGACGTCCCGGCAGCCCCCAAGGGCAAGGTCACCGTGACCGGCCGGATGATGGCCGACGAGACCACCGCGTTCAGCGGAATCAAGGACACCAAGGGCCTGCCCCCGCGCCAGATCATGCTGATCAACAGCAAGGAGCAGGCGAAGCGGGTCGGCCGGCCGACGCTCGGCGGCTATATCGAGCAGACCGGGCCCAAGCCGGCCGGCGGCACGCCGGAGCTGGTCCCCGAGCCGGACCACGACTCCATCGGCCCGCACATGGCCTATGCGATCCAGTGGTGGCTGTTCGCGGCGGCGGTGCCGGTCGGCTGGACCGTCCTCGTACGCCGTGAGCGCCGCGACCGTGCGGAGGCCGCGGCCAAGGAGGCCAAGGAGGCCGCGGAGCCGCACGGGACCGGGAACGGCGAGGACCCGCAGGACGGCGAAGACCCGCACGACGCCCCGGACCCGCAGGACGGCGAGGAAGCGGCCACGGCCCCCGCCCGCGGGTAGCCCGCCCGCGGGTAGCCCGGACAGCCGCCCCACCGCGTAGCGCGGGCGCCGGGCGGGAAGGTGCGAGGCGTGCATCCACATATCGAGGACTACGCGCTCATCGGTGATCTGCAGACCGCCGCACTCGTCGGCCGCGACGGCTCCATCGACTGGCTGTGCCTGCCCCGCTTCGACTCCGGCGCCTGCTTCGCGGCGCTCCTCGGCGGCAAGGAGAACGGCCACTGGCAGGTGGCTCCCCGGTCCGCGGACGCCCGCGCACAGCGCTCCTACCGCGGCGATTCGCTGATCCTCGACACGGTGTGGGAGACACCCACCGGCAGCGTCCGGGTCATCGACTTCATGCCGCAGCGCGACCGCGCGCCCGATGTCGTACGGATCGTGGAAGGCCTGCGCGGCAGCGTCGAGATGCGCAGCGAGCTGCGGCTGCGCTTCGACTACGGGCGGGTGGTGCCCTGGGTCCGCGCCGCGGAGGGCAGCCGGGTCGCCATCGCCGGACCGGACTCCGTATGGCTGCGCACCCCACCGCAGGGCAGCACCTACGGCAAGGACTTCAGCACCCGCTCGGACCTCACCGTCGCCGAGGGCGAGCGGGCCGCGTTCGTGCTGACCTGGCACCCCTCGCACGAGCCGCGGCCGACCCAGATCGAGCCGTACACGGCGCTCCAGGACACCCTGGACGACTGGCACACCTGGTCCGCGCGCTGCCGCTACGACGGGCCGTACCGCGAGGCCGTGATGCGCTCGCTGATCACCCTCAAGGCGCTCACCTACGCGCCGACCGGCGGCATCGTGGCGGCCCCCACCACCTCGCTGCCCGAGGAGCTGGGCGGGGTGCGCAACTGGGACTACCGCTACTGCTGGCTGCGCGACGCCAGTCTCACCCTGAACTCCCTGCTGTCCGCCGGCTATCTGGAGGAGGCCGGAGCCTGGCGGGACTGGCTGCTGCGCGCGGTGGCCGGTGCCCCCGACGATCTGCAGATCATGTACGGGCTGGCGGGTGAGCGGCGGCTGCCGGAGGCCGAGCTGCCGTGGCTGACCGGCTACTGCGACTCCGCGCCGGTCCGCATCGGCAACGCCGCGGTCGAACAGCGTCAGCTCGATGTCTACGGCGAGGTGCTGGACTCCTTCCACGTCGCGCGCAGGGCCGGGCTGCCGTCGGAGCCGCACGCCTGGAGCATCCAGCGCGCCCTGGTGGACTACCTGGAGTCCACCTGGCGCGACCCCGACGAGGGCCTGTGGGAGATCCGCGGGCCGCAGCGGCACTTCGTGCACTCCAAGGTCATGGCCTGGGTCGCGGCCGACCGGGCGGTACGGGCGATCGAGGCGAATCCGAAGTTCAGCGGGGACGCCGACCGCTGGCGGGCGATGCGCGAGAAGGTCCACCGTGAGGTGTGCGAACGCGGCTACGACGCCGAGCGCGGCACCTTCACCCAGTTCTACGGCTCGAAGGAACTGGACGCCGCGACCCTGCTGATCCCCCGGGTCGGCTTTCTGCCCGGTGACGACCCACGGGTGCTGAACACCATCGACACGGTGCGCCGGGAGCTGACGCACGACGGTCTGGTGCGCCGCTACAGCACGGAGGGCGGCTCGGTCGACGGGCTGCCGGGCGGCGAGGGCACCTTCCTGGTCTGCTCGTTCTGGCTCGCCGACGCACTGCAGCTCAGCGGCCGGCGGGACGAGGCCCGGGAGATGTTCGAGCGGCTGCTGGACCTGCGCAACGACGTGGGCCTGCTCTCCGAGGAGTACGACCCGGCCGCGGGGCGCCAGCTGGGCAACTATCCGCAGGCCTTCAGCCACATCGGCCTGGTGGGGACCGCCTTCGGCCTCCTCGACGGAGCAACGGCAGACTAGGACCATGGATCTCGGACTCACTGACCGGACGTACCTGCTCACCGGGGCGACCCGCGGCCTCGGCTTCGCCACCGCCCGTGAACTGGTCGCCGACGGCGCCCAGGTGGTGCTCACCGGGCGCACCGAGGAGAGCGCGGCCGCGGCCGCCGCCTCGCTCGGCGACCGTGCCCTGGGCGTGGCGGCCGACAACTCCGCCGCCGATGCCCCCGACCGCCTGCTGGCGGCGGCCCGTGCGCGCTTCGGCCGGCTGGACGGCGTGCTGATCAGCGTGGGCGGCCCGGCGCCCGGCACCGCCGCCGACAACACCGACGAACAGTGGCAGTCGGCCTTCGAATCGGTCTTCCTCGGCGCGGTACGGCTGGCCCGTGCGGCCGCCGCCGAGCTGCCGGCGGGCGGGGTGATCGGCTTTGTGCTGTCCGGTTCGGTGTACGAGCCGATCAGCGGCCTGACCATCTCCAACGGGCTCCGCCCCGGGCTGGCCGGCTTCGCCAAGTCGCTCGCCAACGAGCTGGGGCCGCGCGGCATCCGCGTCCTGGGGGTGCTGCCCGGCCGGATCGCCACCGACCGGATGACCCAGCTCGATGCGCTCTCCGGCGACCCGGAGGGCAGCCACGCCCGCAACTGTGCGTCCATCCCGCTGGGCCGTTACGGCACGCCGGAGGAGTTCGGCCGGACCGCGGCGTTCCTGCTGTCGCCGGCCGCTTCGTACGTCACCGGTGTGATGGTGCCGGTGGACGGCGGCGCCCGGCACGGGTTCTGACGGGGGAAAGGCGCCGCACTTGCCCCCTGTCCACCCGAGGGGCCCTAACTGACCCGCTCGGGCCGGTGCTTGACGGCCCGCAGCCGGACCTCGGCCGGCAGCTCGTCGAGCCCGGCCGAGTCGCGGGCGTGCGCCACCGCCTCGTGGGACAGCCGCTGCAGGACGGTGCCCGGGTCGGCGTGCGGGGCCAGCGCCAGCAGCGCTCTGACCTGCGGTGCGGTCCGGCTGCCGGTCAGCAGCACACCGGCCCCGTCGACGCCGTCCAGCGACTCCATCTCGGCGGCGACGGCGGCCGCCAGCGCCCGGCCGCGCAGCACGGCGCCCTCGCCGTCGCCGCTGTCGACGAGGATCTCCTGCAGCCGGCGCCGCCGCAGCTGGGACAGCAGCCACCACAGCATCAGCAGCACGAAGACGGCCAGGGCCGCGATGACGACCGGCCACCACCAGCCCTGGTGGGTCCAGCGGGTGCGGGCGTGCGCGGGGAGCAGCACGTCGCCGGGCCGGGACCACGGCCAGCCGGCGGGCAGGCCGAGATGCCACTTCGCGGGCAGGTCGAGACCGCCGAACAGCACCGCGGCGCCGGTGCCGAACAGCACCACACCGGCCAGGCCGAGCAGCATCCGATTGGTCGTTCTGCGGATCCTGAGCATCGCGCGCTCACCCCTTCTTCGGGCGCCGGACGTGCACCGTCAGCCCCAGCCCGTGTGCCAGCCCCAGCTGCCGCAGCCCCTCGCCGAGCGAGACGTCGAGGTCGGCGCGGACCTCGTCCAGCTCGCGGAAGTGCGAGACGGCATGCGCCCTGGCCTTGCGGCGGCCGACCTTCATCCGTACGGACTGCACGCCGGCGACCTCCATGGCCCGGTCGCGCAGCACCAGCGCGGCGGCCGACCGGTCCAGCCCGGCCCGGATACCCGGCGCCGACCGCCGCATCGGCAGCACCTGGCGCAGCCCGGGGGTGAGGGCCAGCACGATCAGCCAGATGCCGAGGACCACGGCGAGCGCGGCGGCGCCCAGCACCCAGGGGTTGTCGAGCGGACGGGTGGCCAGGTCATGGGCGAGGCGTCGGCGCCAGGCCATCGCGGGGCGGTCGGCGCGTACCGCGGCCACGTCGTAGAGCAGCAGCCCGGCGGCGGCCAGCAGCAGCGCCGCGACCACGGCGGCCGGCACCCGGCGGGCCGACCAGAAGCGCCCGGTGCGGTCGTCCTCGTCGCTGCCCGCGGGGGTGTCGTCCGGTCCGGACCGCGGTGTCTCGTCCCCGGTGTCGGGTGTCAGCGTGGGCAGCCGCCGGGTGTCCGCCGGCCGCGCGTCGTCGTCGCTCATCGCACCCTCCCGCGGTCGGTACGGTCCAGCTGCGGTGAGTGCAGCCGCTCGACCTCCACCGCGACCTCGGGCACCGCCATGTTCGCCAACTCCTGCACCTGCTCGGTGACATGACGGCGCACCACGCGGCTCTGCGCCCCGATGTCGGAGGGGTAGCCCAGCTCCACGGCGATCCGTACCCGTGCCTCGCCGAAGTTCCGGCGCTCCTCGTGCCGGTGCACGGTCACCGTCGCATGGGCGTCCGTGCGGGCGCGCGGGGACTCCCGGAGCAGCGCCTCCCGGGCCGCCTGCGCGGCGATCTTCGCCACCACCCGGTCCGCGATTCTGGTCGCGCCCCGCTCACCCGCCGGTACGGCGGCGGGCGGGGACACCGTCGCCACCCGGCCTCACCGCCGCCGCTCGTCGCGGTCGCCGCGGCGCGGACGGAAGAATTCGCCGGCTTCCAGATCCCCGTCGAGGAATCTGCCGACCACGAACCCGATGGCGCCCAGCGCCGCCACCAGTACGAAGGCGCCGAAACCACCGAAGAATCCGGCGAAGCCCAGCGCCATACCGGCCAAGAGGCCGGCCACGGCCATGCTCATCGTGCGCTCCTTCGCTACCGCTCCGGACGGCCCCGGCTAGTGGAGCCGCGTCTCGGATTCCTCTTCTTCGTCCGCCTCGTCGGGGAGCTTGACATCGCTGACCGCGATATTGACCTCGACGACCTCCAGGCCCGTCATCCGCTCCACGGCGGAGATGACGTTCTCCCGCACCGACCGCGCGACATCGGCGATGGCGACGCCGTAGTCGACCACGATCTCCAGGTCCAGCGCGGTCTGCACCTCGCCGACCTCGGCCTTGACCCCGCGGGTGGCGGTCGCGGACCGCCCGCCGCCGGGCACCCGGTCGCGCACGGCGCCGAGCGTACGGGCCAGGCCGCTGCCCATGGCGTGCACACCGAGGACGTCCCGGGCCGCAAGACCGGCGATCTTCTCCACGACACCGTCGGCGATGGTGGTCCGCCCACGCGTGGCGGGATCGCCGCCACCCCTCTTGGTGGGGGTCCTGGGTGCCTCGGCCTGCTGGCTCTCGCTCATCGCCGTACGTCCCTTTCCGCGGGGAGAAGCGGTCCGCCCGCTACGTTGCCCACAGTAGGTCCGGTTTGTCCGGTTCGCTTCGGGGCTGCGGCAGCGGAGTGCTCCCTACGGCGCCGTGCGGGGCAGCACGCTGCTGTGGGGGCCGCTCTGCGGCAGGCTGGGGGCGTGGTCCGGGACGTGCCCGAAGAGGGGCCGGGGCCTGCCGGGAAAGGGGTGACGCGGTGACCGCGAACCAGTGGGCACAGGCGGTGCGGACGCAGCTCGGGATCGGCCGCCTGCTGCCGCTCGGCGGGCCGGCGGACGGATCGTGGATCACCGAGCAGGCCGCCGCCGGGGTCCTGCGAAGGGCCGCCGGGACACCGCCCGGGGTACGCCTGGGCTCGTTGCGGCTGTCGGTCGCCGACCCCGACCGCGCGCCGGATCCCGCGGTGCCGGCGCCCCCGAGCGCGCTGCCGCCGGGCCCGCTGCGGATCGAGGCGGATTTCGCCGCGGCCGGCGACCGGCCGCTGCTCACGGTCGCCGACCAGGTGCGGGCGGCACTGCTGGAGGCGTCGGTCCGGGAGCTGGGGCTGGTGGTGGCCGTGGTGGATCTACAGGTCAGCGGCCTGCTGGACACGGACGAGGCCGGGGCACCGCAGGCGCCGGCCCCCGCCCCGTCGGGCGGTCCGCCCACCGCGCCGGTGACGGACGAACGGAGCGGCGCGACGCAGGACGGAGCGGCCGGGATCGCCGCCGTGACCCTGGGCGTCGCGGGTGTGGCCCGCCTGGCACCGGCGCTCGGTTCGTCCCGTCCCGTACGGCTCACCGACGGGCATGCGCTGATCCAGCTGGCGACCGCGCCCGGCCACCGGGCGCTGGACGTCTCCGCCGCCGTACGACAGGCGGTGACGGCCGCGCCGCCCGCGGTGTCGACGGTCGCCGTGCTGGTCACGGCGGTGGAGCAGGGCTGAGGCGGCCGGCCGGACAGCCCGGCCGGCCGCCTGCCGCGGTCCGGAACGGGGCGCTACTCCCCCACGCCCGCCAGGTCGCGCAGCCGGCGCGCCTGCGCGGCCCGCTCGGCGGTGCGCTGCTCCTCGTACGTACGGCCCGCGGCACCGGCCAGCAGGGCCTTGGTCTCGATCACGGCGTCCCGCGGCGCGGCAATGAGCGCGGCGGCCAGGTCGCCCACCGCGCCGTCGAGTTCGTCCGCGGGCACCACAAGATTGGCGAGGCCGATCCGCTCGGCCTCCTCGGCGTGCACGAAGCGCCCGGTGGCGCAGATCTCCAGCGCCCGGGCGTAGCCCACCAGCCCGACCAGGGGGTGGGTACCGGTCAGGTCCGGTACGAGTCCCAGGCTGGTCTCGCGCATGGCGAACTGGACGTCCGGCGCGACCACCCGCAGATCGCAGGCGAGTGCGAGCTGGAAGCCCGCGCCGATGGCGTGTCCCTGCACGGCGGCGATGGACACCAGGTCATTGCGCCGCCACCAGGTGAACGCTTCCTGGTACTCGGCGATGGTGGCGTCCAGTGCGCTGTCCGTGCCACGGGCAAGATCGATGAACGACGGCTCGCCGTCGAAGCCTTCGGGCGTGAACGCCTGACGGTCCAGGCCCGCGGAGAAGGACATGCCCTCACCGCGCAGCACCACGATCCGAATGCTGCCCGGCAGCAGCGAGCCCGCTTCGGCGAGCGCCCGCCACATGGCCGGGGACTGCGCATTGCGCTTGGCCGCATGGGCGAGGGTCACCGTGGCGATGGCATCGTCCACGGTGAGTCGCACACCGTCCTTGTCGAGCAGAGTCATCAGCGCCTCCGAGTCAGCCAGCCGCACCTGCGTGCGTAAGTGACTGAACGGTAACCTCCCGGCCGACGGCTTCGTCGGCCGGGGGGAGACCGTTGCACTCAAAGGCGTGGCCGTCAGGCCGAAGCGGCCTTCTTGCCCCTCGTGGCTCCGCCACGACCGCGCAGGACCACACCGGATTCGCTGAGCATCCGATGCACGAATCCGTAGGACCGGCCGGTTTCCTCGGCCAGCGCCCGGATGCTCGCACCGGAGTCGTACTTCTTCTTCAGGTCTGCCGCGAGCTTCTCGCGCGCGGCGCCGGTTACCCGGCTGCCCTTCTTCAGAGTCTCGGCCACCCGTGCCTCCTCGTGGGAAGTGCGCTCTGGACTCTCATGATCACCCCTCCCCGGCTTCCTGGCCACCCATTCCGCAAGGTCTCTACGACATCCTTTGCCTTCGGACGCTCCGTCATCCGGCCCGGAAGTGCCCATTCCGGCTGCCCAGAGGGCCCTCCGGGCCCGGATTCCCCCGAGAAATGCCAGGTCAGGCGGTATGGGGCCAAAAAGGTGACGGCCGGGCCGCAAGGGCCCGGCCATCCGTTGCAGGCTCGCCGGTGTACGAGCCGTTCTCACTCAGATGATGGATCACACGTCGGCCGAATGATCCATACGGCATGATCCATTCGCCGCGGTCAGGCCAGCGCGACGAGATCCGCGTAGTCCTGGCCCCACAGGTCCTCGACACCGTCGGGCAGCAGAATGATCCGCTCCGGCGCCAGCGCGTCCACGGCTCCCTCGTCGTGCGTGACCAGGACCACCGCGCCCGTGAAGGTGTGCAGCGCGCCGAGGATCTCCTCGCGGCTGGCCGGGTCGAGGTTGTTGGTGGGCTCGTCGAGCAGCAGGACGTTGGCGGAGGAGACGACCAGGGTCGCCAGGGCGAGCCGGGTCTTCTCACCGCCGGAGAGCACCCCGGCGGGCTTGTCGACGTCGTCGCCGGAGAAGAGGAAGGAGCCCAGCGTCTTGCGGATGGCGACCAGGTCCATGTCCGGGGCGGCCGACCGCATGTTCTCCAGCACCGTGCGGTCCGGGTCCAGGGTCTCGTGCTCCTGGGCGTAGTAGCCGAGCTTCAGGCCGTGGCCGGGGCGGACCTCGCCGGTGTCCGGCTGCTCGACGCCGGCCAGCAGCCGCAGCAGGGTCGTCTTGCCGGCACCGTTCAGGCCCAGGATGACGACCCGGGAGCCCTTGTCGATGGCCAGGTCGACATCGGTGAAGATCTCCAGCGAACCGTAGGACTTCGACAGGCCCTCGGCGGTGAGCGGGGTCTTGCCGCAGGGCGCCGGGTCCGGGAAGCGCAGCTTGGCGACCTTGTCGGACTGCCGCACCTCCTCCAGCCCCGAGAGCAGCTTCTCGGCACGCTTGGCCATGTTCTGCGCGGCGACGGTCTTGGTGGCCTTGGCCCGCATCTTGTCGGCCTGGGAGTTGAGCGCGGCGGCCTTCTTCTCGGCGTTCGCGCGCTCGCGCTTGCGGCGCTTCTCGTCGGCCTCGCGCTGCTGCTGGTAGAGCTTCCAGCCCATGTTGTAGACGTCGATCTGGGAGCGGTTGGCGTCCAGATAGAAGACCTTGTTGACGACGGTCTCGACCAGGTCGACATCGTGGGAGATCACGATGAAGCCGCCGCGGTAGGTCTTGAGGTAGTCGCGCAGCCAGACGATGGAGTCGGCGTCGAGGTGGTTGGTCGGCTCGTCGAGGAGCAGGGTGTCGGAGTCCGAGAACAGGATCCGGGCCAGCTCGACGCGGCGGCGCTGACCACCGGAGAGCGTATGGAGCGGCTGGCCGAGGATGCGGTCGGGCAGGCCCAGGCTGGCGGCGATGGTCGCGGCCTCCGCCTCGGCGGCGTACCCGCCCTTGGTCAGGAACTCCGTCTCCAGGCGCTCGTACTTCCGCATGGCCTTCTCGCGGGTGGCGCCCTTGCCGTTCGCCATGCGGTCCTCGTTCTCGCGCATCTTGCGCAGCACGCTGTCCAGATCGCGGGCGGACAGGATGCGGTCGCGGGCCAGCACGTCGAGGTCGCCGGTGCGCGGGTCCTGCGGCAGATAGCCGACCTGGCCACCGCGGGTGACCGAGCCGGCGGCGGGGATGCCCTCCCCGGCCAGCACCTTGGTGAGGGTGGTCTTGCCGGCGCCGTTACGGCCGACCAGGCCGATGCGGTCGCCCTTGGCGATACGGAAGGAGGCGGACTCGATGAGAACGCGGGCGCCGGCGCGCAGCTCAAGGCCGGAGGCGGTGATCACGGGAAAAGCTCCAGGGTCGGAAAAGACGGCGGATTGGACGGACGGTCCGAGAGCGAGCTGCGCCGTCTAATGAACCCAAGGGAGAACTGCCATGGGGGCAGTCTATCTGCCCCTTGCAAGTGGTTTTTCGCGCCCCACGTTGTCGGCTGGCCCGCCGTGGGTGTTGCTCGCCGTTGCTCCCCCAGCTAACGCTGGGAGGTACCCCCAGCGGCGGGCGGGGTCCGCTGCGCGGGGCTGTCGGGTGCGGTGACGGGCCGGTGGGGGCGGACGTGACTGGTCAAGCACGCCTGACAGGTCGTACCGAAACGACCAACGATGGCCCGCCCCCACTCACCGTCACGTACTCCTCCCACGGGAGGGGACGGGCCGGAGGGGCCTGTTGTGTGGACGTAAAGCGAAGCAGTCCACACAACAGGCCCCGGAGGTCCGTCACCGCACCCGACACCCACCCAGCCCGCCGCAGGCGCAACGGCGACCAGCCACCACGGCGGGACAGCCGACAACGTACGGCGCGCCGCAAAGCGCAACGGCGACCAGCCATCACGGCGGGACAGCCGACAACGTGGGAATCACACACCTCCGGTGTGTACTTGGAACGCCGCGCGCCGTACCGCCTTGGCGAGGGCGGGGTCCGGGTGGGCGGCGGCCAGTGCTACCAGTACCTGGACCGTGCGGGGGTGGCCGACGGCGCGGACCTCCTCCAGGAGGCGCGGGACCGAGCCCTGGACCGCGGAATCGAGGTGGCGCACCAGCAGTTGGGTCTCGCCGTGGTCGGCGACGGCCGCCGCGGTGTCCACCCAGAGCCAGGTCGACTCCTCGCGGGTGAGCACATCGGGCGCGGTCTCCGGGTCGCCGCCCTCGTGCTCGACCAGCCACAACAGGGCGTACGGCCGCAGGGCCGGCTCGTCGGCCGCGGCCCGTACGGCGGCCTCGGCCGGGGCGCCGACCGCCCGCAGGGCCTCGAAGGCCAGGCCGCGCAGCAGCGCGTCCTCACCGCGGGCCACGGTGAGCAGTTCCTCGACGGCCGAACCGACCGAGCGGGCGGCGAGCCAGGCGCGGTATTCGGTGCGGGCCGGTCCGGGGGTGAGCCGGGCGCAGCCGCGCAGCATCGCCTCCGCGGACTGTTCGATATGGCCGGCGGGGCTCTGCGCGGCGACGCAGATCTGTTCCAGCTTGACCCACACCGACCAGTTGCCGAGCGGTGTCAGCTGCGCCTCGGACGCCTCGTGCACGGCCTCGTGGATGCCGTCCGGCGCACCGCCCGGCGGGACCAGCGCCCCGACGATCCGCAGCGCGTCCAGCGCCCAGGCCAGCAGTGCGGCCAGCGACGCCCCCGCGGCGTCGTCGGCATCTGCGGCGTCCTGGGGGCCGTCCGGGGCGGGCTCCTGGCCGTAAGGGACCTCGCAGCGCTCGGTGCGCAGCTCGGCGACGCGCTGGCCGAGCATGTCGAGCAGCGCCGGCAGCGGGACCGGCCCGGCCGACAGATGCAGCAGGGACAGCAACTGCGGCAGCGCCTCGACGACTTCGGCGACCATCGCGGGGCCGGCGCCGGCCGGGGCGGGGCGGGCCAGCGACCAGGCGTCGAAGAGCGCCACCCAGCCGCGCAGCACCGCGGTGTCGTCGCGGTCCCAGGCGCGCAGCCGCCAGCCGGGGCGGGCCAGGCCGTCGTGGAGCTCGACGAGCCCGGCGAGCCGGGCCCGGTCCCAGTCGACGCGGACCTGCTGCGGTGTCACGCGCAGGGCCTCGGCGGCCCGTTCCACCGCCGCTTCGGGCAGTGCGCCGTCGGGGCCGGCGCGCAGGCTGCCGCCGCTGCCGCCGCCGCTGTCGGCCCACCGGGCGAGGCGGGCCGCGCCGGCCAGCACGGCGCGGGCCTGCCGGGCCAGCTCCGCGGGCGGCGGAGTGCCCTCGGGCGGCCGGGGTGCCGGGCGCTTGGTCCTGGTTGTCACCGCTCGGCGGGCGGCCCCAACCGGTTGACGGGGGACGAGTCGGAGCCGGGAGTCGCGCGGGGTACGGGACGTCACAGGAGCAGTGTTGCCGCTGACGGCCCGAAAGCCCAATCGGAACCCGGTGTGCGGCCTTTTGGGGCCGGCGCATTTCGCCGTCCCATCCCTGATGGGCGGAGTTGTCCCGCCGTATGCCCGGGGTTCATGGGGGCGGCGTCGGGGGGTGGCGGCGGAGCGTACCGGGAGCCGGCAGCGGTCCTACATGAGAGGGGTGAGGAAGCGGCGCAGGGCCTCTTCGTAGGCCGACGGGTCGGCGTTCCACATCGCGGCGTGCGGGGCGTGCGGGACCGGCTGAAGAGTGATCAGGTCGGCGCGGCGGGCGGCGAAGGAACGGGAGGCCGTCCAGGGGGCGATCCGGTCGTCGGGGCCGTGGAAGAGCAGGGTGGGGACGTCCAGCTCCTCCGGGTCGACGGCGTCGGTGGGGTGGTCCAGGGAAATCCCCGTGGAGCCCTCGGCGGCGCGCACCACCAGCGGCAGCAGGGCGCGCGGGACCCGCCGGGCGGCGGCCAGCGCGCGGACCGTGGCGTTGCGGTCCAGGACCGGGGAGTCCAGGACGAGACCGCTGATCCGGTCGCGCAGCGCGGAGCGGGTGGCGGCACGCAGCGCCATGGTCGCGCCGGTGGACCAGCCGTGGAGGACGACGGACTGGGCGCCGTAGCGGAGGGCGTAGCGGATCGCCGCGTCCAGATCGCGCCATTCGGTGTCGCCGAGGTGGTGGATGCCGTCGGCGGTGCGCGGGGCACCGAGGTCGTTGCGGTAGGCCAGGTCGAGGACGGGCAGCCGGTGGCGGTGCAGGAACGGCATGGCCACCATGGGGTGCTCGCGGGTGGTGCCCAGGCCGTGTGCGGTGATGACCCAGGTGTCGCGGACGCCGGGCACGAACCATGCCGGGAGGGAGCCGAGTTCACCGGGGACGTCGACGTCGGCGTAGTCGAGGCCGAGGGCGTCACGGGGGTTGCCGATGTGCACCTGCGGGGTGAGCCGCATCCGTTTGCCCGGCCGGAGGGTGCCGTGGGTGACCCGCTCCAGGCGGCGGACGACGGCGTCGGCGGGGTGCGGGATGCCGTGGACGACAGAGCCGACCACGGCGTGGCAGCCGTTGCCGGTGAGCCCGTAGGTGCCGGGCCGCATGGCCGCCAGGCTGCGGGTGAGGGCGATGCGCTCCTCGGTGGCGGAGTGCACGGTGAGCCGGGAGTCGCCCGGGAACGGCTGATCGGGCGAGGGTTTCAGGGCAGTGTCGCTGGCGTACCGGCCGACCGCCACGGCGGCCGCCCCGGCACCTATCACGGTGATGGCGGCCGCGGCCGCCGCAGTACCCAGGCGCACCTCACCAGTGTGCGCAGCGCCGCCGGGTGCGGCCACCTGGCGGAGTCGGGCGGGTGAGTGGCCGGGGCGGCGGCCCGGGCGGGGTCAGTCCCGGCCGCGGCCCCGCTGGCCGTAGCCGCGCAGCCGGGCCGCGGCCGCGTCGAGCTGCCCGGCCGACAGCAGGCTCGGGGTGTGGCCCGGCACGGACTGCGCGGTGAGCCACACGCGGCACATCCACTCCAGCTGGGCGGTGCGGTCCAGGGCCTGGTCCAGGCTGTCGCCGTAGGTCATGGTGCCGTGGTTCTGCAGCAGGCAGCCGGTGCGGTCGCGGAGCGCGTCGAGCATGTGGGCGGCGAGCTCGTCGCTGCCGTAGAGGGCGTAGGGGGCGACGCGGACGGGGCCGCCGAGCGCCGCGGTCATGTAGTGGACGGGCGGGAGTTCGGGCACGAGGGTGGAGACGGCGGTGGCGTACGGGGCGTGGGTGTGGACGACGGCGGCGGCCGTGGTGCTGCGGTAGACCGCCAGGTGCATGGGGAGTTCGCTGGTCGGCCGGAGCGTGCCGATGATCTGGGTTCCTGCCAGGTCGACCGCGGTGAGGTCGCCCGGCCCGAGCCGGTCGTAGGGGACGCCGCTGGGGGTGACCAGGACCAGGTCCTTCAGGCGGCAGGAGACATTGCCCGAGGTGCCGACCACCAGGCCGTCGGCGACGGTCCTGCGGGCGGTCGTGACCAGGTCGCTCCAGGCTGCGGCGAGGTGGTCGGGGTGGTCCTTCATGGGTCCTCCGGCGCGGTGCGGCCAATACGGATGCGGATGCGGTGCGGTGCGCGACACCGTACGAGGAGGCCGGGCGCCGTACGTCGCGGCCCGCCGAACCGGTGCTGCTCTCCAGGGAGATGCGGGTTCTTCAGGGATACCCCTACGGCTGCCGTCGACCGGCCGGAATCGGACCCCTGTGCGCCGGGGTCCTGGGAGCATCGGTAGGCCGCGCCCGCACACCGTCCGACGGGATGCACCGCGGCCGCCACCGGGCGGCCGTGACCTGCGGAACGGTGCGCAGACACAGCATCCGCAGATCGCCAACGGGTGAGGCGGAAGTGACAGCTGGGGTGCCTCCGCGTGAACAGTGCGGTGGTGTCACCACCCGGCCCGTCCCAGTTCACTTTCCGTTCACCCACTCTCCGTACGGTCCCAGCGACACTGACCTTCGAACTGATTGCCTGGGTGAATGGAACACATCACGCTTCTCATCGGGATCGTGATCGTCACGGCCTTGGTGTTCGACTTTACGAACGGCTTCCACGACACGGCCAACGCAATGGCCACCACCATTTCCACCGGGGCATTGCGACCCAAGACCGCGGTGGCGATGTCGGCAGTGCTCAACCTCGTCGGTGCGTTTCTGTCCGTGGAGGTGGCCAAGACCATCTCCGGCGGGATCATCGATGAAGGTGCCGGCATCAGACCAGAAGTGATCTTCGCCGGCCTGGTCGGCGCGATCGTCTGGAACCTGCTGACCTGGCTCGCGGGTCTCCCCTCCAGCTCCTCCCACGCTCTCTTCGGCGGTCTGATCGGCGCGACCCTGGTGTCCGTCGGCACCCACGGTGTGCACGGCGAGGCCGTGGTGATGAAGGTCCTGATCCCGGCGGTGGCCGCCCCGTTCGTGGCCGGCCTGGCCGCGATGGCGGCGACCCGGCTCACCTACCGGCTGACCCGCAACCGCGACGAGACGGACACCGCCAAGGGCTACCGCGCGGGGCAGATCGCCTCCGCGGCCCTGGTCTCGCTCGCCCACGGCACGAATGACGCCCAGAAGACGATGGGTGTGATCACGCTCGCGCTGATCACCGGCGGGGTCGTCGCCCCGCACGCCGACCCGCCGCTGTGGGTCATCGCCTCGGCCGGTCTGGCCATCGCGCTCGGTACGTACCTGGGCGGCTGGCGGATCATCCGCACGATGGGCAAGGGCATCACCGACATCCAGCCGCCGCAGGGCTTCGCCGCCCAGACCGGCGCCGCGGCCACCATCCTGGCCTCCTCCCACCTCGGCTTCGCGCTCTCCACCACCCAGGTCTGCTCCGGTGCCGTGATGGGCTCGGGCCTGGGCCGCAAGGGCGGCGTGGTGCGCTGGTCCACGGCCGGCCGGATGGTCGCCGCCTGGGGCCTGACGCTGCCGGCCGCCGGTGCGGTCGCGGCGGGCGCCGCGTTCCTCGCCGGCCAGGGCGACTGGGGCGTGGCGGCGGTGGCGGTCCTCGGACTCGGCATCTGCGGCGCGATCTGGGCCGCCTCCCGGCGCAAGCCGATCGACCACACCAATGTCAACGAGGGCCCGGCCGCGGAGCCGGCGGGCGTGGTGACCGCCGCGCTGCGCAGCGTCTCCCCGCCGCCGGCAGGCCAGCCGGCGCCGGCTTCGGACACACCCGACACCACCGGGGTGCCCGCCCAGCCGACCGCCCCCGACGCCGAGGTGCCCGCCGAGCCGGCCGGCCCCGACGCCACCCCGACACCCGCCCCGCGCGCCAAGGCCGCGACGGTCACCCGCTAGCTGTCATCACCCAAAGGAACTTCATGACCATCGACTGGACAGCTCTCGGCCAGGTCTTCGGCGTCACCCTCGTGGTGACGGTCGGGATCGTGGGCCTGTTCACCGTCGGCATCGTCGGGGCGTCCCGCAAGCCGGCCCAGGAGGGTGCGGCGGTCGCGGTCGCCGCTCCGGGTGCCGGTGCGCGGACCGGTGCGGTGGCCGCCTTCGCCCTGTGCGCGGTGGCCGTGGCCTACGGCATCTACCTGATCGTCGCCGCCTGACGCAGCCGGAAACGGCGGCGCACCAAGCGGCCACGGACGCGGCGAGGCGTCCGGCGGGGCACGGCATCATCCGTCGTCCGCCGGGCGCCTCTGCTATGGGGTGCCCCGGCCGCCGAGCGCGTCATCGGCCTGCCGGGCCAGCCGGTCGGCGATGGCCGTGCCGCCGCTGCCGTCGAGATAGGCGGCCACGCCGAGCTGGAGGACCTTGCTGAACGTCTGGTAGTGGGCGCTGCGCGGGCGCGGGGCGGCCGCCATCAGCGCCTCGTGCAGGGTGCGCGGGTCGGGCCGCGGCTCCGGCCCGCCCCTGGCGCCGTGCTCGGCGTGCTCCGCGTCGACGGGCGGCAGCGGGCAGCGCGGCGCCTCGGCCCCCTCGCGGTACGCCGAGTCGCGGGTGGCCGCGAACCCCCGCTCCAGCAGGCAGCGTTCGCTGCCCGGGTCGGTCAGCGCCTCGATCAGGGCCCGTGCGCCGGCCGGCCGCTCGCTGCCGGCGGAGATCGCCAGATTCTGTCCGCCGAGCACCGACAGCCGCCGTCCGTCGGCGGGACGGGCCGGCAGCTGGGCGACGTCGAAGGTGGTGCCGGCCGTGAGCTTTTCGGCGACCGAGGCGTACTCGACCGGCCAGTTGCGCATGAACACCGCACGCCCGTCGGCGAACCAGCGGCGGCTCTCGGTCTCGTCCATCGTGACGGCCTCGTGCGGCATGAGCGTGCCGAGCCGGTCCTTGAGGTCCGCGATGCCCAGCTGGAGCGCGCCGACCTGCTCGCCCTTGGCGAAGCCGGTGGCATACGGGTCGCCGCCGTTGGCCCAGGCGGACTCCAGGGTGTTGACGGTGAGCCCTTCGTAGGGCCGCAGCTGGGCGACCATGCCGTACATCCTGGGCCGTTTCTGCTTCCCGGCCCGGGCGTCCTGGTCCGAGCGGCGGTTGTAGGCGTCCGCCGCCTGGAGGGCCCAGGCCTTCAGCTCGCCCCAGTTGGCGGGCGGCCGGTGGTGACCGTGGGCGTCGAGGAGATCCTTGCGGTAATAGAGCAGCCCGGCATCGGTGTTGAACGGGACGCCCCACACCTTGCCGTCGTACTCGACCGTCTTGGCCACGCTGCCCAGGAAGTCGCCGTCCAGGCTCGCGGGCCAGGGCCGGATGACGCCCGCCTCGGCGAACTCCGCGGTCCAGGCCACGTCGAGGTTGAGCACGTCATAGCCGCCGTTGCCGGACTGGCCCGCCGCCAGCAGCTGGCTGCGCTGGCCGTCGGCGGTGTCGGGGAGTTTGACGATCCGGACCGTGTGGCCGGTGCGTTTCTCCCAGGCGCGGATCAGGTCCTGCCGGACGCCGGAGCTGCTGAGATCGCTGCCGGTGGCGAGGACGATCGCGCCCTTTTCCGGGACGGTCCGGTCCGCCGGGGTACAGCCGCTGACCGCCGTGAGCAGGGCCAGGCCGGCCAGCGCGGCGCCCACCGTGGTGCGCGTGGCGGTCATCGGTCCCCCTTGGTGGCCGTGCCGATGGAGGCGATCCGTCCGGCCAGGGTGTCGACGGCCTGCGGGCCGCCGGGTACGCACTGGCCGTGGGAGGCCCCGGCCAGTTGCCGCAGGGCGAAGCTGTCACAGCCGGACCTGCCCAGCACCAGGGCCAGGATGGGCACCTCGGGTCCCTCCCCGACCAGGGTGCCGAGGGTGCGGTCGACGCCCGCCGCGCGCCCGCCCGCGCCGTCGTCCTCGTCGAGGAGGAGCACGATGGCCTTGTTGGTGGCGGTGGACTTCTTCATGGTGCGGACCGCGCGGGTCAGCGCCTCCTCCATCGCGGCTCCGTGATCGACGAGTTCACCGCCCGCGACCCGGTCCAGCGCGGCCTTGCCCTGGGCCGGGTCGGCGCTGCCGAGCGGGACCAGCTCACGCACCGCCGCGCGGTCGTCGGGGTGCGCACGGTCCGGGAAGGCCCACAGGCCGTAGGTGTGCCGGGCGCCGGCCATCTCCAGGGCGCGGCCGGCCGCGCTCAGGGCGACCGGGAGCTTGCCGCCGTCCGTCATGGAGGTGGAGGTGTCCATGAGGATCAGCACCTGGCTGGACTTCTGTGCCTTGGCGTAGCCGTCCAGTACCCGGGCCACCTGGTCGGGGCCCGCCGTGTAACGGGAGACCCGGATGTCGCGGCTGACGTCCGCGCGGCCGTCGCTGAGCGGTGAGCCGGGGCCCGGGCTGTGGTGGTCCACTCCGCGGTAGCCCTGCGCGCCCAGCGTGCGCTGACCGCCGTCCGGGTCGCGCAGCCAGGTGGCGAAGCGGGCCACGGCGGCCCGCCGCGGGGTGGCGTCGGTGGTGCCGCGCCAGTCGACGCGGATGAGGGGGTGGTCGAGGGCCGGGACGTTCTCCGGGTAGTAGGCGACGTAGCGGTCGTGCAGGGGCAGCGCGGAGCCGAGGGCGGGGCAACTGCCGATGGCCCGCCCGAGGTTGTAGTCGGCCAGGGACTTCTCCGACACCAGGGGCGCGGACCGGGTGCGGTCGACGGCGCCGGAGGCATCGGCGTCGGGGCGCAGCGAACACAGGAGTTCGGTGCTGCCGGCGTACTGGCTGCCCGGGGCGGAGAGCCGGTCCTCGGCGGTGCGGGCGAGCGCCGGGTCGGGATCGGGGCCGTACGGCGCGGCGTCGCCCGGTCCGTCGTGGGCGAAGTAGAGGCCGATGGTGTGCAGCAGACCGGTGCCGGACAGCACGGGGCTGGGCCGCAGGAGCTTCAGGTCGCGGTGGGCGTGGTCGGTTCCGGTGAGCAGCTCCGGCCAGGAGGCGCCGCCCGGTTCGACGTCGTCCAGCCGCCGGTTCGCGGGGATGCCGACGACCAGGGGGGTGTACGCGACCGGGTCGCCGTAGTGCAGGGTCGCCGGGGATCCCGTGGCCGGCATGCCGCGACGGGCCTCGTCGTAGTCGGCGGTGGATTCCGGAATCCAGATGTCGGGCTGCGGGCCGGGGCGGTTGAGGGGGTCGACGCCCTTGTCGGCCGGCCGGCCCTTGGCGGTGCCGCGGGCCTCGCCCTGCCAGCGGTCGGCGGCTGCGAAGCCCTGGTCGACCTGGTCCTTGGCCGCGGAGTAGACGGTGATCTGGGCGCGCCGGCAGCCGTCGGGGAGGTCGCCCTCGCCACTGAGGGACCGCAGGTTGGCGGCGGACATCTCGTAGTCGAAGGCGGCCTGGCGCAGGGCGGGTTCGGCCTCGGGGGCGGTCAGCAGCCGCAGTTCGAGGGCGGGCGGGCAG
>NZ_SDIF01000117.1 GCF_004122735.1 Streptomyces sioyaensis | reverse complement strand
CTCCACCCCACCCCCGCCACCCCGCCGCCGCATACCCTGCCTGGGTGAGTGAGAACAGCACGCAGAAGTGGGCCGCGGGTGCGGCGACCGGGATCGGGTCGATGCCGGGCGGTGACGCACGAGAGGCAGCGAAGACCGTCACCGGTTCGCTGGAGGCCTTCCCCTACCTGCCCGAACTCCCGGCCCGGGGGCCCGGCGCCGACATGATCGGGCGGACCCTGGGGATGCTCGTCGAGGTCTACGGCCATGTGGAGCCCAGCGGCTGGCGGGTCAGCGACCGGCCGGGCCGCGACACCCGGCGCGCCCACGCCTGGCTCGGGGAGGATCTCGATGCCCTGGAGGAGTTCACCCAGGGGTACGAGGGGCCGCTGAAGGTCTCCGCGGTCGGCCCGTGGACCCTGGCCACCGCCCTGGAACTGCGCGGCGGCGAGGCGGCGGTCGGTGACCCCGGTGCCTGCCGGGATCTTGCCGCGTCCCTGGCGGAGGGGCTGCGCGGCCATCTCGCGGACGTACGGCGGCGGGTGCCGGGCGCCCGGGTCGTGCTCCAGCTCGACGAACCGTCGCTGACGTCGGTGCTCCAGGGGCGGGTGAAGACCGCCAGCGGCTACCGGACCTACCGTGCCGTCGACCGGGCGGTCGTCGAGGGCGCGCTGCGTGATCTTGTCGGGGTGGCGGAGGGCGGTCCCGTGGTCGTCCACTCGTGCGCCCCCGAGGTGCCCTTCGGGCTGCTGCGGCGGGCCGGCGTCGCGGGCATCTCGTTCGATTTCTCGCTGCTCACCGAGCGTGAGGAGGAGGCAGTCGGGGAGGCCGTCGAGGGCGGGACGACGCTGTTCGCAGGCGTGGTGCCGGGCGTGGACGGCCCATTGTCAGACCCTGCCGGTAGCGTCATGGGTGTCAGGACGCTGTGGCGCAGGCTGGGGCTGACGCCGGGGACTCTCAGCGAGTCCGTGGTGATCACTCCGTCCTGCGGGCTCGCGGGCGCTTCGCCCGCTTATGCCCGCTCGGCCCTCGCCCACTGCGTCCGGGCGGCGAGATCACTCGCAGACAACCCTGAGTGACCGCACTCAAGGACCACGGGAGGACAAGACGGTGGCTGGCGAACAGCACGCAGCGGGATCCGACGTGCCCGCGGCGGCGCGGGAGAAGCACGCGCAGCTCGCTGAGCAGATCGAGGAGCACCGCTTCCGGTATTACGTGAAGGACGCCCCGGTCGTCAGCGACGCGGAGTTCGACAGGCTGCTGCGCTCCCTGGAGGCCCTGGAGGACGAGCACCCCGCGCTGCGCACCCCCGATTCACCGACCCAGAAGGTCGCCGGTGCCTACGCCACGGAGTTCACCGAGGTCGAGCACCGCGAGCGGATGCTCTCGCTCGACAACGCCTTCGACGACGAGGAGTTGGCCGGCTGGGCCGAGCGGATCGCCGGTGAGCTGGGCGGCGATCCCCGGAGTGCCGGCTATCACTTCCTGTGCGAGCTGAAGGTCGACGGCCTCGCGGTCAACCTCACCTACGAGCACGGCCGGCTGACCCGCGCCGCCACCCGCGGGGACGGCCGTACGGGCGAGGACATCACCCCCAACGTCCGCACGATCGCGGAGATCCCGCACCGTCTGAAGGGCGACCGGATCCCGGATCTGGTCGAGGTGCGCGGGGAGGTCTACTTCCCGATGGAGAAGTTCCTGGAGCTCAACGAGCGACTGGTCGCCGACGGCAAGCCGCCGTTCGCCAACCCCCGTAACGCCGCGGCCGGTTCGCTGCGGCAGAAGGATCCCAAGATCACCGCCAGTCGCCCGCTGCACATGGTCGTCCATGGCGTCGGTGCCCGCGACGGCCTGGTGATCGACCGTCAGTCGCAGGCCTACGACCTGCTCAAGGAGTGGGGCCTGCCGACGGCCGCGCACAACAAGGTCGTCGACTCCCTGGCGGCGGTCCGCGAGTTCATCGCCCATTACGGCGACGCCGAAACCCGCCGTACGGCCGTCGAGCACGAGATCGACGGTGTCGTCGTCAAGCTGGACGAGATCCGGCTCCAGGGGCGGCTGGGCTCGACCTCGCGCGCGCCGCGCTGGGCGATCGCCTGGAAGTACCCGCCGGAGGAGGTCAACACCAAGCTGGTCGACATCCGCGTCGGCGTCGGCCGTACGGGACGGGTCACGCCGTATGCCGTGGTGGAGCCGGTGACGGTGGCCGGCTCCGAGGTGGAGTTCGCGACCCTGCACAACCAGGACGTGGTCAAGGCCAAGGGCGTGTTCATCGGCGACACCGTCGTGATCCGCAAGGCCGGCGACGTCATTCCGGAGATCCTGGGGCCGGTCGTCGATCTGCGGGACGGCAGCGAGCGGGAGTTCGTGATGCCGGCCGAGTGCCCCGAGTGCGGCACCGCGCTGCAGCCCGCCAAGGAGGGCGATGTCGACCTGCGGTGCCCCAACGCCCGTTCCTGCCCCGCCCAGATCCGTGAGCGGCTGTTCTACCTCGCCGGCCGCAAGTGCCTGGACATCGAGAACTTCGGCTATGTCGCGGCGACCGCGCTCAGCCAGCCGCTGGAGCCCGCGGAGCCGCCGCTGAGGGACGAGGGCGATCTTTTCGGCCTCTCCATCGAGCAGCTGCTGCCCATCAAGTCCTATGTCCTGGACCCGGATTCGGGCCTGCCCAAGCGCGATCCGAAGACCGGCGAGGAAAAGGTTGTCACCTTTTTCGCCAATCAAAAGGGCGAGCCGAAGAAGAACGCCCTGGCCATGCTGGAGAACATCCAGGCGGCCAAGCAACGCCCGCTGGCCAGGATCCTTACCGGTCTGTCGATCCGGCACGTGGGCCCGGTGGCCGCCGAGGCGCTGGCGCGGGAGTTCCGCTCGATCGACCGCATCCGGGACGCCGACGAGACCGAACTCGCCGCCGTCGACGGCGTCGGGGCCACCATCGCCGCCTCGCTCAAGCAGTGGTTCGCCGTGGACTGGCACCAGCAGATCATCGAGAGCTGGCGGGCCGCCGGTGTCCGGATGGAGGAGGAGCAAACGGGTGATGAGGGCCCGCGGCCCCTGGAAGGCGTCACCGTCGTCGTAACGGGCACACTTCAGTCACACACCAGAGATGGCGCGAAAGAGGCCCTCCAGAACCTCGGAGCGAAGGTGACCGGTTCCGTTTCGAAGAAGACCGGATTCGTAGTGGTGGGCGACAACCCGGGTTCGAAGTACGACAAGGCCATGCAGTTGAAGGTCCCCGTGCTGGACGATGATGGCTTCGCGGTGCTGCTGGAACAGGGTCCGGACGCAGCACGAGCGGTAGCTGTCACTCCGCCTGAAGAGGAGTGAGGTGTCACCCCATCGGCGCATACCAGATTGATCCGCGACGCCTGGTCGCATTCGGGCAACCGTCACCGATCGCTGCCCGCGGCGGCCTTCCGCGGCCTACTGTTGAGGAGTGCGCCTGCCGTGGCGCGGGCACAGCCGGCTGTGAGAGGGATCGGAATGAAACCGACCGACAGCGCCGCTCCGGCGTCGCGGCTCCGGCGGCTCGTCGTGCCCGCGCTGCCCGGGACCATCGTCACCGTGGCGGGCCTCGCGCTCGCCACGGGCGTCCTCGTGAACCTCGGCGAAGGTGACGCGCTGTTCCCCGGCGGCTCCATAGGCTGGTCGCTGGCGGTCCTCACCGGCATCATCGTGGGCCATCTGGTCGCCCTCGGCCGGGACCGCTGGTGGGGCGGCACGGGCTCCGGCGCCGCGCTCGCCCTCGCCGTCCTGCTGCTGTTCGGCTGGGTGCCCGCCACCCTCGTCAGCCTCTCCGTCGTCGTCCTCGTCGGCGCCGCCCGGCGCCACCGCTGGCGGCAGGCCGTGGTGCACGGCGCCGTGGACATCCTCGGCATCGGAGCCGCGGCGCTCGGCCTCGCCGCGTTCGGCGTGGCCTCCAGCGTCCGCCACCCGTGGTCCCCGCCGGCCTGGAACCTCTCCGTCCTCCCCGAAGTCGTCGTCACCGCCGCCGGCTATCTCGCCGTCAGCCGCGGCCTGCTCTGGCTCAGCCTCACCCCGCGCACCGGGCAGCTGCCCGCCATCCCCCGAACCGCCGTCGTACGACAGGCACTCGTCGGCATCGCCCTGCTCGGGATCTCCCCGCTGATCGCCGTCTGCGCCGTGCACGCCCCGCTGCTGCTGCCGCTGTTCGCGGTCCCGCTGATCGCGCTGGACTCCACCCTGTGGATAGCCCGCGCCCGAGCCGAGGAGCAGCTGCGCGACCCGCTCACCGGCCTGCCCAACCGCCAGTGGCTGCTGGAGCGCACCTGGACCGCGCTGGACGACGCCGAACGCGTCGGCGCCCGCTCCGCGCTGGTCCTCATCGACCTGGACCGCTTCCGCTCCGTCAACGACACCCTCGGCCACCTCGCCGGCGACCGGCTGCTGCTGCAGATCGCGGAACGGCTGCGGCACGCCCTCCCGCGCGGCGCCGAGGCGGCCCGGCTCGGCGGTGACGAGTTCGCCGTCCTGCTGCCCACCACCGACTCCCTCACCAGCTCCCAGCGGGCGGCCCGCCATCTCGTCGCCGCCCTCGGCTCGCCGCTGGATCTCGACGGGCTGACCCTCGTGCTCGAAGCCAGTGCGGGGGTCGCGGTCTTCCCCGACCACGCCCTCGACGCCGAAGGCCTGCTGCGCCGCGCCGATGTGGCGATGTACCAGGCCAAGCGCGACCGCAGCGGCGTCGAGCTCTACGAGGCCAAGCGGGACGGCAACACCCCCGACCGGCTCGGCCTGTTGGGCGATCTGCGGCGCGCCCTGGACGCGGGCGACGTCGAGCTGCACTACCAGCCCAAGGTCGGCTTCGACGGCCATGTCGCCGGGCTGGAGGCACTGGTCCGCTGGGTGCACCCGGACCGCGGCAGGGTCCCACCGGACGAGTTCATCGCCATCGCCGAGTCCTCCGGGCTGATGCCGCGGCTGACCGAGTACGTCCTGGAGACCGCCCTCGCCCAGGTGGCGCGCTGGCGCGCGATGGGCCTGGAGGTTCCGGTCGCCGTCAATGTCTCCCCGCGCGACGTGCACTCCCCGGGCTTCGCCGGAGCGGTCGCCGCGCGGCTCGCCCGGCACCGCGTCCCACCGGGCGCCCTCCAACTGGAGATAACCGAGCACGTCCTCCTGGAGGACCCCCAGCGGGCGGCCGACACCCTTGCCGGGCTCACCGCGCACGGCGTGAAGATGTCCCTCGACGACTTCGGCACCGGCTACTCCTCCCTGGTCCATCTGCGGCGCCTCCCGGTCAGCGAGCTGAAGATCGACCGCTCCTTCGTGGCCCGGCTGGCGGTCGACACCGAGGACGCGGAGATCGTCCGCTGCACCCTCGACCTCGCCCACTCCCTCGGCCTCCTGGTCGTCGCGGAGGGCGTCGAGGACGACGAGACCTGGGAGCGGCTGCGCGACCTCGGCTGTGACGCCGTACAGGGCTGGCTGGTGGCCGCCGCGATGCCACCGGACGAAACCACGGCCTGGCTCAGAGCCCGCGGTGAGCGCGGCTGGCAGCGTGAATCGGAGACGGCCGCCCTGGCGGCGGAGAAGGCCGCCGAGCGCCCTTCGGGACAGGTCCTGAACTGACCCGGCCACCGGCCGTCCCGTGTCCCCGCTCCGAAGAAGACCTCGAAGAAGACCTCGAAGAAGACCGCGAAGAAGACCCCGGGGAAGCCCCCGTGGAGGCTCCGGCACCACACCCGGTGCCGCAGCTCCCGCCCCGTCGGGGTGACCGGTCCACCGAGCCCGCCCGCGACGATCCCGAAACCACCGAGCCGGCCCGCGACGATCCCGAAGCCACCGGAGATCACCGCCCCGGCGGCCCGTCGTCCGGCGACCGCTGACCGGGCCGCCGGACGACGGCCCCGGACGAAGGGCGCCGGGCACTGGGCACCGGACGACGGCCCCGGACGACGGCCGCCGGTCGCGACCCGCCGCCACCCGCCGCAGGTCGCTCGCCGCCACCCGCCGCCCGCCGCCGACGGCCTGCGGCGGGCCCCCGGTGCCCCCGCGGAAAGGCCTGCGCGATTCCGTTGCGGGACGCCATAGGATTGGGTCCGCATATACAGCTACAGCCAAGAACACTCCGAGAACCCAGCAGAGGATCGCTGCATGCCTGGCATCACGCGCGAGGAGGTCGCCCACCTCGCCCGGCTGGCACGTCTGGAGCTGAAGGCCGAAGAGCTCGACCACTTCGCCGGACAGCTCGACGACATCATCGGCGCGGTCGCCCGCGTCTCCGAGGTCGCCGATCAAGACGTACCGCCGACCTCCCACCCGCTGCCCCTGACCAACGTCATGCGGCCGGACGAGGTCCGTCCGTCGCTGACCCCCGAGCAGGCGCTCTCCGGCGCCCCGGCCCAGGAGCAGCAGCGTTTCAAGGTGCCGCAGATCCTGGGGGAGGAGTGACCGACATGGCAGACCTGATCAAGCTCACCGCCGCCGAGATCGCGGCGAAGATCGCCGCCGGTGAGGTCACCGCCGTCGAGGTGACCGAGGCCCATCTGGCCCGCATCGAGGCCGTCGACGAGAAGGTGCACGCCTTCCTGCACGTCGACCGCGAGGGCGCGCTGGCCCAGGCCCGCGCCGTGGACGAGAAGAAGGCCCGCGGCGAGAAGCTCGGCCCGCTGGCCGGTGTCCCGCTCGCGCTCAAGGACATCTTCACGACGGAGGGGATTCCCACCACCGTCGGTTCGAAGATCCTCGAAGGCTGGCTCCCGCCCTACGACGCCACGCTCACCAAGAAGCTCAAGGCCGCCGACGTCGTCATCCTCGGCAAGACCAACATGGACGAGTTCGCCATGGGGTCGTCGACGGAGAACAGCGCCTACGGGCCGACCGGCAACCCCTGGGACCTGACCAAGATCCCCGGCGGCTCCGGTGGCGGCTCCAGCGCCGCCCTCGCCTCCTACGAGGCCCCGCTCGCCATCGGCACGGACACCGGCGGCTCCATCCGCCAGCCCGCGTCCGTCACCGGCACGGTCGGCGTCAAGCCCACCTACGGCGGCGTCTCCCGCTACGGCATGGTGGCGTTCTCCAGCTCCCTGGACCAGGGCGGCCCCTGTGCCCGTACGGTCCTGGACGCGGCGCTGCTGCACGAGGTCATCGCCGGCCACGACCCGCTGGACTCCACCTCCATCGACGCGCCGGTCCCGCCGGTCGTCGAGGCGGCCCGCAACGGCAGCGTCGAGGGCATGCGCGTCGGCGTCGTCAAGCAGTTCCGCGGCGAGGGCTACCAGGCCGGTGTCATCCAGCGCTTCGACGAGTCCGTCGCACTGCTGAAGGAGCTGGGCGCCGAGATCGTCGAGCTGGACTGCCCGTCCTTCGACCTGGCGCTGTCCGCGTACTACCTGATCGCGCCCTCGGAGTGCTCCTCCAACCTGGCCCGCTTCGACGCCATGCGCTACGGCCTGCGGGTCGGCGACGACGGCAGCAAGTCCGCCGAGGACGTCACCGCCCTGACCCGTGAGGCCGGCTTCGGTCCCGAGGTCAAGCGCCGGATCATGCTCGGCACGTACGCGCTCAGCTCCGGCTACTACGACGCGTACTACGGCTCCGCCCAGAAGGTGCGGACGCTGATCACCCGCGACTTCGAGAAGGCCTTCGAACAGGTCGACGTGATCGTTTCGCCGACCACGCCGACCACCGCCTTCCCGATCGGCGAGCGCGCCGACGACCCGATGGCGATGTACCTCGCCGACCTGTGCACGATCCCCACCAACCTGGCAGGCAACGCGGCCATGTCGCTGCCCTGCGGCCTGGCTCCCGAGGACGGGATGCCGGTGGGCCTGCAGATCATCGCCCCTGCCATGGCCGACGACCGGCTCTACAAGGTCGGTGCCGCGGTCGAGGCCGCGTTCACCGCCGCGTGGGGTCACCCGCTGCTTGAGGAGGCACCTGCACTGTGAGCGCCATGACCAAGAAGGCCAAGAACTTCAAGAAGTCGAAGTCCGGTCTGTACCTGTCGATCGGCAGCACCGCGTTCGGCGCCATCGGCGTCGCCAAGCAGGCCAAGCTGGCCCGCAAGGAGAACGACACGCTCCGCCTGATCGATGCCGCCGTTTCGGCCGCGGCGATCGTCACCGGCCTGGCGATCCTCTACCGCGAACTGAAGCGCCTGGGCGACGACGACGTCCTGCTGGGCTGAGAGGGAAAGTTTCACCGTGACTGTCACTGACCTGGTGTCGTACGAGGACGCCCTCGCGACGTACGACCCCGTCATGGGCCTGGAGGTCCATGTCGAGCTCGGCACCAACACCAAGATGTTCTGCGGGTGTTCCACGGCTCTCGGCGCGGACGCCAACTCGCAGACCTGCCCCACCTGCCTGGGCCTGCCCGGCTCGCTGCCGGTCGTCAACGCGACCGGTGTCGAGTCCGCGGTCAAGATCGGCCTGGCCCTGAACTGCTCCATCGCCGAATGGTGCCGCTTCGCCCGGAAGAACTACTTCTATCCGGACATGCCGAAGAACTTCCAGACCTCCCAGTACGACGAGCCGATCGCCTTCGACGGCTACCTCGACGTACAGCTGGAGGACGGCGAGATCTTCCGGGTGCACATCGAGCGCGCGCACATGGAGGAGGACACCGGCAAGTCCACCCACATCGGTGGTGCCACCGGCCGGATCCACGGCGCCCGGCACTCCCTCCTGGACTACAACCGCGCCGGCATCCCGCTCATCGAGATCGTCACCAAGCCGATCGAGGGTGCGGGCGAGCGGGCCCCCGAGGTCGCCAAGGCGTACGTCGCCGAACTGCGCGAGCTCATCAAGGCGCTGGACGTCTCCGAGGCCCGGATGGAACAGGGCCAGATGCGCTGCGACGTGAACCTGTCGCTGCGCCCCAAGGGCACCGAGAAGTTCGGTACGCGTTCGGAGACCAAGAACGTCAACTCGCTGCGCTCCGTGGAGCGGGCGGCCCGCTTCGAGATCCAGCGGCACGCCGCGGTGCTCTCCTCCGGCGGCACGATCATCCAGGAGACCCGGCACTTCCACGAGGAGGACGGCTCCACGACCTCCGGCCGCATCAAGGAAGAGGCCGAGGACTACCGCTACTTCCCCGAGCCGGACCTGGTGCCGGTGGCCCCCTCCCGCGAGTGGGTCGAGGAACTGCGGGCCGCGCTCCCCGAGCTGCCGCGGGTGCGCCGCAACCGGCTGCGCGAGGAGTGGGGCATCTCCGCGCACGATATGCAGTCGATCCTCAACGCGGGCGCGGTCGACCTGATCACCGCCACCGTCGACGCCGGCGCGGACTCCGCCTCGGCCCGTAAGTGGTGGATGGGCGAGCTGGCCCGCCGCGCCAACGAGGACGGCATCGAGCTGGCCGCCCTGCCGATCACCCCCGAGCAGGTCGCCCGGGTCGCCGCACTCGTCGCCGACGGCTCGCTGAACGACAAGCTGGCCCGCCAGACCATCGAGGGCGTGCTGGCCGGAGAGGGCGACCCGGACACCGTCGTCGAGAAGCGCGGCCTGAAGGTCGTCTCCGACGAGGGCGCCCTGGGCACCGCCGTGGACGAGGCCATCGCCGCCAACGCCGCCATCGCCGACAAGATCCGCGGCGGCAAGGTGGCCGCGGCCGGCGCCCTGGTCGGCGCGGTCATGAAGGCCACCCGCGGCCAGGCGGACGCGGCCCGCGTACGCGAGCTGATCCTTGAGAAGCTGGGCGTCGAGGGCTGACGCGTCTGCTTCTTGCGTACGACGCCGAGCGGCCGTCCTTCTCCGGAAGGGCGGCCGCTTCGCCATGTGGTTCACCCGATGGGCTCACGCGATCGGCTACGGGGAATGCCGGGCCGCTCCGCCGTGCTGTGACCGAGGAGAAGTCCCGTACGCCGTCCCGAGGCGGGCGGGGCTCGCCACCCCTCAGCCAATGGAGGAACGATGCCGCAGCACGCCCTTGCTTCCCGGATCGGTCGGGTCGGTGTCTGGCACGGCGGGCTTGGCCGGGTGCCGGCCGCCGTCGCGCGTCAGGCGGCGGCCGAGATCGAGCAACTGGGTTACGGCGCACTGTGGTTCGGGGAGACGCCGGCCACCGAGTCGATGAGCCAGGCCGCTCTGCTGCTGGCCGCGACGGGGCGGATCACGGTCGCCACCGGCATCGCCAACATCTGGGTACGGGACGCCTCCGCCACGCACAATGCCGCACAGACCCTGGCCGAGGCGTACGACGGACGCTTCCTGCTCGGCCTGGGGGCGAGCCACGCCCCGATCGTGGGTGCGCGCGGCCACGCCTTCGCCAAGCCGCTCGCGGCCATGCGCGAGTATCTGGACGCGATGGACGCGGCGCCGTACGCGGGGCCGGTGGCCGATCCCCCGCCCGCCCGGGTGCTGGCGGCGCTCGGCCCGAAGATGCTGGAGCTGGCGCGGGAGCGGACGGCCGGCGCCCACCCCTATTTCGTCACGCCTGAGCACACCGCCCGCGCCCGCGAGATCCTCGGTACCGGTCCGCTGCTCGCGCCCGAACAGGCCGTGCTGCTGGAGTCCGACCCCGCAACGGCCCGCTCCCTGGCCCGCGAACACCACACCCGCCTCTATCTCCAGCTGCCGAACTACACCGGCAATCTGCGCCGACTCGGCTTCGGGGACGAGGACTTCGCCGACGGCGGCAGCGACCGGCTGGTGGACGCGATCGTGGCATGGGGTGACGTGGACGCCATCCGACGGCGCGTGCAGGAACACCACGACGCCGGAGCGGACCATGTCGCCCTCCAGCCCCTGGTGGCGGACCGGGGCCTGGGCATCGAGCAACTGCGGGAACTGGCACCGGTGTTGCTCTAGACCGTGCCCGGTGTGGCGGGCCGGACGTTGGTGGGACATGAGGCCTGGGGGTGTGGGCCATGTCCTGGCTGTCCGGCCTGCACGCCGCTCGGATTTCCCTGCGCTCTGCGCCAGATTTCCTTTGCCAAGGGTGGGAAAGGCGGGCCGGAGAAGTATCCAGCGCCGCCCGTGTTCACCGACATCATGTATCCCGACGCGGCCTCGGCCATGGGGCCAGGACACAGCGACGTTCCCGACGTCATCGCGAAGTACTGGCCCAACGGCCACCAGGACAAGCTGCGTGCGGCATCAGCCGCCCTACCGGGCCGCAGCCACGGCGATCGAGGACCTCGCACGTCCCCAAGGGAGGGAAATGATGGTCTCTTTGGATGATCCGGTTGTGGAGGAAGTGCTTTTTCAGGGGCTTGAAGATTGGGTGGGGCTCACTACCGTTGTCTCCCTCGTGGAGAGTGAGAGGGAATCCTGGTGGAACCAGCCGGGCGAACCCGCCTCTCGCGATATCAAGGACGCCGCACTTTTGGTCGTGAGGTTTCTTCTCTCCAGCGGGCTCATGAAGGCTGGCGAACTCTCGACTTCGACTGCCGATCAATATGACTTCCTCGACTGGCCGGGCGGCACTCAAAAGATCCTTGAACACATTTCGGATGAATGGGGCGAGCTGACATCCCTGGACCGCTTCGAGCCCTGCTGGCTTCGCAGTACGGATGCCGGCCTGGAAGCAGGACGTGCCATCGACAGCTGATGACGTGGCGCAGTCCCGCCGCACTCCGGCCTGGTCCCCCATTACTGCATTGAGCTTCTGTGTGCCCTGCGAAGCACGGAAATGCTGTGGCGGTCCCGCTGGGAGAAGCTTGTTCTTCCGCTCGTCCACATCGGGTTTTCCGGTTACGAGGCCAGGGATCTTCTGGACTGAAATAACAGCCCAGAAGATCCCGATGAAGATGGAGATGCCTTGACCTGCGCGGATCGTGCTCGGCACCGTGCAGGTCGCGGTCTTAGTCGGGCGACATCGCTATCGCTGCTTCTTTGCCCTCAGGTGGCGCTCCCGTTGGCCGGCTGCTCAGCCGGGGTGTCCTTGTGGCTGATCGCCAGGTAGGCCACGAGCAGGATGATCGGGACGATGAGGGTCAGGGTGACCGGTCCCGTGCCCCAGCCGAGGCCGCCGCGGGAGGGGGAGACGCCCATCCAGTCGGCGAAGGAGGCTCCGAGCGGGCGGGTCAGCACGTACGCCCACCAGAAGGCGGCGACGGCGTTGAGGCCGAGGAAGCGTCCGGACAGTGCGGGCACCGCGATGAGGGCGGTGAACAGGAGGCCGGAGGGCAGATAGCCCCAGCGCAGGGTGCCCGCGGTGAGGTCACCGACCGCGGTGCCCAGGGCGAAGGTGGCGAGCACGGTCGCCCAGTAGAACGTCTCGCGGCGGCGGGTGCGGATGCTGTGGATGGACAGCGTTCCCTCGGACCCGTACCAGGCCGCCAGGATCGCGGCCAGCGCGGCGGAGAAGGCGATGACCGAGACCGTGTACGGGATGCCGGCCACGACGTGCACGACATCGGCGGCCATGGTGCCGAAGACGCTGACCATGACGATGGCGGACCAGTAGATCCAGGGCCGGTAACGGGTGGTCCGGAACTGGAGGATCAGCAGGGTCACCAGCCCGGCCAGTCCGAGGCTGCCGGCCGGTATCGGTCCGAGCGTCCGGCCGAGGTAGTCCGAGGCCGTTTCGCCCATGCCTGTGGTGAGTACTTTCACTCCCCAGAACAGAGCCGTGACCTGCGGTACCTTGCTCCAGCCCGGTCCGTGTCCACCTTCGGGCAAGGAGGTGCGGGACCATCCCTCGCCCACGGGCCGTGCCAGCGCCTCGCTGCTCGACTGCGCCATCGCCTGTCCGCCCTTCCGGCGCGCTGCGCCGTATCGGCAACCTTGTGCATTTCGGGCGCTGTTCAGCCGGCCACGCGTGGTCGGTGGCCACTGCCCAGCTTTCGTCTACACGACTGTAGACGATCGAATGGGGTGAGCCGCGGCCGCCTCCGGTCTGCGGTTCCGGAGGCCGCCGTACCCGCATTCGGGCCTCCTGGGGTCGTGCGGCGGCGCGTGTCGGCAGAGGATCGTCCCGACGGCTCGGTGGGAAGGGTGCGCACGGGAGCAGCGCGATGGGCGACGACCCACAGCATGGTGATCATCAGTGCCTGGAGGGCGCGGAATGCGGCGGTGCAGGCTGCGCGGACGGGGTCAGCCGCCCGTGTCCTGAGGGCCTCGGATGCCCCGCCGGCTCCGGCAACCCCGTCGGCCTGGGCCGCAGGCGATTTCTCGGGGCCGCCGCCGTAGGGGCCGCCGGTCTCGCCGCCGGGGTGACCGCCGGCTGTGACTCCACGTCAGGCGGGGGGCCCGGCGCCGGCCCCACCGGTGGCGATCAGCCGGACCTGGCCGCGGAGCGGGACCGGCCGGGAGACCCCGACTGGCGGATCCGTTCGGCCGGTCCGCCCGACGCCGTCCAGGGCTACACCGACAAGGTGAGCGTCCTGCCGGGCGAGGAGTTCGGGCTGTACGTCTCGACCACCGCACCCGGCTTCCACGTTGCGGCCTACCGGGTGGGCTGGTACCGCGGGGCCCAGGCCCGGCTCGTCTGGCGTTCGCAGCGGGTCGCCGGCCGGCGCCAGCGCCCCCCGCGGTTGCTGCCCGGGACCCGCAGCGTACGGGCGGACTGGCAGCGCAGCCTCGCCGTACGCACCGACGGCTGGCCGCCGGGCGCCTATCTGCTCCGGCTGGACGCGGAGCACGGGCACCAGCGGTACGTCCCGCTGATCGTCCGCTCGGCGCGGGCCGCGGGCCGGACGGTGCTGATGCATGCGGTGACGACCTGGCAGGCGTACAACGCATGGGGCGGCTACAGCCTCTACCGGGGTGCGGACGGCGCGTACGGGACGCGGTCGCTGGCGGTCAGCTTCGACCGGCCGTACGACACCAACGGTGCCGGGAAGTTCCTGGTCTACGAGCGGGCGCTGGTGGTCCTCGCGGAACGGCTGGGCCTCCCGCTGGCCTACACCACCGGTCTGGACGTCCACCGCACCCCGTCGGCGCTGCGGGGCGCCACGGCGGCGCTCTCGCCCGGCCACGACGAGTACTGGACCCCGCAGCAGCGGCAGCACGTCACCCGGGCCCGCGACGCCGGCACCAACCTGGCCTTCCTCGGGGCCAATGCCTGCTTCCGCCGGGTCAGGCTGGAGCCGGGGCCGTCCGGCGCCCTGCGCACCGTGGTCTGCTACAAGACCTCCTACCGGGACGATCCGCACTTCGCCGGTCCGCACCGGGCCCTGCCGACCCACGACTTCCGCCAACCGCCAGCCGCCGACCCGGAGTCCGCCCTGACCGGCGTCTTCTACGAGGGCTATCCGACGGACGCGCCCTATGTCGTGCACAGCGCGGACCACTGGCTCTTCGCGGGGACGGGAGTGAAGCGCGGCGCGGCCTTCGATCACCTCGTCGGGGTGGAGTACGACCGGGTCACGCCGGAAGCGCCCACACCGGCGCGGCTGGAGATCCTCGCCCACTCCCCGCTGGTCTGCAACGGCCGGAGCAGTCACGCGGACTCCGCCTACTACACCGTGCCGAGCGGCGCCGGAGTCTTCTCCTCCGGCACGATGCGGTGGGTCGAGGCCCTCATGGCCGGGACGCGTGACGACGGCCGCGATCACGGTATGGACGGCCGGACGCGAGCCTTCGTCACCCGCACCACCGAGAATCTGCTCCGTGCTTTTGCCGTGGGCCCTGCCGCGAAGATCCGGCCGGTACCGCGGGACAACGTAGCGAGCGTGTACGGAACTTGAGGCTGGTCGGCCGCCCCGGCCCGGCTCAGTGGCCCAGTCGCTCCAGGGCGGCGAGCGGGTAGCGTTCCCCGGCGACGGCGCCGTCGGGCACGGCCGCCCGGAGCCGGGCCGCCTGCTCCGGGTCCAGCGCGATTCCGGCCGCTGCCGCGTTCTCCTCCAGGTAGGCACGGCGTTTGGTGCCGGGGATCGGGACGATGTCCTCGCCCTGGGCGAGCAGCCAGGCGAGGACGGCCTGGGCCGGGGTGCAGCCGAGGGACTCGGCGATCGTACGGACGGCCTGGACGAGGCGCAGATTGCGGTCGATGTTGTCCGCGGAGAACCGTGGCCACCGGCGCCGGGCGTCCTCGGCGGTGAGGTCGTCGCGGGACGCCAGCGCACCCGTCAGCATGCCGCGCCCGAGCGGGGAGTACGCCACGACGCCGATGCCCAGCTCCCGGCAGGTCGCCCGCATCTCGCCCTCCAGGACATCCCGCGTGAAGAGGGAGTGCTCCAACTGGACGGCGCTGATGGGGTGGACGGCGTGTGCCCGGCGCAGCGTCTGCGGGCTCACTTCGCTGAGACCCAGATGGCGTACGGCACCGGCGGCGACGAGCTCGGCCATCGCGCCGACCGTCTCCTCGATGGGGACGGCCGGATCGCGTCGGTGCAGGTAGTAGAGGTCGATGCGGTCCGTACCGAGGCGGCACAGCGAGGCGTGACAGGCCTCGCGCACCCAGGCGGCGGAGGAGTCGACCTCGTTCACCCGCCCTGTCGCGGCGTCGTGCCGCAGCCCGAACTTGGTCGCGACGACCAGCCCGTCCCGCTGCGCGGCGGTACGGCTGCGCAGCCAGCGGCCGAGGAACTCCTCGTTGGCGCCCTGTCCGTAGGCGTCCGCGGTGTCGAGCAGGGTGATGCCGAGCTCGACCGCGCGGTCGAGGGTGCGCACGGACTCCGCGTCGTCCGGGACGCCGTACGAGGCCGACATCCCCATGCAGCCGAGGCCGAGCGCGGAGACGCCCGGGCCGTGGGTACCGAGCCGTCGGTACTTCATCGTCCCCCCGGCGCCGGTCAGTTGGTGATGTCGGCGAGGAACGCGGACCAGGCGGCGGCGCTCAGGGTGAGCGACGGCCCGGTGGGGTTCTTGGAGTCGCGGATGTGTATGGCGTGGGGGCAGGCGGCCACTTCCAGGCAGTCGCCGCCCTCGCTGCCGCTGTAGCTGGACTTGTGCCAGTCGTAGGCGACCTCGATGCAGTTGCCGCCTTCGCTGCCGCTGTGGCTCGACTTGTGCCATTCGTAAGCTACTTCGATGCAGTTGCCGCCTGCACTGCCGCTGTAGCTGGACTTGAACCAGGTAAGACCGTGAGAGAAGTGCTGGGCTGCTGTGCTGGTCATGACTCTCCTAGCAAGTCGTCCAGCAGGCTCTTCGTCTCCTCAGGGGTGAGGGCCTGCGACCGCAGCATCCCATATACCTGTTGATACACGCTGACCTGATCTGGATCGTCGACCAGGAAGCTGATCCGTTGCGCTTCGATGTAGGCGAGGTGATCGTGTTCGGGGGTCTCCAACAGGACCAGCGGACCATCCAGGGAAGCATGGGTACGTCGGGCCGTCGGCATGATCTGTAGCCCCAAGAAGGGGAGTTCGGCGCACGAGCGGAGATGGCGGAGCTGGGCGCGGAGGGTCTCCGGGCTGCCGATCGGCCGGTGGAGCACCACCTCTTCCAGGATGAAGTTGAGCATGGGCCGAGGCTTCTTGCGCTCCAGCAGCTTCTGTCGGCTGATTCGTCCGGAAACCCACTCCTCGGCCTGTCCCTCGTCCAGTGGCGGGTAGAGGGAGTCGAATGTTGCTCGTGCGTACGGCTCGGTCTGTAACAGGCCGGGCACCACCTGGTTTTCGTACGACAGCAGCGTCAGCGCCTCCTCCTCATGCTCCACCAGGTCCTGGACGAACGCGGGCAGCTTCTCCCGTTCGGGAACCTTGGCCACGGCTACGGCCAACGCGCCCTTCGTGTCGAGGAGTTCGTCCAGCGTCTCCGCCAGGTCGATCTTCAGCGGTCTGCGGCCCTGCTCGATCGATCCGATCGTGTCCTCGTGCAGTCCCACCCGCTCGGCCAGCGTGGGCTGGGTGATGCGGGCGGCCCTGCGGAAGTGGCTCAGCTGGGCGCCGATCACGTGCCAGGAAGTGATCCTCTTCGGTTTGTTCGCCGGGTGCATGCGCTCTGCCTTCCCCTCCCCGTGACGGCATGACACCGCCAGATGTCGTACAGCGAATCCGTACGACCTGACGCTGTGGCCCAGCATAGTCACGCACTGTGACAGTGGCGGTTATGCACAAGGAGATCCGGGCGCTCTGTGCCCGTACGGCGTTCTACCGGCGCGAGCGCCGATCCGTCCCGCGGGCGCGGCAGTTCGCCCGTACTGCCCTCACCGACTGGGACCTGGACCACCTCGCGGACGACGTCCTGCTCTGCGTGAGCGAACTGGCCACCAACGCGCTGCTGCACGGCGTTCCGCCCGGCCGTGGCTACCGGCTGGTGCTGGCGCTGGACGAGTGCGGGCTGCTGCGCGTCGAGGTGCACGACAGCGGTGGCGGGGAGCCGCGGCTGCCCGTGTCGCTGCCGTACGACGGTGACGAGGGCGAGTCCGGGCGGGGGTTGCTGCTGGTGTCCGCGCTCGCCGACGCGTGGGGCGTCGGCGAGCGCGTGCCGGGGAAGATCATGTGGTGCGAGTTCCGCTGCTACGGCAAGGACTGCGGCACGGGCTACGGCAGGCCGTGAACGTGCGGGCCGACCGCGTCCGACCAGGCGTTGCCGCTCGCCGCGTCCCAGTTGGTCGACCACGTCATGGCGCCCCGTATGCCGGGGTAGGTCCTGGCCGGTTTGAAGGAGCCGCAGCTGGTGCCGTGTGCGAGGCAGTCCAGGGCGGCGTTGACGACGGACGGGGCGACATAGCCGCTGCCCGCGCCCCGGGTGGAGGCGGGCAGGCCCAGGCCCACCTGGGAGGGGGCGAGGCCGCCTTCGAGCTGGATGCAGGCCAGGGCGGTGAGGAATTCGACGGTCCCCTGGGAGTAGACCTTGCCGTCGCAGCCGAGCATCGAACCGCTGTTGTAGTACTGCATGTTGACGACGGTGAGGATGTCCTTCACGTTCAGCGCGGTCTGGAAGTAGCCGCCCGAAGTGGACTGCATGTCGAGGGTCTGGGGCGCCATGGTGAGGACGAGGTGGCCGCCCGCCTTCTGGGAGAGCGAGCGCAGCGCCTGGCTCATATAGGTCGGGTTGAGGCCGTTTTCGAGGTCGATGTCGACGCCGTCGAAGCCGTACTGCCGCATGAGGGCGTAGAGGCTGTCGGCGAAGTTGGCGGCCGATGTGGCGTCGTTGACGGAGACGGTGCCCCGTTCGCCGCCGACGGAGAGGATCACCGACTTTCCGGCCGCCTGCTTGGCCTTGATGTCGGCCTTGAACTGGTCGACGGTGTAGCCGCCGAGGCCGGCCGAGTCGAGGGAGAAGGACACGGCGCCGGGTGTCGTGGTGGCGTCGGCGAAGGCGACGGCGATGATGTCGTACTGGGCGGGCACGTCGCTGATCTTCTGGACCGTCGCGCCGTTGTTGAAGTTCTGCCAGTAGCCGGTGACCGCGTGCCGGGGGACGGCGGGGGTGCCGCCGCTGCCGGAGGGGGCGGTGGTGGCCGTGAGGGGTGCCGAACGGGCCGATTCGCCGGCCGCATTGGTGGCCGAGACCTGGAAGCGGTAGGAGGTGGCGGCCGCCAGGCCGGAGACCGTGGCCGAAGTGCCGTTCACCGCACCGTACTTGGTGTCGTCGCGGTAGACGGTGTAGCCGGTGGCGCCGGAGACCGGGGTCCAGGACAGGGCCACGGAGGACGGGGTCACCGCGCCGGCGGTGAGGCCGTCGGGCGCGGCCGGGACCTGTGGCCCGGGGTCGGTGCCGCCCCCGCCGTCGGGTCCCAGGACGCTGAAGTCGTCGGCGTAGTAGGTGGGTTGGCCGTACCAGCCATGGGTGTAGACGGTGACCGAGGTGGTGGCCGGTCCGGTCGTGAAGGTGGTACTGAGCTGCTGCCAGCCGGTGGCGGACGGGGTCCAGGTGGAGACGTCCGTGGTGCCGGTGCCGGAGGCGCCCAGGTAGACGTAGGAGCCCTGGACGTATGCGCTGAGCCGGTAGGTCGCGCCGGGCTTGACGGCGACGGTCTGGGAACAGGTGGCGTTGTCGGAGGCGGTGGGGGTGGCCTTGAGGGCGCCGGTGCCGCTGTGGACGGGGGAGCCGGTGGTGCTGGCGCTGCCCGCCGAGCAGGTCCAGTTGCTCAGGCCGGATTCGTAGCCTGCGTTCCTGGCGGCGTTGACGTCGGCGGCGGCGGCCGGGGTGGAGCCGGACAGGGTGGCCGCCGCGGCGGCGAGGGCCGTCAGTGCCGTCGCGAGCAGGCGTCTGCGGCGGGCCGGCCGGGTGTGTGCGGTGCGAGGCATGGCTGTCTCCAGTGCCGTAGGGGGGAACACGGGGAGAACTGCAGCAAGACGGTGGCCACCGCTCCTGGCCACAGAATGGTTCAGACCAATGGGTCGGTCAAGAGGTGTGGCGCGATGGGGACTTGTGCATCCGTCGCGGACCACCACCCGGGGCGGCGACGGTCGCGGACCGCCACCCAGGGCATCAACGGCCCTGCGGCGTAGAGAAGTTGGCGCCCCGTACACCTGTTCTCCGGCACCCCCGTCCACTACCGTCCCCGTCGCCTCGTCGCACGGATGGGCAGGGCGCGTAGCGATCGGTAGCGATGGCCGTCGACTGGGAGGTCGAGCGTGGCACCGGAGTTGTCTCGTAGACGGGTACTGGGCGTGGGGGCCGCGGCGATGGGGGCGGCGATGGCCGGCTCGCTGCTGCCGCCGTCGTTGCAGCAGGCGCTGGCGGACGAGGCGGCGCGGCCGGCGCGGGGCGGGGGAGGGCTGGCGGACGTCCGGCACGTCGTCGTGCTGATGCAGGAGAACCGCTCCTTCGACCACTACTTCGGGACGCTGCGCGGCGTCCGCGGCTACGGGGACCGCAACGCCGTCGAACTGCCCGGTGGCCGCAGCATCTACGAGCAGCCCGGCCTGCTGGGGCTGGGCACCGTCCTGCCCTTCCCGGTACGGGCGGCGGCCGCGTCGCAGAAGAAGGACCTGCAGTACATCGGGGCGCTGGACCACAGCTGGTTCGGTGGGGCGGTGGCCTGGCACGGCGGCTGGATGAACGGCTGGGTCACCGCCAAGACTGCGGCCACGATGGCGTATTACGACCGGCAGGACGTCCCGCTCCACTACGAGCTGGCGGACACCTTCACCGTCTGCGATGCCTACCACTCCGCCATCCACTCCTCCACCAGCCCCAACCGCAACCATCTGGTGAGCGGGTGGACGGGCTTCGAGCCCAACGGCAAGCGGGCGGTGGGCAACGACGCCTACGAGGAGGACACCCACACCGGCTACACCTGGACCACGTATGCCGAGCGGCTGGAGAAAGCCGGCCGCAGTTGGCGGGTCTACCAGGAGTGGGACAACTTCACCGACAACAACCTGGAGTTCTACGCCGTCTTCAAGGCGGTCGCGAAGAAGGCCCTGGTGAAGGTGGACGGGGTACACACCATGACCGCCTTCTACACCAAGCTGGCCGGTGCGGACGAGGCCGGGCGTACCCGGCTGACGGCGCTGCTGGAGGAGGGCGTACGGGGCCTGGACCGCGGCGAGCGGAGCCTGTTCGAGCGGGCGCTGCGGCGCGGCGGGCCGGGCAGCACCGCGGACGCCTTCGCCGCCGATGTGGCGGGCGGCACGCTGCCCGAGGTGTCCTACCTCGTCCCGTCCGCCGCGGATTCCGAGCACCCCGGCGCGTCCTCGCCGGCCGCGAGCGCCACCCTCGTCTACAAGGTGCTGGACGCGCTGGGCAGGAACCCGGACGTCTGGCGGCACACCGTGCTCCTGCTGACCTACGACGAGAACGACGGGTTCTTCGACCATGTGCCGCCGCCGGTGCCGCCGCCGGGGACGGACGGGGAGTTCTGGGACGGGCTGCCGACCGGTCTGGGCATGCGGGTGCCGATGCTGGTCATCTCGCCGTGGTCGGTCGGCGGCTACGCCTGCTCGCAAGTCTTCGACCACACCTCGATCACCCGGTTCCTGGAGCGCTGGACGGGGATCAGGGAACCGAACATCAGCGCCTGGCGGCGCACCGTCTGCGGGGATCTGACCTCCGCCTTCGACTTCTCCCGCGGGCGCGGACAGCCGGCGGTGCACCGGCCCGGCCCGGTCCCGGCGTTCAGCGGGCGCTGGTCACCGTGGCCGCCGCTGCGCCAGGAACTGCCCCGGCAGGAGCCCGGCAGCCGGCCGGCCAGGGCGCTGCCGTACCAGCCGGACGCCGACGGCGGCTTCGACCCGGGCGCCGCGGTCTTCCGGATGGCCGTGCGCAACGTCGGCCGGGCCGCCGTACACCTGGCGCTCTACCCGTACGCGAAGGAGTGGGACGCGCCACAGCACCGTGAGGTGCGGGAAGAGGGCGAGTGGGATGTCCCGGTAAAGGGTGGTACCTACCGCTTCACCGTGACCGGACCGAACGGCTTCCGGCGGGAGTTCGCCGGGACGGCGCGGGGCGCGGCCGCGGCCGTCGGCCTCGCCACGCGGATCGACGCCGGTCGGCGCACCCTGCATCTGACCGTCACCAACCCCGGCCGCGCCGATCTGACCTGCACCCTGAAGCCGCTGGCCTACGCGGGCGCGGGCGCGGGCTCGGACGGGGCACCGCGCACGGTGACGGTGAAGGCCGGGGCCGTCCGCACCGTCGCGTACGACACCCGGGACGCGCACGGCTGGTACGACCTCGCTCTCACGGTCGCCGAGGACGCGACCTTCCACCGGCGGCTGATGGGACATGTGGAGAACGGGCGGGAGTCGGTCACCGGCTGAGGCGGAGAGGGAGGGAGCGGCCGGGGCGGGGGACCGGCCGCTCCCTCCCTCTCCGCCTCAGCCGGTGACCGACTCC
>NZ_SDIF01000116.1 GCF_004122735.1 Streptomyces sioyaensis | reverse complement strand
CTGCGATGATGACCAGCAGGACGACGGTGACCTTGATCCCCACACCGCCCGCGGCCCCGTCACCCGCGCCCCCAGTGCCTGGACCCGCTCCCGCAGCCCGCGGTCCGCGGTCACCACCAGGCAGTCCCGTCCGCCGCCCTCGTCGGCCACCAGCTGCACGATCCGGTCGTCGCCGCTGCCGGCCGCCGGCACCACCCGTACGCCCGCCACGGACTCGACGCCGCGGGCCGCGCCCTCCACGACGAGGACCAGCTCCAGGGGCGGGGCGAGAAGTCCCGGCAGTCCGTCCGCGGCAGGGGCGACCAGCGCGTCGCGCAGCCGCTCGGCGGCACCGTGCCGGTCCCGCCACCAGCCGTCGGGCACCGAGCCCACGACATTCGCGGCATCGACAATGAGCAAGGCATCCATGCCGTCACCCTCCCACGGCGCCGCCGCCCGTGCGCCGCACACACGAATGCGCGGGCCGGCTCCGCCGAGCCGGCCCGCGCATCCCGCTGTCAGTCGTGCACCGTTACGCGGGCACGCTCGCGACGCCCGGGGCCAGGAACTTCTTGCCCCGCACCCGCTCGGAGACACCGGCACGGTCCAGGTACGGCGTGATGCCGCCCAGGTGGAAGGGCCAGCCGGCGCCGGTGATCAGGCACAGGTCGATGTCCTGCGCCTCGGCGACCACGCCCTCGTCCAGCATCAGGCCGATCTCCTGCGCCACCGCGTCCAGGACGCGGTCGCGGACCTGCTCCTCCGTCAGCACCGAGTCGCCCTGCTTGAGGAGGGCCGCGACCTCGGGGTCCAGCTCCGGCTTGCCGGAGTCGTAGACGTAGAAGCCGCGCTTGCCGGCCTCGACGACGGCCTTGAGGTTGGGGGAGACCGTGAAGCGGTCCGGGAAGGCGCCGTTGAGGGTCTCCGACACGTGCAGACCGATCGCCGGGCCGACCAGCTCCAGCAGCACCAGCGGCGACATCGGCAGACCGAGCGGCTCGATGGCCTTCTCGGCGACCTCGACCGGGGTGCCCTCGTCGATGACGTTCTGGATCTCGCCCATGAAGCGGGTCAGGATGCGGTTGACGACGAACGCCGGGGCGTCCTTCACCAGCACCGCGGTCTTCTTCAGCGTCTTGGCGACGCCGAACGCCGTGGCCAGCGAGGCGTCGTCGGTCTTCTCGCCGCGCACGATCTCCAGCAGCGGCAGGATCGCGACCGGGTTGAAGAAGTGGAAGCCGACGACCCGCTCGGGGTGCTTCAGCTTCGACGCCATCTCGGTGACCGACAGCGAGGAGGTGTTGGTGGCGAGGATCGCGTGCGCCGGGGCGACGGCCTCCACCTCCGCGAACACCTGCTGCTTGACGCCGATCTCCTCGAAGACGGCCTCGATGATGAAGTCGGCGTCGGAGAAGCCCTCGGCCTTGTCGAGGACACCGGAGACCAGGGCCTTGAGGCGGTTGGCCTTGTCCTGGTTGATCCGGCCCTTGCCGAGCAGCTTGTCGATCTCGGCGTGGACGTAGCCCACACCCTTGTCGACGCGCTCCTGGTCGATGTCGGTCAGCACGACCGGCACCTCCAGGCGGCGCAGGAAGAGCAGGGCGAGCTGCGAGGCCATCAGACCGGCGCCGACGACGCCGACCTTGCTGACCGGGCGCGCGAGCTTCTTGTCCGGAGCGCCGGCGGGGCGCTTGGCGCGCTTCTGCACGAGGTTGAACGAGTAGATGCCGGCGCGGAGTTCACCGCCCATGATCAGGTCGGCGAGCGCCTGGTCCTCGGCGTCGAAACCGGCCCGGAGGTCACCGTTCTTGGCGGCGGCGATGATGTCGAGGGCACGGTAGGCGGCCGGGGCGGCGCCGTGCACCTTGCCGTCGGCGAGGAAGCGGCCCTTGGCGACGGCCTGGTCCCAGGCCTCGCCGCGGTCGATCTCGGGGCGCGCGACCGCCACGTCGCCCTTGAGGACCTGCGCGGTCCAGATCAGCGACTGCTCCAGGAAGTCCGCGCCCTCGAAGATCGCGTCCGCGATGCCGAGGTCGAAGACCTGCTGGCCCTTGAGCTGCTTGTTCTGGTTGAGCGAGTTCTCGATGATGACCGAGACGGCCTTGTCCGCACCGATCAGGTTGGGCAGCAGCGCGCAGCCGCCCCAGCCCGGGACGAGACCGAGGAAGACCTCGGGCAGCGAGAAGGCGGGCAGGGCCTTGGAGACCGTGCGGTACGAGCAGTGCAGACCGACCTCGACGCCGCCGCCCATCGCGGCACCGTTGTAGTACGCGAAGGTCGGCACGGCGAGCGCGGACAGCCGCTTGAAGACCTCGTGGCCGCCCTTGCCGATGGCCAGCGCGTCCTCGTGCCGCTTCAGCAGCTCGACGCCCTTGAGGTCGGCGCCGACGGCGAAGATGAACGGCTTGCCGGTGATGCCGACGCCGACGATGTCGCCGTCCGCGGCCTCCTTCTCGACCTGGTCGAGCGCGGCGTTGAGGTTCGCCAGCGAGCCCGGGCCGAAGGTGGTCGGCTTGGTGTGGTCGAAGCCGTTGTCCAGCGTGATCAGCGCGAACTTGCCCGCGCCGTACGGCAGGTCGAGGTGGCGGACGTGCGCCGAGGTGACGACCTCGTCCGGGAACAGCTCGGCCGCACCCTTCAGGAGTTCGGCGGTGGTGGGGGTGCTCACTTGTCGCCTCCGGCGTCCTTGTGGTTCGGGTTCTCCCAGATGACCGTCGCGCCCATGCCGAAGCCGACGCACATGGTGGTCAGGCCGTAGCGGACCTCGGGCTGCTCCTCGAACTGCCGGGCCAGCTGGGTCATCAGCCGGACGCCGGAGGAGGCCAGCGGGTGGCCGTAGGCGATGGCGCCGCCGTACTGGTTGACGCGCTCGTCGTCGTCGGCGATGCCGTAGTGGTCGAGGAAGGCGAGCACCTGGACGGCGAACGCCTCGTTGATCTCGAACAGGCCGATGTCACCGATGCCCAGGCCCGCCTGGGCGAGGGCCTTCTCGGTGGCCGGGATCGGGCCGTAGCCCATGACCTCGGGCTCGACGCCCGCGAAGGCGTAGGAGACCAGGCGCATCTTGACCGGAAGGTCGTGCTCCCGCGCGAAGTCCTCGGAGGCGAGGATCGAGGCGGTGGCGCCGTCGTTGAGACCGGCGGCGTTACCGGCCGTGACGCGGCCGTGCGTACGGAACGGCGTCTTGAGACCGGCGAGGTTCTCCAGGGTGGTCCCCGGGCGCATCGGCTCGTCGGCGGTCACCAGACCCCAACCGGTCTCACCGACCTCGGAGTTGGTGTTCCGCACCGAGATCGGGACGAGATCCTGCTGGATCTTCCCGTTCGCGTACGCCTTCGCCGCCTTCTCCTGCGAGCGCACCGCGTAGGCGTCCGAGCGCTCCTTGGTGATCTGCGGGTAGCGGTCGTGGAGGTTCTCCGCGGTCATGCCCATGAACAGCGCGGACTGGTCGACGAGCTTCTCGCTCACGAACCGCGGGTTCGGGTCGACGGCCTCGCCCATGGGGTGGCGCCCCATGTGCTCGACACCACCGGCGATGACGGCGTCGTAGGCACCGAAGGCGATGGAGCCGGCGGTGGCGGTGACGGCGGTCAGCGCACCGGCACACATGCGGTCGATGGAGTAGCCGGGCACCGACTGCGGCAGACCGGCGAGGATGCCGGCGGTCCGGCCGAGGGTCAGGCCCTGGTCACCGATCTGGGTGGTGGCGGCGATGGCGACCTCGTCGATCTTCGCGGGGTCCAGGGCCGGGTTGCGGCGCAGCAGCTCCCGGATGGCCTTCACGACGAGATCGTCGGCGCGGGTCTCGTGGTAGATGCCCTTCGGGCCCGCCTTGCCGAACGGGGTGCGGACGCCGTCGACGAAGACGACGTCCCTAGCGGTACGAGGCACGTTGGCTCTCCTCCAGGTGCGGGGTGGCACTGCTGCGGGAGCGTCCCGGGGGACGCTTCACACCGACATGCTACTTACGGGTAACCAAGCTGCACACCCCCACCGGCCGGAGCGGCGAAGGTCACACCGGATGGCGGCGCCGGCCACCGGGCGGGCCCAGTTGCGCGGCGGCAGGCGCTGAGCGAATTGGACCGAATGTCGCCGGGTCTTGGCGCAATTCATCCCATAGCGCACTTAGAGTGACCGTATGGAGACGAAGAGGAGTCATGTCGTGGTCCGGCGCGGGCGTCTGGCGGTGCCGCGCGCGATCGGCCTGGTCTGCGCCGTAGCCGCCGCGGGCGCGCTGGTGTCGGGCTGTGGGAGTACCGGCAAGAACGACACCGGAAGCCCCAAGCGTCCGGTGCCCGCCTCGGCCCCCGCCACGCCGAGCGGCTCGCTCAGCACGGACCAGGCGCAGCGCAAGGCCCTGATCACCAGCGCCACGGTGGATTACATGGAGGCGCTGAAGGCCGCGGTCGCGGCGGTCCCGGCCTCGGAGCCGATCGCCGCGGAGCTCAAGGGGACGCCCGACAGCCCGTACTGGAACACCGCGGTCGCCACCTCCGACGGGACGGTGAGCGACGTCCGCGTGGACGCGCGCACCGGCAAGGCCGACCAGCCGCGGACCGAGTCGGACGACCCCGGCGACAAACAGCAGCTGGCCGCCCGGCTGTCCAAGGCCACCGTCACCGCCCAACAGGCCGCGACGACGGCCACCGACAGGACGAAGGGCACCGTCACCTCCCTTGAGCTCGGCGACGCCGAGCACGGCAACACCGACAACCCGGCCTGGTCCGTGGGCGTGGTGACCACCGACGACTGGAACGAGACGGCCTACGAGATCGACGCCACCAACCGCAAGGTCCTGTGGTTGCACGTCGAGCAGGGCTGACCTGTCCACCGCGCACCCCGGGCCGGCGTCCCCGTCCGGCCCGGGTCCTGCGCGTCAGTCCGCGTCCGCCTGCAGCGCCTCGGTGAGGATCGGCGTGACCTGCTCGATCTGCCAGGGCCGGGCGCCGTGGCCGGCCAGCACCTCGGCGACCGACTCCGCCGTCGGCAGCTCCGGCGGCTCCCAGCACAGCCGGCGGACCGTGTCCGGGGTGATGAGGTTCTCCTGCGGGAGATTCAGTCGCTCGGCGAGCGCGGTGACCGACGCGCGGGCGGCCGACAGCCGGGCCGCGGCGGCCGGGTCCTTGTCGGCCCATGCGCGGGGCGGCGGCGGCCCGCTGAGCGGCTGGCCGGGCTGCGGCAGCTCGCTCTCGGCCAGGGCACGGGCCCGGTCGACGGCGGCCTGCCACTGCTCCAGCTGCCGCCGGCCCATGCGGTGGCCGAAGCCGGGCAGCGCGGCCAGTGCGTGGCTGTTCGGCGGCAGACTCAGCGCCGCCTCCACGATCGCGGCGTCCCCGAGCACCTTGCCGGGCGACACGTCCCGCCGCTGGGCGACCTGGTCACGGGCCGTCCACAGCTCCCGTACGACCGCCATCTGGCGCCGTCGGCGGACCTTGTGCATCCCGGACGTGCGGCGCCAGGGGTCCTTGCGGGGCGGCGGCGGGGGAGCGGCGGCGATCGCCGCGAACTCCTGCCGGGCCCACTCCAGCTTCCCCTGCCGCTCCAACTCCTCCTCCAGCGCGTCGCGCAGGTCCACCAGCAGCTCGACGTCGAGCGCGGCATAGCGCAGCCACGGCTCGGGCAGCGGGCGGGTGGACCAGTCGACGGCGGAGTGGCCCTTCTCCAGGGCGAAGCCGAGGACGTTCTCGACCATGGCGCCCAGGCCGACCCGGGCGAAGCCGGCCAGCCGCCCGGCCAGCTCGGTGTCGAACAGCCGGGTGGGGACCATCCCTATGTCACGCAGGCAGGGAAGGTCCTGGGTGGCGGCGTGCAGCACCCACTCGGCGTCGCCGATCGCCTCCCCCAGCGCCGACAGATCGGCACAGCCGACCGGGTCGATCAGTGCGCTGCCGGCCCCCTCGCGGCGCAGCTGTACGAGGTAGGCACGCTGGCCGTAGCGATAGCCCGAGGCCCGCTCGGCGTCGACGGCCACCGGGCCCGTACCGCCCGCGAACGCGGCCACGACCTCGGCGAGTGCCTCGCCGGTGGCGACCACCGGGGGGATGCCCTCGCGGGGCTCCAGGAGAGGGACCGGCGCCGGTCGGGGATCCGGAGGCGAGTCTCCGGGTGCTCGCAGTGTCGTCTCTGCTGCGGTCTTTTGGGCGTCGGTCACCAGTCAAGGGTATCTGTGTATGCACGTCGCCCGTCGAGGGAACGTTCCCTCGACGGGCGGGCCGGTCGGGTGAGCGGTCAGTGGATGATGCCGGTGCGCAGTGCGACCGCCACCATTCCGGCCCGGTCCCCGGTGCCGAGCTTGCGGGCGATGCGGGCGAGGTGACTCTTGACGGTCAGCGCCGACAGCCCCATCGAGACGCCGATGGCCTTGTTGGACTGGCCCTCCGCCACCAGCCGCAAGACCTCGACCTCACGGCCCGACAGCTCGCGGTAGCCGCCGGGGTGACCGGGGGCACCCGGCGGACGGCGCTGCATGCGGGCCGCGTTGGCGCCGATGGGCGAGGTGCCGGGGCGGCCGGGGATGCCCAGATTGGTGCGGGTGCCGGTGACGACGTAGCCCTTGACGCCGCCGGCCAGGGCGTTGCGAACGGCGCCGATGTCGTCGGCCGCGGACAGCGCGAGGCCGTTGGGCCAGCCCGCCGCCCGGGTCTCGGACAGGAGGGTGAGGCCGGAGCCGTCGGGAAGGTGGACGTCGGCAACGCAGATGTCGCGCGGGTTGCCGACGCGGGGACGGGCCTCCGCGATGGACGACGCCTCGATCACATCACGTACTCCGAGGGCCCACAGGTGGCGGGTGACGGTGGAGCGGACGCGAGGGTCGGCCACGACGACCATGGCCGTCGGCTTGTTCGGGCGGTAGGCGACCAGGCTCGAAGGTTGCTCGAGGAGAACAGACACCGGGCCTCCTGGGGGAGTGGCGAGGACGGAGCCGGCTTGGGGGAGCCGGAATGATCCGTGTTTGAAGGGTCACTGACCTCTTCGGCAGCAATCCGGCGGGACTTTAGACTTTGATCACGATTTAGTTAGGGGCAATTCGGGCAAATCGGATGCGTGATCGATCACAGTTGCGCACCCGGTGTGCACATAGATGATCAAAGCCGTACGCGATGCCGCACCGGCGCCGACGCAGCACGACGGCCGGACGGGCACGAGGCCCGTCCGGCCGCGGACGAAGCCCCGGAGCGGCCGGGCGCGAAGCGGTCGGCGCCGGCCGGGCCGGGCGGGAAAAGTGCAGTTCAGCGGGGCTGTGCGCCACGGCGCTGGGGGAGCGGGACGACGCCGCCGCGCGGTGGCAGGTCGGGATTGGCCGGCGGCAGGCCCGCCACCTGGCACAGCAGATCGCACCACGCCGCCAGATGGGCCGCCAGATCCGGCACCCCGCCGGGGCCCTCGGCCGGCGTCCACGACGCCCGGATCTCGATCTGGGTCGCGGGCTCACGCGCCGCGAGCCCGCCGAAGTAGTACGAGCCGGCCCGCGTCACCGTTCCGCTCGGCGCGCCGTAGTGCACCCCGCGCGCCTCCAGCGCGCCCGTGAGCCACGACCACGACACCTCCGGCAGCAGCGGATCGCTGCCCATCTCCGGCTCCAGCTCGGCCCGCGCCAGGGTCACCACCCGGAAGGTGCCCTGCCAGGTGTCGTCCCCGGCCGGGTTGTGCAGCACCACCAGCCGACCGTCCGCCAGATCCCGGTCCTCGCCGTCCGGACCCGCGCCGCGCTCGACGACCGCCGCCTCCAGGGCGTACGCGAACGGGGCGAGCCGTTTCGGTGCGGGCGTCGGATCGATCTCGATCTCCGGCCGCAGTCGGGCCGCGCGGAGCGCTTCGACCGCCTGACGGAAGGGGATCGGGGCCTCGTCCGCGCTGTCCGCGAGGTGTTCATGAGCCGCAGCCATGCCCGGAAGGTTAGGCGGAATCGGGCCCGCATACGGGGAGGACACCCGGTGCGCGCGTCGCCCGTTCGGAGGTGCCACCGGGCGCATGCGGAGATATCGGCCACCTGCCGAAATCGGCCGCCGGCCCGGCATGCGAAGATTTGGGGCGTGAGCGCCAACAACCAGGCCACGGGCCAGCAGCAGACCGCTACGTACGACTCGGCATTCCTCAAGGCGTGCCGACGGGAGCCGGTGCCGCACACCCCGGTGTGGTTCATGCGCCAGGCCGGGCGCTCACTCCCCGAGTACCGCAAGGTCCGCGAGGGCATCGCGATGCTCGACTCCTGCACGCGGCCCGAGTTGGTCACCGAGATCACGCTGCAGCCCGTGCGCCGCCACCACGTCGACGCCGCCATCTACTACAGCGACATCGTCGTCCCCCTCAAGGCCATCGGCGTCGATCTCGACATCAAGCCCGGCGTCGGCCCGGTCGTCGCGAACCCGATCCGCACCCGCGCCGACCTCGCGCAGCTGCGCGACCTGGAGCCCGGCGACGTCCCGTACGTCACCGAGGCCATCGGCATGCTCGTCCGCGAGCTCGGCGGCACGCCCCTCATCGGCTTCGCCGGCGCGCCCTTCACGCTCGCCAGCTACCTCGTCGAGGGCGGCCCGTCGCGCAACCACGAGCACACCAAGGCCCTCATGTACGGCGACCCGGAGCTGTGGGCCGACCTCCTGGACCGCCTCGCCGAGATCACCTCGGCCTTCCTCACGGTCCAGATCGAGGCCGGGGCGAGCGCGGTCCAGCTCTTCGACTCCTGGGTGGGCGCGCTCTCGCCGGCCGACTACCGCCGCTGTGTGATGCCGGCCTCCGCCAAGGTGTTCCGGGCGGTCGAGGGCCGGGGCGTGCCGCGGATCCACTTCGGCGTCGGCACCGGCGAACTCCTCGGCCTGATGGGCGAGGCGGGCGCGGATGTCGTCGGCGTCGACTGGCGGGTTCCGCTGGACGAGGCGGCCCGCCGCGTCGGCCCCGGCAAGGCGCTCCAGGGCAATATCGACCCGGCTGTGCTCTTCGCGCCCAGGGAGGCCGTCGAGACCAAGGCCCGTGAGGTCCTGGACGCGGCCGCCGGTCTGGAGGGGCACATCTTCAACCTCGGCCACGGCGTGCTGCCCAACACCGACCCGGAGGCGCTGACCCGCCTCGTCGAGTACGTCCACACGCAGACGGCGCGCTGAGCGGAGCCGTCCCGCCGGTCCGGCCGGGCGTCCTGCGGAACCCCACCAGTTCGGCCGGGCGTCCTGCGGGACACCACCGGACCGGCGCCCGGTCCGCCGCCCTCCCGTGCGGCGGGGCGTGCCGGGCAGGCGCGAACCGTCAGTCCCCCGCCTCCCGTACGGCCCGGGTCGCCTTGCGGGCCGCCACCAGCACCGGATCCCAGACCGGGGAGAACGGCGGGGCGTAGCCGAGGTCGAGGGCGGTCATCTGCTCCACGGTCATCTTGGCCGTGAGCGCGACCGCCGCGATGTCCACCCGCTTGCCGGCGCCTTCGCGGCCGACGATCTGCACGCCCAGCAGCCGCCCCGTGCGGTGCTCGGCAAGCATCTTGACGTGCATCGGGCGGGTGCCGGGGTAGTAGCCGGCGCGGCTGGTGGCCTCGACGGTCGTGGTGACGAAACGCAGCCCGGCGGCCTCCGCATGGCGTTCCAGCAGTCCCGTACGGGCGATCTCCAGGTCGCAGACCTTGCTGACGGCGGTGCCGACGACGCCGGGGAAGGTCGCATAGCCGCCGCCCACGTTGGTGCCGATGATCTGCCCGTGCTTGTTGGCGTGGGTGCCCAGCGCGATGTGGCGGGTGTGGCCGGAGACCAGGTCCCACACCTCCACACAGTCCCCGCCCGCCCAGATGTGATCGTGGCCGCGGACCCGCATCGCCAGATCGGTGAGCAGCCCGCCGGACTCGCCCAGCGGCAGCCCGGCCGCGGCGGCGAGCGTGGTCTCGGGGCGCACGCCCATGCCCAGCACGACCACATCCGCCGGGTACTCGGCGTCCTCGGTGGTCACCGCGCACGCCCGGCCTTCCGCATCGGTCAGCACCCCGGTGACGGCACTGCCGCGCACCGTCTCGATGCCCATCGCGCACATCGCCTCGTGGACGAGGGCGCCCATGTCCGGGTCGAGGGTGGACATCGGCTGTGCGCTCTGCTCCAGCACCGTGACCCGGTAGCCGCGGCGGATCAGGGCCTCGGCCATCTCCACCCCGATGTAGCCCGCGCCGATCACCACCGCGCGGCGGCCCGCCGACGCCTCCAGGGTGTCCAGCAGCGCCTGGCCGTCGTCGAGGGTCTGCACACCGTGCACCCCCGGAGCGTCGATCCCCGGCAGCCGGGGGCGGCGCGGCCGCGCTCCGGTCGCCAGCACCAGTTTGTCGAAGCCCGTCCAGGTCTCCCGGCCGCCGTTGTCCAGCTCCCGGGTACGCACCCGGCCGCGGTCCAGGTCGAGTTCCGTCACCTCGGTGCGCATCCGCAGATCGATCTCCCGGGCGCGGTGCTCCGCCGCCGTACGGGCGATCAGCGCATCCGGGCCGTCGACCTCGCCGCCCACCCAGTACGGGATCCCGCAGGCCGAGTACGACGTGAAATGGCTGCGCTCGAATGCGGTGATGGCCAGCTCGCCGGGCTTCCTGAGCCGGCGGGCCTGTGAGGCCGCGGCCATTCCTGCCGCGTCGCCGCCGACGATCACCAGCCGTTCCGCCGTCATGCCGGCCCCCTTGTCGTCCTCGTGGCCCTAGGGTCTGTCCGCGTGCCGTGTCGTGCCGCATGCCGTGCGGCTCTTTCGCCCGCCCTCGCTACGTTACGGCTCGTCAGCGATCCGCGCGTGGCCCTGTGGACAACCCTGAGCCGACTGCCGGGCCGGCCGGTGTGACGGGCGGTGGATCAAGCGGTGGACCACGGCGAACGACGAGGTGAGCCGTGCCGTCGGGCCGGTCCGGCTGCCGGGCCCGGAATCCGGAGCGATCCGACGGCCTGCGGCAGCGCGCGGCAGGCCGTCCGCCGCTGCTGCCGCGAGGCGCCTGAGCGCCGCCGCTCAGCGCTCCAGGACCAGCGCCAGCCCCTGCCCCACCCCGATGCAGAGCGCGGCCAGGCCGGTGCCCGAGCCCTGGGCGGCGAGCTGGTGGGCCACCGAGCCGGCCAGGCGGGCGCCGGAGGCCCCCAGGGGGTGGCCGATGGCGATGGCGCCGCCTTGGGGGTTCACCACCGACGGGTCGAGTTCCGGCCACTGGGTGATGCAGCCCAGGGCCTGGGCCGCGAAGGCCTCGTTGAGCTCGAAGGACGCGATGTCGCCGAAGCCGCGGCCGGAGCGCTCCAGCGCGCGGCGTACCGCCTCCACCGGGCCCAGGCCGAACAGCTGCGGCTCGACGCCGGTCACCGCGCTCGCACGGATACGGGCCAGCGGTTCGCGTCCCGTGGCCCGCAGGCCCTCCTCGTCCACCAGCAGCAGGGCCGCGGCACCGTCGTTGAGCGGCGAGGAGTTGCCGGCGGTGACCGTGCCGCCGGCCGCACGGAACACCGGCTTCAGCTTCGAGAGGGACTCCAGGGAGGAGCCCTCGCGGATGGTCTCGTCGCGCAGCAGGTCCACCTCCGGCAGCGGCACGACCTCCGCGTCGTAGGCGCCCTCCTGCCAGGCGCGCACCGCCTTCTGGTGGCTGGCCAGCGCGAAGACGTCCTGCTGTTCGCGGGTGATGCCGTACCGGTCGGCGATGAGCTCGGCGCCCTCGCCGAGCGCGACCGTCCACTCCGGCCGCATCCGCGAGTTGACCATCCGCCAGCCCAGCGTCGAGGAGAACATCTCCTGATGTCCCGCGGGGAAGGCGCGTTCCGGCTTGCGCAGCACATACGGCGCGCGGCTCATCGACTCCACACCGCCCGCCACCGCGATCCGTGCGTCGCCGTGCGCGATGGCCCGGGCCGCCTGGATGACCGCCTCCAGGCCGGACCCGCACAGGCGGTTCACGGTCACGCCGGGAACGGTCACCGGCAGCCCGGCCAGCAGCACCGCCATCCGCGCCACGTTGCGGTTGTCCTCGCCGGCGCCGTTGGCATCGCCGAAGCAGACGTCGTCGATCCGCGCCGGATCGAGGTCCGGGGTGCGGTCCACCAGGGCCTTGAGCACATGGGCGGCGAGGTCGTCCGGCCGGACCCCGGCCAGTGCGCCGCCGTACTTGCCGACGGGGGTCCGTACGGCATCGACGATGTACACATCCCGCAGGCGTGGGTCGGTCATCAGGCGCTGTCCTCGCTGTCCCGGGCTCGACGGTCGGCGGCCGCCACGAAGATCGCCGCCCATGACCATGAGTCTTTGCCCGCCGCTGCCCGCTGTCAACGGGGGCTCTCGGTCACCGTGCCCGCCGGACCGGGCACCGCCAACGGCGCCGGAGCTCCGGCGCCTTGTCGCCCGGGCCGCGGTCCGGGCGACGTCCCGGGGGCCGGCTCTGCGAGAGTGGGGGCATGAGCGCAGCGCACACCAGTACGGGCCGCGGGCCCGGTCATGCCGTCGTCATCGGTGGAGGCATCTCCGGGCTGGCGGCCGCGCACCGTCTGCTCGAAGGCGGCGCCCGGGTCACCGTCCTGGAGGCGTCCGGCCGGCTCGGCGGCAAACTGCACGCGGGCGAGATCGCCGGCGTCCCGGTCGACCTCGGTGCCGAGTCGATGCTGGCCCGGCGCCCGGAGGCGGTGGAGCTCGCCCGCGCCGTCGGGATCGGCGGCCGGCTGCAGCCGCCGGCCACCGCCACCGCGGCGCTGTGGACCCGCGACGCGCTGCGCCCGATGCCCAAGGGCCACGTCATGGGCGTGCCCGGGGACCTCGCCCCGCTCGCTGCCTCCGGTGTGATCTCCCCGGAGGGCATGGCGCGGATCGCCGAGGACGAGACCCTGGCCCGGACCGAGACCGGCGAGGACGTCGCGGTCGGCGAGTACGTCGCCGCCCGGCTCGGCCGGGAGGTCGTCGACCGGCTCGTCGAGCCCCTGCTCGGCGGCGTCTACGCGGGTGACGCCTACCGCATCTCGATGCGCGCCGCCGTCCCGCAGCTCTTCGAGATCGCCCGCACCCGGCGCTCCCTGACCGAGGGCGTACGGGCCCTCCAGGCACGCGCCGCCGCCACCGCACCGCAGAACGGGCAGGCCCAGAACGCCCCGGTCTTCATGGGCATCGACGGCGGGATCGGGACCCTGCCGGCCGCCGTCGCCGACGCCGTGCGCCGGGCCGGCGGCGAGATCCGCTGCGGCGCCGCCGTGGACGAGCTGCACTGGGCCGGGGACGACGGCTGGCGGATCCGGCTCGGCGACCGGACGCTCACCGCCGACGCGGTCGTCATGGCCGCACCCGCGGGCGCCGCGGCACACCTCCTGCGCCCGGGCTCGCCCGCCGCGGCCGCCGAGCTGGCCACCGTCGACTACGCCTCGATGGCGCTGGTCACCATGGCCTTCCGCCGCGCCGACCTGGACCGGGTGCCCGCCGGCAGCGGCTTCCTCGTGCCGCCCGTCGACGGCCGCCGGATCAAGGCCTCGACCTTCTCCAGCCACAAATGGGGCTGGGTCGGCGACGCCGACCCCGACCTGTTCGTGCTGCGCACCTCCCTCGGCCGCTACCAGGACGCCGCCGACCTCCAGCGCGACGACTCCGAGCTGGTCGCGCTCTCGCTCGCCGACCTCGGCGCGGCGGTCGGCCTGTCCGCCCAACCGGTCGCCGCCACCGTCACCCGCTGGGAGGGCGGACTGCCGCAGTACGCCGTCGGCCATCTGGAGCGGGTCGCCCGGATCCGCGCCGCGGTCGCCCGGATGCCGGGTGCGCTGCGGGTGTGCGGCGCGGTCTACGACGGCGTCGGCATCCCGGCCTGCATCGGCTCGGCACGGCGCGCCGCCGACGAGATCCTCGGGACCCTGACGGCGGACCGGGTCCCGGGCGAGTGAGAATGGACGACATGACAGACGCTTCCACCCCCGCTTCGGCGCCGCACACCCCCGCGGCGCCCGAGAAGTCCCCGAACGCCGGCAAGAAGGCCAAGGACCTCAACGAGGTCATCCGCTACACCCTCTGGTCGGTCTTCAAGCTGCGCGAGGTCCTCCCGGACGACCGCAGCGGCTACGCCGAGGAGGTCGAGGAGCTGTTCGCGCAGCTCGCGGCCAAGGACGTGGTGGTCCGCGGCACGTACGACGTGTCCGGCCTGCGCGCCGACGCCGACCTCATGATCTGGTGGCACTCGGAGAGCTCGGACGCCCTGCAGGAGGCGTACAACCTCTTCCGCCGCACCCGTCTGGGCCGCGCGCTGGAGCCGGTGTGGTCGAACATGGCGCTGCACCGCCCCGCCGAGTTCAACAAGTCGCACATCCCGGCCTTCCTGGCCGACGAGGTGGCCCGCAACTACGTCAGCGTCTACCCCTTCGTGCGCTCCTACGAGTGGTACCTCCTGCCCGACGAGGACCGCCGCCGGATGCTGGCCGACCACGGCAAGATGGCCCGCGGCTTCCCGGACGTGCGCGCCAACACCGTGCCGTCGTTCTCGCTCGGCGACTACGAGTGGGTGCTGGCCTTCGAGGCCGACGAGCTCTACCGCATCGTCGACCTGATGCGCCATCTGCGCGGCTCCGAGGCGCGGATGCACGTCCGCGAGGAGGTCCCGTTCTACACCGGTCGCCGTAAGCCGGTCGCCGAGCTGGTCGCCGGCCTGGCCTGATCCGGGGCCGGGCACAGCGCCGCGGGCCGCCCCCTCGGGGGACGGCCCGCAGCGCTGTTCGTGCTGTTCCCCGGCTACTTGCCCGGCAGCGCGTGCTGCTGCGACCGGGTCGCCTGCTGGCCGGGCACCGGCTCGGCCCGCGGTGCGCAGTACACCCGGCGCGCCGGGACCTTCCCGTGCAGCAGATACGCCTCGGCGTACGCGGTCACACAGGCGTTGTCGTTGAAGGCGATGCCGTGGGTGCCCGCCCCGTTCTCGGTGACCAGCGAGGAGCCGGGCAGCCGCTGCTGCAGCTCCACCGCGCCGCGGTACGGCGTCGCCGCGTCCCGCTCGGCGGCCAGCAGCAGCACCGGCGGCAGCGCCCCGGGCGCGGTGTGGACGTCGAGCGGACGGCGCTGACCGTGGAGCGCCCCGTCGAGCGCGGCGTCGGCCGTACGGTCGGCGGCGTTCACCAGATCCCCGCCGGCCTCGGGGCGGTCCGCCCGGTGTGCCGCGGCGTCCAGCTCGGCATCGGCCGACTCCGCCCGGTCGGGCCAGAAGGCGCACGGCAGATTCATCCAGGCGTTGTCCCAGGTCTCGAACGGTGCGGTCCGGGCGATCTCGGTGTTGTCGCGGTTCCAGGTCTGCCAGCTGCGCGGCCAGCGGGCGTCGTTGCACTCGACGGCGGTGTAGACGGCGGCGCTGTTCTCCTCGGCGGCGGCGCCCGCGGGCCGGGGCAGGGCCTGGGCGATCAGCGGCTTGGGGTCGCCGTGCAGATACCCCGAGAGCGCCTCGGCGCGCAGCGGCCAGAAGGCGTCGTTGTAGCCGGTCTTGAGGAAGGCCGACTGCAGCTGTCCCACGCCGATCTTCCCGCTGAGGGGCGTGCGGCGGAGCTTCGTGACGGCGGTGTTGTAGGCCCGCTGCACCGCCTGCCGGGTGGTGCCCAGGTGGTACTGGCCGTTGTGCCTGGCGACCCAGCGCAGCCAGTCGCCCCAGCGGCGCTCGAAGGCGACGTCCTGGTCGAGGTTGTTGCGGTACCAGACCTGCCGGGGGTCGGGGTTGACCACGCTGTCGAAGATCATCCGCCGGACGTGACCGGGGAAGAGCGTCGCGTAGACCGCACCGAAGTACGTCCCGTACGAGGCGCCCATGAAGGTCAGCCGCCGCTCGCCGAGCGCGGCCCGCAGCATGTCCAGGTCACGGGCGTTGTTGACGGAGTTGTAGAAGGGCAGCGCGGACCCGGCCCGGCGGACGCAGCCACGCGCGTACGCCCTCGCCTCCGCCACCTTCTTGCGCTTGAAGGCCGCGTCGGGGTGCATCCGGCTGTCGGTGGGCGCCTTGGCGAACGCCCCGGGGTCCTGGCACGACAGCGGCGCCGAGCGGCCGACGCCGCGCGGCGCGTAGCCCACGAAGTCATAGGCGCGCGCCAGCTTGCTCCACCTGGGCAGCCCGCCGTACAGCGGGAACTCCATGCTGGACGCGCCGGGGCCGCCGGGGTTGAAGACCAGGGCGCCCTGCCGCTCACCGCGCGCGGTGGCCCGGGCCCGGCTGACGGTGAGGTGGATCTTCCTGCCGTCGGGGTGCGCGTAGTCCAGGGGAACGGTGAGCGTGCCGCACTCCACGGACGACGGCAGATGCTCCACCGGTGCGCAGCGGCCGAATTCGAGGCGGTGCGCGACCGGTGCGGGTGGCGCGCCGGGGGCTCCCGTGACGCCGCCTGCCGGGGCAGTGGCGAGGGCGGTCACCATCAGCGACCCGATGGTGCCGTACAACGCAAGTGCTCTCACTGGCCGTCCCTTCGTGTGTGCATACAAAAGGGATAGTTGGGGCGCGCATTGTCGATGTAAAGCACCAGGGACCGGTGTCGGAGGCTATGCCCCGGATGAGTGGAGCGCGGCGCGCAAGGTGGGGTCGGTGAGGGCGGCGGGGCCGCGGAGGGCGAGAGTGATGAGCGAGCCGGCCGGGGCGGCAGGGGAGTCGGGGGCGCTGCGGGAGCCGGCGGCGTCGGGTAGCTGCCGCTCGCCCGCCGTGGTGGCCCAGTCGCTGTACGGGTGGAGCTCGAAGCGGGCCGCGGCCCAGGTGCCGAGGGTGAGGATCAGCGGCACCGCGAACCAGGCCAGGACCGGCCCGCTGTCCGCTCCGGGCGCCGCCCTCCAGTAGGTCGCGACGGCGGACAGCAGCACCAGGAGGGCGGCGCCCCGGACCAGGCGGACGGCGCCGCTGATGCCCGGACGGACCGCGGCCGGCAGCGCCAGCCCCGCCGTCTCCAGCCGGTCCGCCACCTGCCGCACCGCGTCGTCGCTCACCAGGGCCTCCCGTACGGCCGGTATGCGGCGCTGCCCGTCGGGGCCTATCGCGGTGAGGGCGGCGCGCTCGACGGCGTCCGTGCCGACCGGGTCGACGACGGTGGCCCAGCCGGTGTCGGCGAGCAGCAGCCGCCGCTTCTGCGCCATCAGCACCAGCACCACGTCGGCGAGCCGGTGCGGTCCGCCGGAAAGGTAGGCCATCTCGTACAGGGTCAGACCGGAGCCGCGGCGCTCCGCGGCGGCCGGAGCCGGGACGGCCTGGGCGCCGGCCCGCGGGCCCGGCGGGGTGATGTGCGCGGCGGCGACCGCGGCACGGCACAGCAGCGCACAGGACAGCACCGCCGCCGACCAGGCGACAAGGAGGAAGAGGAGCGACATAGCCCGTTTTCTACGGTACGGCACTGCCTACCGCCACAAAGTTTCTCACCATGCGGGCAGCCCGCCCCGCGGTGGCGCAGGCTCCGCCGACGCGTCCCGCACCGCACCGCCTCACCCTCCTCCTGGGCGGGGTGCCGCGGTCACCTCGGGGGCAGGGCCTGCCGCACCGCGCGCACCAGCCGGGCCAGGGGCCGCGCGGACGGCGGCCGCGGCCCCGCGCGATCCGTCCACCAGCGCCGCAACTGCCGCCGTGCGTCCGGGTCTTCGGGGCGCCCCCGGTCCAGCAGATACGCCGCGAACTCCAGGGCGTCTTGGCGGTAGCCGCCGCTCATGGGGCGGTGGCGCGCATAGCCGAGGAACGCGGCCCGGTAGCCCGTGCCGAGGATGCCGAGCAGCTCCGGCGCGACCTTGGCGACGACATCGGCCCGCTTGGCGGTCAGCGCCCGGCTCTGCACCCGGAGCCGGGCGTGGTCGAATCCCTCGGGGGCCGGCGTCCCGGCGACCAGTGCCGACAGCAGCGCGGCCTGCGCGAGCGCGAGTCGCTGCCGTGCCGCGTCGGTCGTGGTGTCCGTGCCGGCGGGGGCGGGTGCGGGTGCGGTGGCCTCGCCGACGGGAGCGGTGGCCGGAGCGGGGGCGGGTGCGGTGGCGGCGCCTTCCGCCGCCCGCCGGCCGCGGGCCCGGGCCGCCTGTCCGGCCTCCGGCTCATGCGGCCCGGGCATGACGGGCTCCCTTCAGCACGCCGCGGATCGCGTCGAGCTCGCCGGCCAGCTCCCCGCCCCCGGGGAAGTCGTCGTCCCGCTCCAGCAGCACGCCGGGCGGGGTGGTCCGGGCGCACAGCTCGGCCAGTACGTCCAGCACCGGCTCGGTCACCGGGTGGGCGTGACTGTCGTGCCACACCCCGTCCCGCTCCACACCGCCCGCGACATGGACGTACGCGAGGGCCTCCAGCGGCAGTCCGTCCAGGGCGACCGCCGGGTCCTCGCCGCGGTTGATGTGGTTCGTATGGAGGTTGGCGACATCGATGAGCAGCCGCACCCCGGTCCGCTCGACCAGTTCGGTGAGGAACTGCCCCTCGGTCAGCTCCTCGCCCGGCCAGTTGATGAGCGCGGCGATGTTCTCCAGCGCCAGCGGCACCGGCAGGGCGTCCTGGGCGATCCGCACGTTCTCGCACAGCACGTCCAGCGCGTCACGGGTGCGGGGTACGGGCAGCAGATGCCCCGCCTCCATCCGCGGCGAAGCGGTCAGCGGCCCGCCGGCCCGGACGAAGGCGAGGTGCTCGGTGACCATCGGGGCGTCCAGTGCCGTGGCGCGCTCGGCGAGCGCGGTCAGCCGGCCGGCGTCCGGACGGTCGGCGCCGCCCAGACCGAGCGAGACCCCGTGCGGGATGACGGTGGTGCCCCGTGCGCGCAGCTCCCGCAGGGCGTCCGGGAGATGACCGGGGCAGATGTTCTCCGCCACCACCTCGACCCAGTCCACCCCGGGCAGCTCCGCTATCTCGGCAGCGATCTCCGGCCGCCAGCCGATCCCCGTCCCCAGGCACTGCATGGCTCCCCCTCTTCCGTGGTGTGGGTACTCCTGACCCGGCACGGCGGTCCGAATCCTGCACCGATCGGGTTCAGAGGTTGATTTGAGGTTCACCTGCGGCCCTGGCCGACGTCACCGCGCACGCCCAGGAAGCGCCCCGCCGCCTCAGCCGGTGGGCGGCAACGCGCCGCGCAGCGCCGGGTGGTCGGCGACCACCGTGCAGGAGCCGGGCGCGATCTCCGTGAAGCCGGCATCCTGCACGACGGGCAGACCGCTACGGGTGAGCGTCTCCCACTCCGCGGCCGCCGCGGACCGTACGGACAGCGGGAACCCGGCCGCGCGCCAGGCCGCCCGCTCCACACCGGACAGCTCCCACCACGCCAGGTGCGCGGCGTGTCCGGCCTGCGCCATCTCCTTGCCCGCCGACATCTCCAGCCCGGGGTTGAGCCACAGCACCGGCCGGTCGGGCGCGGGCGCCCCGGGCGGCTCCGGATCGTCCAGCTCCGTGCCCGAGACCTGCAACCGCGCCAGCTCCTTCGGCCAGCCGTCCAGCGGCACCGGGGGGAAGACCCGCACCTCGGCGCGGGCGCCGGTGACCGTGATGCCGGGCAGCGCCCCGGCCCGCCGCCACTCCGCGCCGCGCGCCCGCCGCACCACCTTCCGGATCCGGGCGTCCTGCCAGTCCCGCACCGCCGCGGCCCATTCGCCGTCCCCGGCCGACCGCTCGTCCGACAGCAGCACCAGCACCGCCCGCGCCGCCGTCTCCAGCGCGTCGGTACGCGCCGGCGGGTCGGCCTTCTCGATCCGTGCGACGAGCGGCAGCACGAACTGCGGTGCCGCGTCCCGGTCGTTCGCGGCCTGGGTGAACGCGCTGGCGGAGCTGTTGCCGGGCTGCTGCCCGGCGGTCTCGGTGCTGGTCACTCGACCAGTCTGCCAGCCGGCACCGACAGGGCCTCCGGCCGTTGCTCCCGCCGGCACTGGTAGGGCCACCGGTCATTGCTCCCGTCGGCACCCCCGCTCGCCGCGGACCGGCCCCCCGCCGACCGGAGCGGGTGACTCCGCCGGTACGTCACAGGAACGCCGCTCGCCCCACGCGGCGTTGCCGTGCGCGGGGCGGGGCGGGGTGCGTCCTCGCGCGGGCGTCGGCCGGCCGGTCCGGCTACCGTCGGCGCGGTGAGGGCGCGGCGGGAGTCGCCGGGAGACGGGGGCCGGAACGCATGAGGCTGGACGGGGTGGGGCGGCGCTACGGGGTGCGGGGCCCCTGGGTGCTGCGGGAGGTGCAACTCGACGTGCCCGTATCGGCACTGCTGCGCATCGAGGGGGCCAACGGCAGCGGGAAGTCCACGCTGCTGCGGCTGCTGGCCGGGATCGACCGGCCCAGCGCCGGACGGATCACCGGCCGCCGGCGCAGCGCGTATGTGCCCGAACGGTTCCCGGTCGCCCTGCCCTTCACCGCCGTCGGCTACCTCACCCACCTCGGCCGCATCCACGGCCTGCGCGGTCCCGAAGCGGCCCGACGCGCCACCGAGTGGCTCGAACGCTTCGGGGCGGCCGGGCACGCGCGGACCCCGATGGCCGAGCTGTCCAAGGGGACGAGCCAGAAGGTGGCCGTCGCCCAGGCGCTGCTCGCCGAGCCCGGGCTCCTGGTGCTCGACGAGGCCTGGACGGGGCTGGACCGCAGCGCGCGCGAGGTGCTCGACCGGGCGGTCGCCGAGCGGGTCGCGGACGGCGGCACCGTCGTCTTCGTCGACCATGACCCGCGACGGCTGGCCGGCGCGGCCGACGCCCGCTACCGGGTCGAGGACGGGCGGGTGTTGGCCCAGGACGCGCACGCCCCGACGGCGGGCCCGGTGACTGTCACCGGCCCCCGGGTGACCATCGAGGCCGAGGGCGCACCGGGCAGCATGCTGCCCGCCGGGCCGGACCGGGCACCCGCCGGAGCGCCACAGCTGCCCGGCGGAACGGAGATCTCGCCGGGACCGGACGGTACGACCCTGCTGACGGTCCCGGCCGTCCACTCCGACGCCGTGCTGCGCGCCCTGCTCACCGCACGCCCGCCCTGGCACATCCGCGCGGTCACCGCCGCCCGGGAGTCGGACGACGGCACCGCCTCCGGAACCGCCGCCTCCGGAACCTCCGCGTCCGACACCGCCGCCCCCGGCTCCGAAGACCACCCCACCCCCGCACCCGACGAGGCGCCCCTCCCGTGACCGCTCTTCTCCGCTACCAGGCGGCCCTGCTCATGGGCTCGCACCGCTGGCTGCCCCCGGTCATCCTCTACGCCGCCTGGCTGGCCATCGGTGTGCAGGGCGGCAGCCCGATCCTCGGCTCGTTCGGCTACGCCGCCGGCGGCCTGCTGCCGGTCGCCGTATGGCTGACCCGGATCTGCGTCACCAACGAGCCGCCGGCCGCCCGCAATTGCGCTGCCGCGGCCGCCGGCCCCGGCCGGGCCCACCTCGCCGCCGTGCTGACCGCGGCCGGTGCCGCGCTGGTGCTCGCGGTGGCCGGCGTGGGGCTGGTCGCGCTGCTGGCCGACCCGCGCTCCAATGACCAGCGGGTGGCCATCCCGGTCCTGCCCGCGGCCGTTGCCGGGCTGCTCACCGCGCTGACGTGCCTGCTGATGGGCATCGCGATCGGCGCGCTGAGCAACTGGCCGGTGCTGCGCAGCCCCGCCTGGGGCATCCCGGCGAGCCTGACCGCCGTCCTGCTGCTGCTCGTACTGGGCGCCTCGCCCGCCAACACGGCCCTGTCCGGCATGGTCACGGGCTCCGCCCACGGCACGGTCCTCGCCCCCTGGCTGCCGCTCGCCGCCACGGCCCTGATCGCGGCCGCCGCCACCGCCGCCGCCTGCGCCCTCACCTCCCGCCGCAGCTGAAGGGGGTGGGGGCGGAGGGCAGTTGGGGCGCTGCCGCGTCGGGGC
>NZ_SDIF01000115.1 GCF_004122735.1 Streptomyces sioyaensis | reverse complement strand
AAGCGAAGCAGTCCGACAACACACCCCGGAGCCCCTGCCCCCGCCACCCACCACCCAGCTACTGGGCCCCACCCCACAACCACTTCCGCTCCCGCCGAAGGCGGGCAACAACTCACAGAAGCGACACGGCGGGAAACCCGGCAACGTGGGAAGCAGCCTTCACCGCGCAGAGGTCCGATGGAACACCAAAAGATCCGCCGTGCTGCCGAGCAGCACATACGTGGAGCGGGGATGGCGCCCCATGGCGTCCGCCAGCATCTGCCGCGGTGTGCGGTCAGATCGCAGCTGGGTGGCGACGTAATCGGGCGACAGCCCACCCGTGTCGCCGGTCCAGAAGACCCGGGTGCGCCTGGTGAGGCGGCTCAGCGGCCGGATGTCGGACTCCACGGTCGCACCGTCGGGTATCCGCTCCAGCAGCTTCTCGGCGGCGACGGCGGCCGGCGGGGTGCGGTAGGTCGCCGCCTCGGTGAGGCGGCTCAGCGGCAGGGTGGTGGTCAGCGCGAGGGCCGTGGCCAGTACGGCGGCCGGCAGATGGTGGGCGTAGGAGCGCAGCCGGGGGCGGGCGGAGACCCGGATCCGCGGCAGCGCGTCGATCAGCGCGAGGAAGACCACCGGCATCAGTACGGCGTTGTAGTGCCAGTCGGTGCCCCAGTAGTGGGGCTCGTGGGAGAGGAAGCGCCAGCCCAGGGTGGGCAGTGCGACCAGGAGAAGAGGGGAGCGCAGGGCGAGCAGGCCGGTGGTGGGCAGCAGGACCCACAGCGTGGTGCGGAGGGCAGTGGCGAGGGGTATCGCGGCGCCGCCGCCCTCGGCTCCGAACTTGGTCCAGTAGTCGTAGGAGCCGGAGCCGTTGAAGCCGGGTATCAGCACGCCGAGGGTGACGGCGGTGGCGCTGAGGCCGAAGGCGACCAGCCCGATGGCCAGCGGGCTGGCCCGCCGGGTACGTATCAGCGCGAGCGCACCGATGGTGGCCGCGGTCACCCCGAGGTCCTCCTTGACCAGCACCAGCGGCGCGGCCCAGCAGACCACCGCGGTCCACCGCCCGCGCAGCACCGCTTCGAGCGCGAAGGCGATCAGCGGCAGTGCGAAGGCGATCTCGTGGAAGTCGAAGTCGACGGCCTTCTGCACACCCCACGACAGCCCGTACGCGACGCCGATGGCCAGGCCCGGGAGGCGGCCCAGGGAGCGGGCCGCGGCGCGGGCGACCGGAAGCACCGACAGCGCGAACAGCGCGGCCTGCGCGATCAGCAGGGTCAGGGATGACGGGAACAGCCGGTAGAAGGGGGCGAGCACGACCAGTACGGGACTGAAGTGGTCACCCAGGATGTTGGTGCCCGGCCCCTTGAGGTCCACGATCGGGGCCCCGAAGTGGGCGTAGCCCCGTATCGCCTGCTCGAATATGCCCAGGTCCCAGGAGGACGTGGACAGCGTGCGGAAGCGCCAGCAGGCCAGCACCAGATAGGCGAGGAAGAAGAACCCGGCGGTCCAGTACGGGTCGAGACGCGGGACGCGCAGGGGAGCGGTCCGCTCGCGCAGCCGGTGTGCGGTGCGCCGCAGCCGGTCGCGCACCGCCGCCGGTGCGCCGTCGGCCGCGACCGATGGCTCGTCCGGCGCGGCCGCCCGCTGTGGTGGTACGACACCGGTACCGGCGTCGGCTCCCGGAACCCGTCCGGGGGCATCCCCAGCCGTTGCTGCGGCCGTGTTCATCCGGATCCTCACTCTCCCCCAGCTCGAAAAGATACTCGAACCGACGCCCTGCCTTTCCCCGCCTGGGCTGGCCCGGCAGTGAGTCAGACGTGGGGTTGTGCGGCTCCGTTCCCGGAGGGGGCTGTTCCCGGACGGGGCGGGCCCGGGCCGCGGGGTGGCGGGTCGGCGTGCGACTCCCGGGCGCGCGGCACAGCGGTTTCGGTGCGGATCCCGATGGAGAAACCCGCCCCGTCCCAGATCGTTGCCCGAAGCAGTGGCTCAGGCCACGCCGACTCCATAGCATCGATCCACCAAGGTCGAGACTTCGTCGCACGATCTGCCGGGAGGCCATGTGTTCCGCCGTAGGACAGCGCTCTCCGTATCCGCCACCGCCGCACTGCTGGCCGCGGCTCCGCTGCTCGCCGCCTGTGGCAGCGCCGCGCATCCGGGTGCGGCGGCCATCGTGGACGGGAAGCGGATCACCGTCGCGCAGTTGCAGGCGAAGGTGAAGAACGTGCGCACCGCCCAGGCCGAGTCCCCGCAAGGCCGCGAGCTCGTCATGAACACCGGCCGGCTGAGCCTGGCCACCCTCAACGGGATGATCTTCGACGAGGTGCTGGCGCGCAGCGCGAAGGACGCCGGGGTGACGGTCAGCCGCGCCGACGTCCAGCGGTGGCGGGCCGGCGCCGAGCGGCAGGCCGGCGGTGCCGAGCGGCTGCAGGCGATGTGGCTCCAGCAGGGCATCGCGCCCGACGAGATCGACACCATGGTCCACAACCAGCTGCTGCTCGACGGCGTCGCCCAGCACCTCGGCGCGGACCGCGGCACTCCGCAGGGCCAGCAGAAGCTCGCCCGGGCGCTGGCCAAGACGTCCCGCTCCCTGGGGATCGACGTCAATCCGCGGTTCGGCAAGTGGGACGACCAGCAGGTCATCCTCGGCGAGACCAAGGAACCGTGGATCACCCCGGCGTCCGCCAAGGAACAGGCCTGACCGGGGTGTACGGCCGGGGCCCGCGGCGGCGGCCGGGGCCCGCCGCCGGGCGGCGCCGGGCGTTGTCGGTGGGGTGCGTTACGTTCGAGGCGTGAACGCTGACGCCTCCGCCGCCCAGACCGGCGCCGACGCCCGCCCCGAGGGCACCGGCACCGGCCGCCTGGTCCTGCTCACCACCAGCCACCGGGTCGCCCCCGGACTGCTGTCCTGGCCCGCGTGGCAGATCCTGCGCGCGGCCCAGCGGGTGCTGTGCGCCGATGCCGGCCATCCGCAGCTGCCCTATCTGCGCGAGGCCGGCATCGAGGTGGAGACCGCGTCCCTCACCGCCCGCGAGCTGGTCGATTACTGCGTCCCCGAAGCGCGCACCGCCGTCGTCCTGACCTCCGCGGACGGCGAGAGCGCGCTGACCGACGGCCTGGCCCGGCTGGCCGGTTCCGGCCGCGAGACGATGCCCGACCTGGAGCTGCTGCCCGGCTCCTACGACCTGCCCGGCGCCCGCCTCCTCGATCTCGTCCAGGTCATGGACCGGATCCGCGCCGAGTGCCCGTGGAGCAGCATCCGTACGCACCAGGACCTCGCCAAGTACGGCCTGGAGGAGGCGTACGAGATGGTCGAGGCCATCGAGTCGGGCGACCGGGTGGAGCTGCGCGAGGAGCTGGGGGACGTGCTCCTCCAGGTCGTCTTCCACGCCCGGATCGCCCAGGACGACCCGGACGAGCCGTTCTCCGTCGACGATGTGGCGGGCACGATCGTGGAGAAGCTGATCCATCGCCATCCCCATGTCTTCGGGGAGGAGGACGCGGCGACCCCGGCGGACGTCAAGGCGCACTGGATGCGGAGGAAGGCCGAGGAGAAGCAGCGGGAGTCGGTGACCGAGGGCGTTCCGCTGGCCCAGCCCGGTCTCGCGCTGGCGGCGAAGCTCGCCTCGCGGGCGCGGGCGGCGGGGCTCGACGTCGCGGTGCCGTCCGGCCAGGGCATCGGCTATGAGCTGCTGGCGATGGCGATACGGGCCGAGGCGGACGGGGTGGACCCCGAAGCGGCACTGCGGGCGGCTGCCCGGGCCTACCGGGACGCGGTGCTGGCCGCGGAGGGCGGCGCCGCGTGAGGACCGTCAGCTGCCGCTGAGGCGAGGGGCGCGGCGCCGGCTCAGCAGATCCGCGGCCCAGACCAGCAACGCCGCTGCAGCCAGCGCCGCCCCCAGGACGCACACCCCGCTCCAGCCCCCCGCGGTCCAGACCGCCGAGGTCAGCGCCGAGCCCACCGCACCGCCGGCGAAGTAGCTGGCCATATAGGCGGAGTTGAGACGGTTACGGGCCTCGGGGCGGACCGCGTAGACCAGGTGCTGGTTGCTGATGTGCATCGCCTGGACGGACAGGTCCAGCACGATCACCCCGGCCAGCAGCGCCGCCAGCGACCAGCCGCCGCCCGCCCCGCCGGCCGCGAGCAGGGCCCAGGACCCCAGCAGCAGAAGCGCCCCGGCGCCGCTGACGTGGTGCACCAGACCGCGGTCCGCCAGCCGCCCGGCGGCCGACGCGGACAGCGAACCGGCCGCGCCCACCAGACCCAGCAGCCCGATGGCCGACTCCTGCCAGCCGTACGACGGGCCGGACATCAAGAACGCCAGAGCCGTCCACAGCACGCTGAACCCCGCGAAGGTCAGCGCCCCGAGCGCCGCCCGCCAGCGCAGCACCGGCTCCTGGCCGAACAGCGCCAGCATGGAGCGCAGCAGCGCCGGATAGCGCAGCCCGGCCGGGGTGCGCAGCGTGGGCAGCCTGAGCCGCAACAGCACCGCCATCAGCAGCATCAGCGCCGCGTTCACCCAGTACACGGTGCGCCAGCCGCCCACGTCGGCCAGCAGCCCGGCGGCCGTGCGCGCCAGCAGGATGCCCAGCAGCAGTCCGGTCATCACGGTGCCGACGGTCCGGCCGCGTTCGGCGGGGGCCGCGAGGGTCGCCGCGTAGGGCACCACGACCTGGGCGGCGACCGAGGTCAGCCCGGTCAGCGCGGTGCCGGTCAGCAGCAGCGCGGCGTTCGGCGCGCTCGCCGTGACGGTGAGGAAGACGGCGGTGGCCGCGGTCAGGGTGACGGCCAGCCGGCGCCGCTCCAGCAGATCGCCGAGCGGCACGAGCAGCAGCAGCCCGAGCCCGAAGCCGACCTGGGCGACGGTCACCACCAGCGCGGCGACGGCCGCGGACAGGTGCAGATCGCGGCCGATGACGTCCAGCAGCGGCTGGGCGAAGTAGTTGCCGGCGACGGACAGACCGGTGGCGACCGACATCAGCAGCAGCGTGCCGCGCCCCAGTCCCGGTCCGGTCGCCGAGGTATCCCCGGTGACCGGCTCCTTTGTGTGCGTGGTCTTCACGACCCGACCTCCCCTGTGCCGCCCGCGGCCACGGCGGCGGCGGACACTTTCCACCCTGGGCGACGCCAATCAATGAGTCCAACACATCGTTTTCATCGGAAACATCTCGAAATGAGATGGGTGTCGCCTAGGGTCGATGGTGTGGAGCTGCAACAGATGCGTTATGTGGTGGCGGTGGCCGAGACCGGCGGGTTCACCCGCGCCGCCGAGCGCTGCCACGTGGTGCAGTCCGCGCTCAGCCATCAGATCGCCCGGCTGGAGAAGGAGCTCGGCGCCCGGCTCTTCGACCGGACCAGCCGCAGCGTCCGGCTGACCGCCGCGGGTGAGGCCTTCGTCCCGGTCGCCCGGCAGGCGCTCCAGGCGGCCGAGCGGGCCCGCGCCGAGGTCGCGGCGGCCACCGGTGAGGTGCGCGGCCGGCTGGCGGTGGGGGCGATCTCCACCGTCGGGGCCGTCGATCTCGCCCGTGAGCTGGGCGATTTCCATACCCGGTATCCGCAGGTGCAGATCAGCCTGCTGATGGACATGACCGAACCGCTCGTGGAGAGCGTGCGCGACGGTGCGCTGGACGTCGCCTTCATCGGGATGGTGCCCACCGCGCGGACCACCGGCGTACGGGAGAAGGAGCTGGCACGCAGCGAACTGGTCGCGGTGGTGCCGCCGGATCATCCGCTGGCCGGGCGGGAGTGGACCACGCTGGCGCGGGTGGCGCGGGAGAACTTCGTGGACTACATGGCGGGGTCGGCGGCCCGCCGGCAGCGCGACGACGCGTTCCGTGCGGCGGGACTCGACTCCGAGGTGGCGTTCGAGGTGACCTCGGTCGAGTTCCTGGCGCAGCTGGTGCGCGCCGGTCTGGGCATCGGCATGGTCCCCGAGCCCACCGCCTCCGGGCTGCCCGGCCTGCGCACCGTACGGGTGCGGCCGGCGCCCGAGCGGACCGAGCGGGTGGTGTGGAGCGCCCAGGGGCCGTCGCCGGCGGCGCTGGCGTTCCTGTCGGCGCTGGGGGTGGACCCGGAGTAGGGGGGCCCGGAGCGGCGGACGGGCCTGCGGGGCCCGGGCCGGTGCGCGGGCGCGCCGTGCCGCGCGCACCGGTTACGGTCGGAAGGTGCCCCACCAGTCCCACCAGTCCCGCCAGCCCGGCCCGCGGCAGGTCACCGCCGCCGACGCCCCGGCCGGCTGCCCGGCCGCAGCGTCCGCCGAGACCGCCGCCGAGGCTGCTGCCCAGTCCGCCCCCGACTCCGTCCCCGAGCTGTTCACCTGGGAGTTCGCCGCCGATCCGTACCCGGCGTACGCCTGGCTGCGGGAGCATGCGCCGGTGCACCGGACCCGGCTGCCCAGCGGCGTCGAGGCTTGGCTGGTGACCCGCTACACCGAGGCGCGGCAGGCGCTGGCCGACGGCCGGCTGTCCAAGAACCCGGTCCACCACAGCGAGTCCGCGCACGGCAAGGGCAAGATCGGCATCCCGGGGGAGCGCAGCGCCAACCTGATGACGCACCTGCTCAACATCGACCCCCCGGACCACACCCGGCTGCGCCGGCTGGTCTCCAAGGCGTTCACCCCGCGCCGGGTCGCTGCCTTCGCCCCGCGCGTCCAGGAGCTGACCGACCGGCTCATCGACGGCTTCGCGGGGCGCGGTGAGGCCGATCTGATCCACGAGTTCGCGTTCCCGCTGCCCATCTACGCGATCTGCGATCTGCTGGGCGTCCCGCGCGAGGACCGGGACGACTTCCGCGACTGGGCGGGCATGATGATCCGGCACGGCAAGGGACCGCGCGGCGGCGTCGCCCGGTCCGTGAAGAAGATGCGCGGCTATCTCGCCGAGCTGATCCACCGCAAGCGCGAGACCCTCGGGGCCACCGCCGAGCCCGACGAGGACCTGATCTCCGCGCTGATCCGCGCCTCCGACCACGGCGAGCACCTCACCGAGAACGAGGTCGCCGCGATGGCCTTCATCCTGCTCTTCGCCGGCTTCGAGACCACCGTCAACCTCATCGGCAACGGCACCTACGCGCTGCTGCGCCACCCCGCCCAGCGCGAGCTGCTGCAGAAGTCGATCGAGGCGGGCGACCTGGACCTGCTCGGCACCGGCATCGAGGAACTGCTGCGCTACGACGGCCCCGTGGAGCTGGCGACCTGGCGGTTCGCGACCGAGGAGCTGACGCTGGGCGGGCAGCGGATCGCCGCGGGCGACCCGGTCCTGGTGGTGCTGGCCGCCGCCGACCGCGACCCGGAGCGCTTCGACGAGCCGGACGTCCTCGACCTGACCCGGCGGGACAACCAGCATCTGGGATACGGGCACGGCATCCACTACTGCCTGGGTGCGCCGCTCGCCCGGCTCGAAGGACAGACCGCCCTCGCCACGCTGTTGACCCGGCTCCCGGACCTCCGGCTCGCCGCCGAACCCGACGATCTGCGCTGGCGCGGCGGGCTCATCATGCGCGGACTGCGGTCGTTGCCGGTGGAGTTCACCCCCGAGCGCTCCTGACCAGCGGCAAGGGCATATTTGACAGCGTGTCAGCCGCGTAACCATTGCGTGATCTGCGCTACACCGGCTTGTGACTACTCGTGACCCCGGCTACCTTTCGATCGACGATCGACAGGCTTCATTCGATCGGCCGAAGCGGGGGCGCGGTCAACCGGTGTAACGGTGCTGCCCTGCCCGCCCGGCCGGAAGCCCGTCGGACAACTCGTCCGACAACTCCACCGCGCGAAAGGCATCCGCATGCGTTCCGGGACCGGCCGACACCGTCGCCCCCGTCAGGCACCGGCCATCTTTGTCACCGCGGGAGTGACCGGCGCCGGCATCGCCCTGCCGCTGCTCGGCGCGAGCGGCGCCCACGCCGCCGACACCACGACCTGGGACAAGGTCGCCCTGTGCGAGAGCGGCGGGGTGTGGAGCGCGGCCTCGGACAACGGCTACTACGGCGGCCTCCAGCTGACCCAGGAGATGTGGGACAACTACGGCGGCTCGGCCTATGCCTCGCGCCCCGACCTCGCCAGCCGCGCCCAGCAGATCGCGGTGGCCGAGTCGATCCTCGACCACCGCGGCCCGGACGTCTGGAGCAGCTGCGCGCAGAGCGCCGGGCTGACCCGGGACGGCCGTGCGCCGGAGGTCAACCCCGGCAGCACCAGCACCCCGGAGCCCGACCCGTCCGACGGGTCCGACTCCCCGGACCCCTGGGACCAGCCCGGATCCTCCGGCATGCACGACGGCGGCTCGGACCCCACGGGCACGCAGGACGAGCCGGGCGACGACACGGGCGGCCGGTCGTCCGACGAGTCGACCGGGTCGACGCCCTCGTCCGACGCGCCGGACCCCGGCCGCACCGACGACCGGTCCGGCACGTCCGACCCGTCCGACGGCGCGCCGTCCGGCGACCGGCACGAGGACCCCTCGTCCGGCAACCGGGACGAGGACCCCTCGCCGTCCGCCGACCCGTCCGACGGCGGCAGCCGCCCGGACACCTCCGGCACGCCGCAGGAGCGGCCCGCACCGGGCAGGCACCGCGGCGGTGCGGACAACGAAGCAGGTCAGAGCAGCGGTCAGGGCCGGCAGGGCGACGAGGACGGCGGCCGGGGCGCCGGCGGCCGGCATGCCTCGCGCGGCGGCGACGCGCACCGTACGGGCCCGGCGGCCGACGGCGACTACACCGTGCGGCCGGGTGACAGCCTGTCAGCCATCGCCACGGCCCACCGGCTGCCCGGCGGCTGGACCGCGCTCTACGACCGCAACGAGGGCGTCATCGGCTCCGACGCGGACCTGATCCAGCCCGGCCAGGTGCTCGATCTCGGGCAGAACGCGGGCTAGTTCATCCCCCTTCGCCCCCTTTGGTGAAAGTGAGACAAGGGTCTCGTTGACCTCAGGGGGCCCGGAACCGTCCACCCTCGCCGTACCTGGCCCCACCTGCGGAGATGTGTCCCACTCGTGATCGGAATCGGGCAACTTGGTTCAGATGGTGGGGTTTGAACACCAAGGGGGTTGCTGCTTAACGTCAGGACCGCTCGCCAAAGCGGGCCCTCCGGTCACACGCCGAATCCTGCCGGTGATCGGGGGCAGTTGACGCGCAAGCGCCGTAGGCAGGAGCGGGGGAACCAAGGTAAGTGCCGGCCCCGCCCGTGAAAGCGGGCGACCGGCTTGGGGTGAAGCCAGATGCGGCAGCGCATACGGCCGGGCCACTCACAGCCCGAACCCGACAGCTCACCTCGCAGGCGTCGGTGAGGAAACGAACGAACCATGCTGATCAACAAAGGCAAGCACAGTCGTCCCTCCAAGGCCGTCCGCGTCGCCACCCTCGCCGGTATCGCCGGTGCTGCCGTGGCCGTCCCGCTGATGGGCGCCACCTCCGCCTCCGCCGCCTCCGTCAGCACCTGGGACAAGGTCGCCCAGTGCGAGTCCGGCGGCAACTGGTCGATCAACACCGGTAACGGCTACTACGGTGGCCTGCAGTTCACCAACTCCAGCTGGGCCGCCGCCGGCGGTACCAAGTACGCGCCGCGCGCCGACCTGGCCTCCAAGAGCCAGCAGATCGCCGCCGCCGAGAAGCTCCTCGCCATCCAGGGGCCGGGCGCCTGGACCTGCGCCGGTGCCGGCAACCTGACCGCCGGCGGCCCCGCCGCGAACGTCGACACCTCCGGCTCCTCGGCGCAGACCAAGTCCGCCCCGCAGCAGGACACCAAGACCGAGGCCAAGAAGGCCCCGGCCGCCCCCGAGAAGCGTGCCTCGCGCTCCACCGAGCGCAAGTCCATGGGCCACGGCAACTACACCGTCAAGGCGGGCGACACCCTCGCCAAGATCGCCAAGGCTCACGGCACCAGCTGGAAGTCGGTCTACGAGGCCAACAAGTCGGTCATCGGCGGCAACCCGAACCTGATCCTCCCGGGCCAGAAGCTCAACGTCTGAGCCACCTCCTCACCGGAACTCCGGCAGGCCCGAGCGGCGGGCCCGCTTCCTCCGTGAGACAGCCCCGCCCGGCGCGCCATTCCCCCCAGCGCGCCGCGGCGGGGTTTCTCACACCCGGGGTCGCGCCCGGGTGAGATCCGCTGCAGCCGCACGCCGGTGACCGGCCACGATCCACTCCTTGTCCCGGTTGGCGAACAAGGGCCCAAAGGTCCTGTGAACTGGGCCTTTGGGCTCTTCATTCCGCAATTCCGTCCCACGGAGCGGGCCAAGGGCAGGCGGACGCGCCCGGGGCCGTTAGGCTCATGCAGCAGAACGCCAGATACCCACGAAGGAGACAACGTGCCGTCGATCGACGTCGTCGTAGCCCGCGAAATTCTCGACTCGCGAGGTAATCCCACGGTCGAGGTCGAGGTCGGCCTCGACGACGGCAGCACCGGCCGTGCCGCCGTGCCGTCCGGCGCCTCCACCGGTGCCTTCGAGGCCATCGAGCTTCGTGACGGCGACCCGAACCGTTACCTCGGCAAGGGCGTGGAGAAGGCCGTCCTGGCCGTCATCGAGCAGATCGGCCCGGAGCTCGTCGGCTACGACGCGACCGAGCAGCGGCTGATCGACCAGGCGATGTTCGACCTGGACGCCACCGACAACAAGGGCTCGCTCGGCGCCAACGCCATCCTCGGCGTCTCCCTCGCCGTCGCGCACGCCGCCTCCGAGGCCAGCGACCTCCCGCTGTTCCGCTACCTGGGCGGCCCGAACGCGCACGTCCTGCCCGTCCCGATGATGAACATCCTGAACGGCGGCTCGCACGCCGACTCCAACGTGGACATCCAGGAGTTCATGATCGCCCCGATCGGCGCGGAGTCCTTCTCCGAGGCGCTGCGCTGGGGCGCCGAGGTCTACCACACCCTCAAGAAGGTCCTGAAGGAGCGCGGGCTGTCCACCGGCCTCGGTGACGAGGGCGGCTTCGCCCCCAACCTGGGCTCCAACCGCGAGGCCCTCGACCTCATCCTGGAGGCGATCAAGCAGGCCGGTTACGCCCCCGGCCAGGACATCGCGCTCGCGCTGGACGTCGCCGCCTCCGAGTTCTACAAGGACGGCAAGTACCAGTTCGAGGGCAAGGACCGCTCGGCCGCCGAGATGACCGAGTACTACGAGGAGCTGGTGGCGGCCTACCCGCTGGTCTCCATCGAGGACCCGCTGTTCGAGGACGACTGGGCCGGCTGGAAGGTCATCACCGACAAGCTCGGCGCCAAGGTGCAGCTCGTCGGCGACGACCTGTTCGTCACCAACCCCGAGCGCCTCGCCCGCGGCATCGAGGAGGGCTCCGCCAACGCGCTGCTGGTGAAGGTCAACCAGATCGGCTCGCTGACCGAGACCCTGGACGCCGTCGAGCTGGCCCAGCGCAACGGCTTCAAGTGCATGATGTCGCACCGCTCCGGTGAGACCGAGGACGTCACCATCGCCGACCTCGCCGTCGCCACCAACTGCGGCCAGATCAAGACCGGCGCCCCGGCCCGCTCCGAGCGCGTCGCCAAGTACAACCAGCTGCTGCGCATCGAGGAGATCCTCGACGACGCCGCCGTCTACGCCGGCCGCTCCGCCTTCCCGCGGTTCCGTCACGGCAGCTGACCCACGGCGGCCCGCCGCCCCGGCCGACCGGCGCGGCAAGGGCTGATCGGGCGAGACAACCGCCCAGCACCCCGTACGTCCCCGGCAACGGTCCCGTACCGTTGCCGGGGACGCGTCTGCTTCAGCAGTCAGGCGTCCGTCAGTGAAGGGGAGACGACGTGCCCGCGGACCGGTTCTCGACCGCGACCCGACTCAAGGCGCTCGGCGAGCAGGCCGCCGCCCGCGTCTACCGCGCCCGCCCGCCCCGCCGCAACCGCCTCACCGGCCGCGCCGCCCTGCTGGCCCTGGTGATGTGCTCGCTGGTCGTCGCCCTCGCCTATCCGATAAGGCAGTACGTCTCCCAGCGCTCCGACATCGCCGAGCAGCGCCGCAAGGCCCAGGACGCCGGCGCCGCCCTGGAGCGGCTGCGCGAGCGGAAGGCCCGCTGGCAGGACCCGGAGTACGTCCGCCAACAGGCCCGCCGGCACCTTCACTACGTCATGCCGGGCGAGACCGGATACCTCGTCCAGGACGGCTCCGGCACCGGCTCCGCACCGAAGGGGCCGCAGGCCGCACAGCCTCCCTGGTACGAGAATCTCTGGGACGCCGTCGACTCGGCCGACAAGCGGTAGGGCCGGGCCCGTACCGCCGGCGGGCGCCGGCCCGTACTGTCGGACGCAGGACGGCCCGCCCGCCCCTGCTCACCACTCACCTCACCGAAAGCGCACATGGACACCCCCCCGCCCCAGACCGAGCCCACCGAGCCCACCGCCGCGGACATCGCCGCCTTCAAGCAGCAGCTCGGCCGCCCGCCCCGCGGGCTGCGCGCCATCGCGCACCGCTGCCCCTGCGGCCAGCCGGATGTCGTCGAGACGGCGCCGCGCCTGGAGGACGGCACGCCCTTCCCCACGCTCTACTACCTCACCTGCCCGCGCGCGGCCTCCGCGATCGGCACGCTGGAGGCCAACGGCGTGATGAAGGAGATGTCCGAGCGGCTGGCGACCGACCCGGAACTGGCCGCCGCCTACCGGGCGGCCCACGAGGACTACATCCGGCGGCGGGACGCGATCGAGGTGCTCCAGGGCTTCCCGAGCGCCGGCGGGATGCCCGACCGGGTCAAGTGCCTGCACGTCCTCGTCGGCCACTCGCTGGCCGCCGGGCCGGGTGTCAACCCGCTCGGTGACGAGGCCCTCGCGATGCTCCCGGAGTGGTGGCGGAAGGGGCCGTGCGTGACCCCCTGCCAGGACACCTCCGACGACCGGAACACCCCCGAAGCCCAGGACGCTCCCGAAGGAGACGCCACGTGAAGCGGGTCGCCGCCATCGACTGCGGTACGAACTCCATCCGGCTGCTGGTCGCGGACGCCGACCCTGCGACCGGCGAGCTGAAGGACCTCGACCGCCGGATGCAGATCGTCCGGCTGGGCCAGGGCGTGGACCGCACCGGACGGCTGGCGCCCGAGGCGCTGGAGCGCACCTTCGCGGCCTGCCGGGAGTACGCCGCGGTGATCAAGGGACTGGGCGCCGAGCAGGTCCGCTTCGTGGCGACCTCCGCCTCCCGGGACGCCGAGAACCGCGAGGACTTCGTGAACGGCGTGGTCGGCATCCTGGGCGTGGAGCCCGAGGTGATCACGGGCGACCAGGAGGCGGAGTTCTCCTACACCGGCGCCACCAAGGAGCTGAGCGGGCGGACGGACCTTGCCCAGCCCTTCCTCGTGGTCGACATCGGCGGCGGCTCGACCGAGTTCGTCCTCGGCGACGGCGCCGTCCGCGCCGCCCGCTCGGTGGACGTCGGCTGCGTACGGATGACCGAGCGGCACCTGGTGCACGAGGGCGCGATCAGCGACCCGCCGACCGACGGGCAGATCGCCGCCATAAAGGCCGATGTCTCCTCGGCGCTGGACCGCGCCGAGGAGACCGTCCCGCTGCGCGAGGCCGCCACCCTCGTGGGCCTGGCCGGCTCCGTGACCACGGTCGCCGCGATCGCGCTGGGTCTGAAGCAGTACGACTCCGAGGCCATTCACCACTCCCGGCTCTCCCTGGCGCAGGTCCGCGAGATCACCGGCCGGCTGCTGTCCTCCACCCATGCCGAGCGCGCGGCCATCCCGGTCATGCACCCGGGCCGGGTCGATGTGATCGCCGCGGGTGCGCTCGTGCTGCTGTCGATCATGGAGCGGACGGGCGCCGGGGAGGTCGTCGTCAGCGAGCACGACATCCTGGACGGCATTGCCTGGAGCATCGCCGACTAGCGGTGAGCGGGGTGCGGCAGAGGTCGGCAACGGCCTCTGCCGAGCAGCCCTTTGAGCGGGTGTGATGCCCGTCTGAGCGCGTTTTCGGGGTGCCGGAAGGCCCCGAGGGCAGGTCCGCGGAGAAAGTTCGTGAAATCCTTCACATGAAAAAACCGCTCCTTGGACGAAGAATCTGATCGTCCGGCCCTTATTCGAAGGTCCTGGGCCCTCTCGACCCGGAGAATGCGCGGCTTCCGGGGAGTTGGCGGTGCGTGCCCCCAGGCTGTGGTCCAGTCGTCCGGCGGCCCACAATCCCTGATCAACAGGGGTCTCCAACGCCCGCCATGGCAAGGTGGTTCCCTCTTGAACTATGGCGTCGATCACGAAGCCGGCGGAGTGTAGCAGACGCCCTCCGGATGCTTGTGAAGGGGCTCACGAGCGACCCCCCATGTGGGGGTGGATACTCGATTGCATGAGCACCACGGAGCGTCCCAGGATCCTCGTTGTAGGCGGTGGGTACGTAGGCCTGTACGCGGCACGCCGCATCCTCAAGCAGATGCGGTACGGCGAGGCGACCGTCACGGTCGTCGACCCGCGCTCGTACATGACGTACCAGCCCTTCCTCCCCGAAGCTGCTGCCGGCAGCATCTCCCCCCGCCACGTCGTGGTGCCGCTACGACGCGTGCTCCCCAAGGCGGAGGTCCTCACCGGCCGGGTCACCACCATCGATCAGGACCGCAAGGTCGCCACCGTCGCCCCGCTGGTCGGCGAGGCGTACGAGCTGCCCTTCGACTACCTGGTCATCGCGATGGGAGCGGTCTCCCGTACCTTCCCGATCCCCGGCCTGGCCGAGAGCGGCATCGGTATGAAGGGCGTGGAAGAGGCCATCGGCCTGCGCAACCACGTGCTGGAGCAGCTGGACAAGGCCGACTCCACGACCGATGAAGAGGTCCGCCGCAAGGCGCTGACCTTCGTTTTCGTCGGCGGTGGCTTCGCGGGTGCGGAGACCGTCGGCGAGGTCGAGGACATGGCCCGCGACGCCGCCAAGTACTACAACAACGTGAAGCGCGAGGACATGCGCTTCCTGCTGGTCGACGTCGCCGACAAGATCCTCCCCGAGGTCGGTCCCAAGCTCGGTGCGTACGGCAAGGAGCACCTGGAGAGCCGTGGCGTCGAGGTCTACCTCAAGACCGGCATGGACTCCTGCGTCGACGGCCATGTGAAGCTCAACAACGGCCTTGAGGTCGACTCCAACACCATCGTGTGGACCGCGGGCGTCAAGCCGAACCCGGCGCTGGCCCGCTTCGGTCTGCCGCTCGGCCCGCGCGGCCACGTCGACACCGCCGCCACCCTCCAGGTGCAGGGCACCGACTACATCTGGGCCGCCGGCGACAACGCCCAGGTCCCGGACCTGGTCGGCCGCAAGAACGGCAACGAGAACGCCTGGTGCCCGCCGAACGCGCAGCACGCGCTGCGGCAGGCCAAGGTCCTCGGCGACAACGTGCTCTCCGGTATGCGGGGCTTCCCGCAGAAGGAGTACAGCCACGCCAACAAGGGTGCGGTCGCCGGTCTGGGCCTGCACAAGGGCGTCGCGATGATCGTCATGGGCAAGATGAAGATCAAGCTCAAGGGCCGTCTCGCCTGGTACATGCACCGCGCGTACCACGGCATGGCGATGCCGACGTTCAACCGCAAGATCCGGGTCTTCGCCGACTGGACGCTGGCCATGTTCCTCAAGCGCGAGGTCGTCTCGCTCGGCGCCATGGAGAACCCCCGCGAGGAGTTCTACGAGGCGGCCAAGCCGGCGCCCGCGCCGGCTGCCGCGGCCGACGCCGACAAGCCGAAGGCCAAGGCTTCCTGAAACCCCGGTCGGGTACTCCGACCAGCCCGAAGGGCGTCCGCCATCCGTGGGGCGGGCGCCCTTTGGCGTGTCCGCTCTGGCGAAAGGCGGGCAGGTGCGGTTCTCTTACGTGCGAACGGGACTAACTGGGCGCCCCATTGGCGTTTACGTGGTGGGTGAAGCTTTTTCACCCGACTCGTCAACACGGAGGTGTGCGACATGGCCGAGGCCGCTGGACGGCTCACCGAGCTCGCCGAGGAGGTACTGGGAGCGCCGCTGCCGGTGCGCATCCGCGCCTGGGACCGCAGCGAGTCCGGCCCGCCGGGGGCACCCACGCTCGTCATCCGTCATCGCCGCGCGCTGCGCCGGATGCTGTTCCGGCCGGGTGAGCTGGGCCTGGCCCGCGCCTGGGTGGCCGGCGACCTCGACATCGAGGGCGACCTCTACGCCGCGCTCGACCTGCTCGCCGGACTCATCTGGGAGCGCCCCGGCAGCCCCGCCCCGCAACGCGCCGCCGTGCTGCGCGCCCTGGCCCGCCCGGAGATCCGCGCCGCCGCCCGGGAGCTGCTGACGCTGGCCGGCGCCCCGGTCCCGCCGGCACCGCCCGCGGAAGAGGTCAGACGGCGCCGTGGGCCGCTGCACACCCTGCGGCGCGACAAGGAGGCCATCAGCCACCACTACGACGTCGGCAACGGCTTCTACTCCCTGGTGCTGGGCCCGTCCATGGTCTACTCCTGCGCGTACTGGGGGACCGCCGACGAGGGCGTCGCCACCCTGGAGGACGCCCAGCGCGCCAAGCTCGACCTGATCTGCCGCAAGCTCGGCCTCCAGGAGGGCATGCGGCTGCTGGACGTGGGCTGCGGCTGGGGCTCGATGGTGCTGCACGCGGTCCGCGAGTACGGCGTACGGGCGGTCGGCATCACCCTCTCCGAGGAGCAGGCCACCTTCGCCCGTAAGCGCGTCGCCGAGGCCGGGCTGGCCGACCGGATCGAGATCCGGGTGCAGGACTACCGCGAGGTCCACGACGAGCCGTTCGACGCGATCTCCTCGGTCGGGATGGCCGAGCACGTCGGCCGGGCGCAGTACGCGGAGTACGCCGGCGCGCTGTACTCCCTGCTCAAGCCCGGCGGGCGGCTGCTCAACCACCAGATCGCCCGGCGGCCGGTCGCGGACGAGGAGGCCTACCACGTCGATGAGTTCATCGACCGCTATGTCTTCCCGGACGGCGAACTGGCGCCGCTCGGCCGGACCGTCGGCCAGCTGGAGGAGGCCGGGTTCGAGGTGCGGGACGTGGAGGCGATCCGGGAGCACTACGCGCGGACGCTGCGGCAGTGGGTGGTCAATCTGGAAGAGCACTGGGAGCAGGCGGCGCGGCTCACGTCACCGGGACGGGCCCGGGTCTGGCGGCTCTACATGGCGGCCTCGGCCCTGTCGTTCGAGCGGAACCGCATAGGGGTCAATCAGGTGCTGGCCGTGCGGACGCCGGAGGCCGGCGACTCCGGACTGCCGCTGCGCGCGCGCACCTGGTCCGCCTGACGCGCGCTGTGCCGGGCCCGGTCGGGCCCGGCACAGCGGCACCGGCTACTCGGCCTTGATCGCGGCCAGCATGTTGAGCCTGGCCGCTCGCCGCGCCGGCCACAGCGCGGCGAGCACACCGACGAGCGCGGCCAGCCCGAGGAAGAGGCCGATCCGCCCCCAGGGCAGCACCAGTTCGTACGTCGCCAGCGAGCCGCTGATCAGCTCACCGGCCGCCCAGCCGAAGAAGACGCCCAGGCCGATGCCGAGCACGCCGCCGAAGAGGGAGATCACCAGCGACTCCAGGCGCACCATGCGCTTGATGCCGCGGCGGTCCAGGCCGATGGCGCGCAGCATGCCGATCTCCTGCGAGCGTTCGAAGACCGACATCGCCAGGGTGTTGATGACACCGAGCACCGCGACGATCACGGCCATCGCCAGCAGCCCGTAGAGCATGTTCAGCATCAGGCTGAACGCCTGCGAGATGCTCTCGGAGATGTCCTTCTTGTCGGAGACGGCGAGTGCCGGGTTCTTGCCGAGCCCCTTGACCAGCGATTCCTTGGCGGCGTCACTGGTGCCGTCCTTCGTGTTGACCATCACCTGCCGGTCCGTGACCTGCTTCTGATGCGGGGCCAGGGTGGCGTTGTCCACGATGATGCCGTGGATCATCTGGTTGCCCTGGTAGACGCCCGAGACGGTCAGCGTGCCCTTCTTGCCGTCCTCGAACGTCACCGGGAAGCGGGAACCGGGCTGCCAGCCCTTCTCCTTGGCGGTGGCATCGTCCACGACCACCCGGCCGCCCTGCAGGTCGCCGAGGCCGCCCTTGGTGAAGTCGAGCTTGGTGAGCTTGCCGAAGTCCTTGCCGTTGACGCCGGTCAGGGACTGGGGGGTGCCGTCGATCCGGGACGGGGACATGCGCAGTGGGCTGACCGCGGTGACCTCGTCCAGGCCGTCGAGCTTCTTCGCCACGTCCGGGGAGAGCGGGAGGCTGTTGGCCATGGAGACGACGTAGTCGGCCGTGAGCGACTCGGTGGCCATCTTGTCGATGCCCTTCTGCACACTGCCCGCGATCACCGTCAGGCCGGTGATCAGCGTCAGCCCGACCATCAGCGCGGAGGCCGTGGCGGCGGTACGGCGCGGATTGCGCACCGCGTTCTGCCGGGCGAGGCCGCCGGAGATCCCGAAGGCCCGCAGCACGGGTGCGGCCAGCGCGATCAGCGGCCGGGACAGCAGCGGCGTCAGGATGAACACACCGATCAGCAGGAGGAACGCGCCGCCGCCCATCACGGCCTTGCCGTCGGACATGCCGGTGGCGACCAGCACCCCGGCGGCACCGGCGCCCGCGAACAGCGCGCCGATGGTGTTGCGCACCACAAGCGACTTGGTGGTGGCGGTGGCGTGCACGCTGTTCATCGCGGCGACCGGCGGGATCTTGGCGGCGCGGCGGCCCGGCAGCCAGGCGGCCAGGACGGTGATGACGATGCCGACGAGGAGGGAGATCAGGACGGTGGACGGCGAGACCACCAGGGGGCCGTCGGGGACGGTCGCACCGGTGCTGTTCATCAACGCCCGCAGTCCGGCGCCGATCCCGATACCGGCGGCCATGCCGGTGACCGCGGCGATCGCGCCGACGACGGTCGCCTCGATCAGCACCGAGCGGGTGACCTGGCGGCGGCTGGCGCCGACCGCGCGCAGCAGCGCCAGCTCCTTGGTGCGCTGGGCGACCAGCATGGTGAAGGTGTTGGCGATGATGAACACGCCGACGAAGAGCGCGATACCGGCGAAGACGAGCAGGCCGGTCTTCATGCCGTCCATCTTCTTGGCGATCATCTTGGCCTGGTCGTCGGCGAGCTGCTTGCCGGTGGTGGCCTCGGCGGCGTCCTTGGGCAGGACCTTGTCGATCTCGGACTTCAGGGCGTTCTGCGAGGTGCCCGGCGCGGCCTTGACGTCGATCTCGCTGAAGCCGCCCGGCATGGCGAAGAGCTTCTGGGCGGTCGGGGTGTCGAACAGCGCGAGGCTGCCGCCGGCCGCGACCGTCCCGTCGTCGGTGGTGAAGATGCCGGTCAGCTTCTGCTCGCGGACCGGTCCGTCGACGGAGAGCCGGACGGTGTCACCGACCTTGTAGCCGGCCTTGTCCGCGGTGTGCGCGTCCAGCGCGAACTCGTGCGGACCCTTGGGGGCGGCGCCGCTGCGCATCGGGTAGCGGGCGTCCTTGCCGTCCTTGCCGGCGAAGTAGTTGCCGCCCGTGGTCGAGAAGCCGTTGCCGAGCAGCTCGCCCTTCTTGTCGGCGATGGCGGTGAAGCCGGAGACGGTGCCGGTGGCGGACGCGGCGCCGGGCACCTGGGCGGCCTTGTCGAGCAGCTTCTGGTCGAGCTTCGGCTTCGAGTCCCCGCCGGGGGCGCCGGACGGGCTGTCGGAGGACCGCTGCTGGACGGCGACGTCGACGTTGTCGTAGCCCTTTTGCGAGCTGGCCTGGTACGCGTCGGAGATGGTCGAGGTGAAGACCAGGGTGCCGGAGACGAATGCCACGCCGAGCATCACGGCGAGGACGGTCATCAGCAGCCGGGCCTTGTGCGCAAGCACGTTGCGCAAGGCGGTACGGAACATGAGGGGCAGTCCTGGAGAAGAGGTCCGGAAGTCGGGTGACGGCTGCTGATCAGCTCGTGCGGCGCTTGGCGTCGAAGCCCTTCATCCGCTCCAGCACCAGGTCGGCGGTCGGATCGGGCATGTCGTCGACGATCCGGCCGTCGGCGAGGAAGACGACGCGGTTCGCGTAGGAGGCGGCGACCGGGTCGTGGGTCACCATCACCACGGTCTGGCCCAGTTCCCGCACCGAGTTGCGCAGAAAGCCGAGGACCTCGGCGCCGGAGCGCGAGTCGAGGTTTCCGGTGGGCTCGTCGGCGAAGATGATCTCGGGCCGGGAGGCGAGCGCGCGGGCGACCGCGACCCGCTGCTGCTGGCCGCCGGAGAGCTGGCTGGGGCGGTGCTTGAGGCGGCCGGACAGGCCGACGGTCTCCACGACCCGGTCCAGCCAGGCGCGGTCCGGCTTACGGCCCGCGATGTCCATGGGCAGGGTGATGTTCTCCAGGGCGTTCAGGGTCGGCAGCAGATTGAACGCCTGGAAGATGAAGCCGATCTTGTCGCGCCTGAGCTGGGTGAGCTTCTTGTCCTTCAGCCCGGTCAGTTCGGTGTCGCCGATGCGCGCGGAGCCGCCGGATATCGAGTCCAGCCCGGCCATGCAGTGCATCAGCGTCGACTTGCCGGACCCGGAGGGGCCCATGATCGCGGTGAACTGGGCCTGGTGGAAGTCGACGGAGACCGCGTCCAGGGCGACCACCTGGGTCTCGCCCTGTCCGTACACCTTGCTGAGATCCGTGGCGCGGGCAGCCACTGCGGTGGCGCGCTGGGCGGTGGTTACGCCGGAGTGGGTCGGGGTCACGGGAAGGAGCTCCTGTCAGGTGGAAGGGCCTGGTTCGGGCGGCCGCGCGGGCGCGGGCCGTGAAGCGGAGGCGGACATTTCCATCGTGAAGCAGGCATCGGCCCGGGGACGTCAACCGTTGTGACCGTCCTGGACCACCCCTGGGGCGTAGCCGCGGACGGCCCGGTCATCCCTGGGGAGGAGAGGGGCCCCGATGCGGCTGCTGCACCCGCAGCAGCCTGAGCGGCGGGCCCGCCGCGGTGACGGGGCGTGGAGGGGGCGTCGAGTTTCCGTCAATTCAGGCATGAAATTGCGCCCGGGGGCTTCCCCGCCTAGGCGGGCTTCAGGCATGTGCCGAAGGCCTGTACCCGGCACTGATGCTCCCTCAGTTGCCAATAAAATAAGACAACCTCGGGAAGAGCGGCCGAACTCTGCGGTGCGCTGCGGGCTACGCTCGTGCTGCCCTCTTTGAGGCGGCATGGGGGATCCCAGGCCCGGATGGTGGAATGCAGACACGGCGAGCTTAAACCTCGCTGGCCTACGGGCCGTGCCGGTTCAAGTCCGGCTCCGGGCACCACCCAAAAGGCGATTTTGGGTGAAGCATCAACTGAATCGCAAATTGCTGTGCGTCCTCCCCCTTCGACCAGGGGAAGCGGCCCGGTATCCGGGGCAACGGCAAGCGAGGTCGCGCTTTCGGGGGACGTGAACACCGGATGCGCCGTACGGCTGTTGACCGGGGCGCCACGATTCCCCGGGAGCCCTGCCGGCCGCGGCCGGCGGCGTCGTCCGCAGCGCCCTTCCGCGCCGGGCACGGGCGCCTTCCTGAGGGACGGTCAGAGTTCCTCCCAGTAGTGCTGTCCCCGGAGTTGACGACACGTCGGGGCCGCCGGGGCCGCCCGCACGGGGGCTGCGCCGCCGTCCCGCGTCCGGCCGGGCCGGCCCGTACGAGGGCATGCCGGACGGGCGCCAGGCGGCCGACGCCGAGGGGGTCCCGGCGGACGCGGTGGCCGGCGCACGGCAGGCGGGGCCCATGCCCGCTCGGCGGCCCGCACGAGGGTTTCTGCCAATTCCCACCGCCGCGGGTTTTGCGCCCTTTCGGCAGTACGGGCCGCGGCAGGTGACGGACGGCAAAGGCAAATGCCTTGTGATGCCATCCCGTGATGCCGATCAGCCTTCTGTGGCGCACGTGTTTGGTACGTGCGCCTGCACTTTGTCGGCTTCCGGGCGAGGACACTTCAGGAGAGCGCCGGCAGCCATTCCGGCCCGCTTCCGGAATTCCCGGCGCGCGGAATGCGAGCAGGGGCGCGCGGCCATGCCGCGGGCGCCCCGGAGGGCGTCTCGGGGAGACCCTGAGCCGGGAGCCGGGAGCCGGGAGCCGGGAGCCGGGAGCCGGGAGCCGGGAGCCGGGAGCCGGGAGCCGGGAGCCGGGAGTCCGGTGGCTGGGTGGGGTCAGGCGGTGGCCGCCGGGGC
>NZ_SDIF01000114.1 GCF_004122735.1 Streptomyces sioyaensis | reverse complement strand
GCGCTGCCCTTGCCGGCTCCCGTGCCGTAGACGCGGTAGACGATGTGCAGATCGTCCGCGATCACGGTCGGGATGCGCTCCCGCGCCGCCTCGGTCGGCTGGACGCCGTTGGTCTGCTCAGCCACGTCCGTACCGCTCCTCGGCCTTCCAGAAGTACACAAAACCCACGACGCCCATCAGCAGCGCCCAGCCGCCGGCGAACGCCCACACATGCGGCGGCAGCTGGCTCGCCTTGAAGCTGTCGATCAGCGCGAACCGCATCAGGTCGATGTAGACCGCGGCGGGGTTGCCGTTCAGCAGCACCACCACGAACTGCGGGACGTCCTTGCCCTTGAGGATCAGGTCGATGCTGAACATCACGCCGGACGCGTACATCCACGTCCGCATGATGAAGGGCATCAGCTGCGCCAGGTCGGGGGTCTTCGACCCCAGCCGCGCCATGACCATCGCCAGACCGGTGTTGAAGACGAACTGCAGCGCCAGCGCCGGGAACACCAGCAGCCACGACCACGTCGGCACCTGCCCGAAGCCGAGCAGGATGATCACCAGCACGCCCATGGAGAACAGCAGCTGCTGCAGCTGCATCAGGCAGAACGAGATCGGCAGACAGGCCCGCGGGAAGTGCAGCGCCCGCACCAGGCCGAGGCTGCCGGAGATCGCCCGGGTGCCGGCCATCACCGAGCTCTGGGTGAAGGTGAAGATGAAGACGCCGGTGACCAGGAACGGGACGTAGTCGGGGACGCCCTTCCGGGTGCCGATCAGCAGGCCGAAGATCAAGTAGTACACGAGCGCGTTCAGCAGCGGCGTCGCCACCTGCCAGACCTGTCCCAGCTTGGCCTGGCTGTACTGCGCGGTCAGCTTGGCGCTGGCGAAGGCGGAGATGAAATGCCGGCGGTGCCACAGCTGCCCGATGTACTCCGGGAGGCCGGGTCGGGCACCGCTCTGCGAGAGCCCGTACTTCTGGGCCCGCTGGGCAGGAGTGAGCCCCTCATCGGAAGATGGCGGGGCACTCATGGCGACCGCACTGTCGTGCGTGGTCTCGCTCACAGTTGACACTTTCGTCCTCAAGGTGCGCTGCCGGGGCCACGCCCCGGTTCGCGCCTGATGCTCTCAGATACGAGCTTGTCAGATGACGGGAGGGCGACCCAGTCGGGTCAGTCGCCAAACGGTAGCCCACTTCATGGGGCGCCTGGGACCGCACGGCGAGACCCAGCCCTCCTTGAAGCCGCCCAGCCAGGCCCGCAGCGCCGGCCGCGACGGCCGGCGGACGAGGGTGAGCAGAAACCAGACACCGAGGTAGACCGGCACCAGCGGGGCGGGAAGGTTGCGGCGGGCCAGCCAGACGCGGTTGCGGGCCACCATGCGGTGGTAGACCGCATGCCGGGCCGGGGCCGTCGTCGGGTGGAAGAGGACCATGTCCGAGCGGTAGTCGATCAGCCACCCCGCGTCCAGCGCCCGCCAGGCCAGGTCCGTCTCCTCATGGGCGTAGAAGAAGTCGTCGGGCAGCCCGCCGACCTCCGCGAAGACCGTCGTACGGACCGCGTTCGCGCCGCCGAGGAAGGTGGTCACCCGCGACGAGCGCATCGGGTCGGCGGCGCGCAGCCGCGGGACGTGCCGGCGCTGGGTCTCGCCGGTGTCCGGGTCGGCGATCCGGAAGCTGATGATGCCGAGCCGGGGGTCCGCGGCGAAGGCCTGGCGGCACAGCTCGGCGGTGTCCTCGCCGGCCAGCAGCCCGTCGTCGTCGAGGAAGAGCAGCACATCGACATCCCGGCCACCGGGGCCGAACGCCTCGATACCGGCATTGCGGCCGGCCGGGATGCCGACGTTCTCGGGCAGCTCGACGGTCCGGATGCCCTCGGGGAGCTCGGGCAGCGGCGAACCGTTGCCGACCACGGCGATCTCGACCGGATCGCCGTCCTGCTTGGCGACCGAGTCCAGGAGTGCGCGCAGCTCCTCGGGGCGGTTGCCCATGGTGATGATGACCGCGCCGACCTTCATCGCGCCCCTCACTTCAGCCTGCTCGACGCCAGGATGGACACCAGGTGCAGCAGCGTCTGCAGGAGCGCGATACCGGCCAGCACGGCGACGCCGAGCCGCGAGAAGAACAGGTCGCCCCGGACCGTGTCCAGGACCGCCAGGACCAGGATCAGCAGGGAGGCCTCGACCCCGAGGACCAGGCGGTGGAACTTCAGCGCCGCGGCCGCCTTGCGGGCCAGCGCCATGCCCGACGAGCGCGGCTCGGACGCCGTCTCCTTGACCGGCGGCAGCCCGCCCTGGTGACGGGCGACGCCGACGAGGTCGGTCTCGGCCTTGATCAGGATGGCGCCGAGAGCGGCGAGGGTGCCGAGGAACGCCCACAGCCAGTCGATCCGCCCGGAGCCCCACAGGTCCGCGGCGCGCAGCCCGAAACCGACGAGCACCGCGGCGTCGCACAGGTAGGCGCCGACCCGGTCCAGGTACACCCCGCCCAGCGAGAACTGCTTCTTCCAGCGGGCGACCTCGCCGTCGACGCAGTCGAGCAGCAGGTAGAGCTGGACCATCAGCACGCCGAGCAGAGCCCCCGCGATCCCCGGCACCAACAGGGCGGGGGCGGCGAGGACGCCGGCGACGGTCATCACGTAGGTCAGCTGGTTGGGCGTGATCCGCGTGTTCACCAGGTGCCGGTCGATGCGCAGCGAGAGCTCGCGCATGTAGAGCCGGCCGGCCCAGTGCTCGCCGCTCCGCCGGTCCTTCACCCCCGGGGGGTGAACGACCGGGCGGAGCTCAGCTACCGATGGCTTCTGCATAGTCGGCGTAAGCGTCCCTGATCTGGTCGGTGGACAGGTCGAGGTGCTCCAGGATCGTGTAGCGCCCGGGGCGGGTCTTGGGTGCGTAGGCGACGACCTGGACGAATTCCTCGTCGGTGAAGCCGATCTCACCCGGCGTGACCGGCAGACCGTGCCGGCGCAGCACCTCGACCATCAGGTCACGGGTCTCCGTGTCCCCGCGCAGATGCGTGGCGAACGCGGCGCCGAGGCCGCACTGCTCGCCGTGGCTCGCCGCGCGCTTGGGGAAGAGGAGGTCGAAGGCGTGGTTGATCTCGTGGCAGGCGCCGGAGGCCGGACGGCTGTCGCCCGCGACCGACATCGAGATCCCGGTGAGGACCAGGCCCTCGGCCAGCACCTGGAGGAACTTGTCGTCGCCGACGCCGCCGGGGTGGCGCAGCACGGCCTCGCCGGCCTGGCGGGCCATGGCGGCGGCCAGCCCGTCGAGGTCCTCGCCGGTCTCGCGGTGGGCGAGCTCCCAGTCCGCGACCGCGGAGATGTTGGAGATCGCGTCACCGATGCCGGAGCGGACGAACCGGACCGGGGCCTCGCGGATGATGTCGAGGTCGATCACCACGGCGATCGGGTTCGGCACACCGTAGGAGCCGCGGCCGGCGTCGTTGTCGAGGGTGGCGACCGGCGAGCACAGGCCGTCGTGCGACAGGTTCGTCGCGACGGCGACCAGCGGCAGGCCGATGCGCGCGGCGGCGAACTTGGCACAGTCGATGATCTTGCCGCCGCCCAGGCCCACGACCGCGTCGTAGTGCCCCTTCTTCATGGCGTCGGCAAGCTTGATCGCGTCGTCCAGGGTGCCGCCGTCGACCTCGTACCACTCCGCGCCCGGCAGCGCGGGCGACAGCCGCTCCCGCAGCCGGGCCCCCGAGCCGCCGCTGATCGCGATGGCGAGCTTGCCGGACGCGGAGATGCGCTGATCGGCCAGCAGGCCCGCCAGGTCGTCCAGGGCGCCGGCGTTGATGTCAACGACGACCGGGGACGGAATGAGGCGGGTCAGTACTGGCATGCGATGTCACGGCCCTTCGCCAGGTCGTCGTGGTTGTCGATCTCGACCCACTTGACGTCGCCGATCGGCGCCACGTCCACCTTGAAGCCGCGGTTGACCAGCTCCTGGTAGCCGTCCTCGTAGTAGAGGTCGGGGTCCCGCTCGAAGGTGGTCTTCAGGGCGTCGGCCAGCTCCTCGGCGGCCTCGCCCTCGATGAGGGTGACACCGATGTACTCGCCGGTCGCCTCGGCCGGGTCCATCAGCTTGGTGATCTTCTGGACGCCCTTGGCGGGGTCCACGACGACCTTCATCTCCTCGTCCGCGAGCTGCTTGACGGTGTCCAGCGCGAGGATGATCTTCTGGCCGTTGCCGCGGGCGGCGAGCAGGGTCTTCTCGACGGAGACCGGGTGCACGGTGTCGCCGTTGGCGAGGATCACGGTGTGCTTGATGGAGTCACGCCCGCACCACAGGGAGTAGGCGTTGTTCCACTCCTCGGCCTTGTCGTTGTCGATGAGGGTGAGCTTGAGGCCGTACTTCTGCTCCAGGGCCTCCTTGCGCTCGTAGACGGCCTCCTTGCGGTAGCCGACGATGATCGCGACCTCGGTCAGGCCGATCTCGGCGAAGTTGCCGAGGGTCAGGTCGAGGATGGTGGTGTCACCGTCGACCGGCACCAGAGCCTTGGGCAGGGTGTCGGTGTAGGGGCGCAGACGCCGTCCGGCGCCGGCAGCCAGCACGAGGCCGATCATGCGGGTTCTCCTTCATCGTGTACGGCGGGTGCTTGCGAGGACACCCAGAAGCGGATGCTCTCGACGAGCACCAGCAGCGCCAGGACCACGGCAAGGGCCGTGAGCGCGATTGTGAAACCTGAGGGGGGCAGCGCGGCGGCGAGGACGGTGACCACAAGGACGCGTCCCTCGTGCCCGCCGGTTGCCCGGACCAGCCACCGCGGCGGGGCCCCGGTGCCACCGCGGATGCGGTAGACGGTGTCGTAGTGATGGTAGGCGACCGCCGCGACCAGCCCGAACGCCGCGGGCAGCGCTCCGGGGACGTCCGAGCGGGCGGCCAGCACCAGGATCGTGACGTATTCACCGGCCCGGAAGAAGGGCGGCACCAGCCAGTCGAGGGCGCCCTTGAGCGGACGGGACACGGCCGCACCGGCCAGCAGCGCGGAGCAGACGGCGACGCCGACGGTGAGCCAGGAGCTCGGGTCGTCCTGGAAGATCACCCAGACCAGCAGCACGGCGGCTGAGAGAAATGCCATGACGGGAGCCAGGAAGGAACCGGTGCGGCCGCGACCACGGGCGCGGCCGGCGATCAGCTCGGCCAGCGGCCCGGAGTCGGCGAGGTCGGCCAGCGCCCGGGCGGCGCGGTCGGTGCGCCGGGCCCGCCGGGTCAGCGAGCGCAGCACCCGCCCCGCGGTGGTGTAGCAGGCGGCCAGCGCACAGCCGATCAGCAGGGCGTAGAAGACGATGCGCGGGGTGGTGAGCGCGGTAAGCACGGCGATCATGGCCCAGCGCTCACCGATCGGCAGCACGATCATGCGCCGCACCCAGACCGTCCAGCCGACGCTGTCGAGCTTGTCGGAGAGCGCCGCGGTCGGGCTCGTATTGGCGCTCGCGTCGTGGTTCGCCTCGTTGAAGGAGAAGTCGACGACATGCCGGCAGGTCTGCAGCACCATCGCGCCGAGCGCCAGCGCCCACACGTCGTCCCCGCCGCGCGCCGCGCCCAGCGCCAGGCCCGCGTAGTACGCGTACTCCTTGGCGCGGTCGAAGGTGGCGTCCAGCCAGGCGCCCATCGTCGAGTACTGCAGGGAGTAGCGGGCGAGCTGCCCGTCGGTGCAGTCCAGGACGAAGGAGAAGAGCAGCAGAAGGCCGGCGGCGACGAAGCCGCCGCGGGTTCCGGTGGCCGCGCAGCCGGCCGCGATCAGCGCGGTGACCAGGGACGCGGTGGTGACCTGGTTGGGGGTGAGCCCGCGCCGTGCGCACCAGCGGGCGAGGTAGCGGGAGTAGGGGCTGATGCCGTACGTGGTGAAGAACCCGTCGCGGGACTTCACGGCGGTACGCAGCCGGACCGCCTCGTCGTCGACGGCCGCGACGGACTCCCGTGCCTCCTCGCGCTGGGCGGGGGTGAGCGCGACGGTGGCGACCAGGCTGCCCAGCTCGACGCGGTGCAGGCCGATCTCGTCGCGGTCCAGGGATGCGGTGAGGGTGTCGGTGAGGACGTCCGTGAGGTGGGCGGTACCGGCACCGACCGGGATCCTGCCGACCGCACGGGCCAGCGCGGCGCGGGCCTCGGGCTGCACGGTGAGCGCGCCCGGTACGGCCGCGGCCGGGAAGCGGGGGTCGGTCAGCGCCAGCCGCAGGGCGTGCAGGTGGCCGACGAAGCGGGGGTCGACGACGGCGACCCGCTCCTGCGCGGGCACCGCGGAGATCAGCTCGGCGGCGGCCGCGGCGTCGTTCGCCGTACGGACGTCAAAGCCCAGCGTGCGCAGGTCGGCTTCGAGCGGCGACCCGGCGACCGGCGAACCGGTGAGGATGGCGGTCGACAGACGAACTCACTCCTTGGAAGCTGACAAGGCAGCCAGGCCGGTCCGAAGTCGATCCGCATTCGACACGAACTACCCGGGCAGCGGGCGTGGCACACCTCGCCCCCGGAGGGGCTGGGTGGCACGTCGGCAGAGGTTATCGGATCGCCGGATGCGGCCGTTCACCGCGCATTCACCGCACGATCGAGTGACCGACGGCTGCGCCTGCCGCGATCATCATGGTGGATCGGGCGGCGCATGAACAACTGCGCTGCGCCCCCGGCGGCCGATCCGGTGCCCCTTATGGGAGGGCTGGTCACGCCGCGGGCGGGATGTGCCGGGACAGGTGTGGTGCGTGCCATCCCGCGTCCGGCGGGCGGTCGCCGTGCCCCGGTGCCACGACCGGGCCGCCCCCGTCCGTCGCGCCGGGTACCCCGCACACGGCGGCGGATGTGGCCCCTCTCACCACGGGCACACCCCCGTCCACCCGCCGGCATGTGGCGCCGCGCACCCACTGTGCCGCTGATGGGGGCCTGACTAGGGCAGACTTGGCGTCGAAGACCGACGACAAGGATGGGCATGCCGATCACACCTGCCAACGGACAGACCGCCGGGGACCCGGCGGTGAGCACACCGGGCGGCGCCGCCGAACCGATCATGCTGGAGCTGGTCGACGAGGACGGCACGACGATCGGCACCGCGGAGAAGCTCGCCGCCCACCAGCCTCCCGGGCAGTTGCACCGTGCGTTTTCGGTCTTCCTCTTCGACGAGAAGGGCCGCCTGCTGCTCCAGCGCCGTGCCCTGGGGAAGTACCACTCCCCCGGTGTGTGGTCCAACACCTGCTGCGGTCACCCGTATCCCGGTGAGGCGCCGTTCGCGGCCGCGGCGCGCCGCACGGCCGAGGAGCTCGGTCTGGCCCCCTCCCTGCTGGCCGAGGCCGGCACGGTGCGCTACAACCATCCCGATCCGGCCTCCGGCCTCGTGGAGCAGGAGTACAACCACCTGTTCGTCGGGCTGGTGCGGGCCGAGCCGGCGCCCGACCCGGAGGAGATCGGCGAGATCGCCTTCGTGACGCCTCAGGAGCTGGCCGAGCGGCACGCCGAGGCGCCGTTCTCCGCGTGGTTCATGACCGTGCTGGACGCGGCGCGCCCCGCGGTGCGCGAACTCACCGGACGGTCGGCGGGCTGGTAGCGAGCGGGGTGAGCGGAAGCTCGGCCCAGATGGCCTTGCCGCCGTTCGCCGTGAGCTCCACACCGCATTTGCCGCCCGCCTCCGCGGTGACGGTCTTGACCAGCCACAGGCCGCGTCCGCCGACGTCACCCTGATCCGCCTCCAGTGCCTTGGGGCGGTAGGGGTGGCTGTCCTCGACCGCGACCGCCAGCCAGTTCGCACCGATGGTGAGCTGTACGGCGATCTGCGGCGAGAGCAGGGCGGCGTGCCGGACGGCGTTGGTGACGAGTTCGGAGACGATGAGCAGCAGCCCGTCCATGATGTCGGCGGCCACGGGCACGCGCTGTTCGGCGAGCAGATCCCGGACCGCGTGCCGGGCCAGCGGCACCGAGGCCTCCAGTGCCGGCGCGGTGAACCGCCAGACACCTTCGTACGCGAGCGGGGAGGTCAGCTCTTCGGGGGGCTCTGCGGGGGGTCCGGAAGGCATCCTCACAGGAAGAGTGTTGGGAATGCGCTGGTCCGGACCGGGCCGCTGACCACAAGTCAGCGTCTATCGACGCCTTTTGGCTGCTTCCGAGTGATTCGGTGGGCCCGGCGACCGGTCCTGTCCGTCTCGCGCCTCGCTCGCGGACTGCCGCGGAGCGGTCGGCCTGCCCTCGGGACCGTCCGGCCCTACGACACAGCCGGCCCGGCGCCTGAGCACCGGACCGGCTGTACCTCTGCAGTAGCGGGGACAGGATTTGAACCTGCGACCTCTGGGTTATGAGCCCAGCGAGCTACCGAGCTGCTCCACCCCGCGTCGGTGCACACCACATTACGGGGCGGTGGCCTGTGGGCCAAATCGATAATCCGCACGGATGTCGCGGGCGGGCGGTCCCGGCGCTCACACCGTCCGGTCGGTGATCCGCCCGGCGTCGACCTCGATCCGGCGGGTGGTGTGCACCGCTTCGAGCATCCGGCGGTCGTGGGTGACCAGCAGCAGGGTGCCCGGGTACGAGGCGAGGGCCGACTCCAGCTGTTCGATGGCCGGCAGATCGAGGTGGTTGGTCGGCTCGTCCAGGACGAGGAGGTTGACCCCGCGGCCCTGGAGGAGCGCGAGCGCGGCGCGGGTCCGCTCGCCCGGCGAGAGGGTGCGCGCCGGGCGGAGCACATGCGCCGCCTTCAGCCCGAACTTCGCGAGCAGGGTGCGGACATCGGCGGGCGACAGCTCGGGGGCATGGGCCCGGAAGGAGTCCATCAGCGGCTCCTCGCCGCCTTGGCCGCCGAAGAGCTGGCCGCGCGCCTGGTCGACCTCGCCGACCACCACGCCGGGTCCCAGGGCGGCGTGCCCCTCGTCCAGCGGCAGCCGGCCGAGGAGGGCGGCGAGCAGGGTGGACTTGCCGGCGCCGTTGGGGCCAGTGATGGCGACCCGGTCCGCCCAGTCGATCTGGAGGTCCACCGGGCCGAAGCGGAAGGCGCCGCGTTGCACCCCGGCGCCGCGGAGGGTGGCCACCACCGCACCGGCTCGCGGGGCAGCGGCGATCTCCATCCGCAGCTCCCACTCCTTGCGCGGCTCCTCGACGACCTCCAGCCGCTCGATCAGGCGCTGGGTCTGCTTGGCCTTCGCGGCCTGCTTCTCGGTCGCCTCGACCCGGGCGTTGCGGCCGACCTTGTCGTTGTCGGGCGCCTTGCGGCGGGCGTTCTTGACGCCCTTCTCCATCCAGTTGCGCTGGGTGTGCGCCCGGGTCTCCAGGGCGGCCCTGGTGCCGGCGTACTCCTCGTACTGGTCGCGGGCATGGCGCCGGGCCCGCTCGCGCTCCTCCAGGTAGGAGGCGTAGCCACCGCCGTAGGTGTTGACCTGCTGCTGGGCGAGGTCGAGTTCGAGGACGCGGCTGACCGTACGGGTCAGGAACTCACGGTCGTGGCTGACCAGGACGGTGCCGGCGCGCAGCCCGGTGACGAAGGACTCCAGCTGGTGCAGACCGTCCAGATCGAGGTCGTTGGTGGGCTCGTCCAGCAGGAAGATGTCGTAGCGGGAGAGCAGGAGCGAGGCGAGCGAGGCGCGGGCGGCCTGGCCCCCGGAGAGCGTCGTCATCGGCTGGTCAAGGCCGATGGAGAGGCCGAGCTGGGCGGCGGTCTCCTCGGCCCGTTCGTCGAGGTCGGCGGCGCCCAGCGCGAGCCAGCGCTCCAGGGCCGTGGCGTAGGCGTCGTCCGCGCCGGGCCGCTCCTCGACCAGCGCCTCGGTGGCGGTGTCCAGGGCGCGCTGGGCGGCGGCCACGCCGGTGCGGCGGGCCAGGAAGGCGCGCACCGTCTCCCCCGGGCGGCGGTCGGGCTCCTGCGGGAGGTGGCCGACGGTGGCGGTGGGCGGGCTGAGCGCGAGCTTGCCCTCCTCCGGGGTGTCCAGGCCGGCCAGCAGGCGCAGCAGGGTGGACTTGCCCGCTCCGTTGGCGCCGACGAGGCCGATCACATCGCCCGGAGCGACGACGAGATCGAGGCCGGAGAACAGGACGCGCTCGCCGTGGCCGGCGGCGAGGTCTTTGGCGACGAGAGTGGCTGACATCAGGCGGCCGATGGTATCCGGCCCGGCCCGGCGCGGTCGCTCTAATATCCGGGGCATGGAACCCGGTCTGAAGACACATGTCAGCGACGGCACCGCGACCGTCACGATCAGCAACACCGGCAAGCGGAATGCGATGACGGTGCAGATGTGGCGGGATCTGCCGCCGCTGCTGGACCGGCTGGCGGCCGACGGATCGGTGCGGTCGCTGGTGCTGACCGGGGAGGGCGGGACGTTCTGTGCGGGGGCGGACATCGGGGCGCTGCGGGATGCGGCCGGTGAGTCGCAGGGACTGGCGGTGGCGGCGGAGGAGGCGCTGGCGGCGTTCCCCGGGCCGACGCTGGCGGCGATACGCGGCTACTGCGTGGGCGGCGGCGCCCAGTTGGCGGCCGCCTGCGATCTGCGGTTCGCGGAGGAGGGCGCGCTGTTCGGGGTGACGCCGGCCAAGCTGGCGGTGGTCTATCCGGCGTCCGCCACCCGGCGGCTGGTCCGGCTGGTCGGCCTCTCCACCGCCAAGTACCTGCTGTTCTCCGGGGAGTTGATCGGCTGTGCGCGGGCGCTGCGTACGGGCCTGGTGGACGAGGTGCTGGCGGAGGGCGGGCTGGACAAGCGGGTGGCGGAGTTCTCGGCCGTGCTGGCGAGCCGGTCGCTGCTGACGCAGACCGCGGCGAAGGAACTGGCCAACGGCACCTGGGACGTGCCGCCGGCCGAGGCCGAGGAGCGGGGCGCCCACTGGGCCGCGCAGGCCCGCGCGAGCGGCGACACCGCGGAGGGTGCCGCCGCCTTCCTGGAGCGCCGGGCGCCGCGTTTCACCTGGCCCGCGGGCTGAGCGGGCCGGGCCGCGCGGGCGCCGGGGCGTGGCCCCTCACCGCTGTTGCGTCAGGCGTGGCCCCTCACCGCTGTTGCGTCAGCAGGAACCGGCTCTGCTCCCGCAGCGCCGCGGTGACCTCGGCCGGGGCCTTGTCCGGGGAGCCCGCGTCGTACGGCGGCTGCGGGTCGTATTCGATGCCGAGCTGGATCGTTTGGGCCACGGTGTCCCCGGCGATCCGGCCCGCCAGCGTCAGCCCCATGTCGATGCCGGAGGAGACGCCGGCCGCCGTGACGTACTTGCCGTCGAAGACCACCCGCTCCCCGGTCGGCTCGGCGCCCAGCGCCGACAGCTGGTCCAGCGCGAGCCAGTGCGAGGTGGCCCGCCGCCCCTTGAGGAGGCCCGCGGCGCCGAGGATCAGCGAGCCGGTGCACACCGAGGTGGTCCAGGTGGTGCCGGCGTCCACGGCGCGGATCCACTCGTGCAGCGGGCCGTCCGCCATCTGCGCCGCCTGGCCCGGGCCGCCGGGCACGACGAGGATGTCCGGCGCGGTGACCTCCGCCAGCGTGGCGTCGGCGACCAGTCCCAGCGAGCCGAGTTCGTTGCGGTGGGGGCCGGTGCGTTCGCCGACGAAGACCGCTTCGGCGCCGGGCAGCCGGCTGAGGGTTTCGTAGGGGCCGACGGCGTCCAGGGTGGTGAAGCGGTCGAAGAGAAGGATCGCGAGCTGCATGGCAGGTTCCTGTTCAGTAGGAGTGCGGAGCGGTGTCGGCCGGTGGTCCTGGCGGCCCGGTTCAGGCCGCGGGCACCGGCGGCCGGGCCGGCTGGAAGCGGCGGCGGTACTCGGCCGGGGAGGTGCCCAGGGCCCGGAGGAAGGCGCGGCGCATCGCCTCGGGGGTGCCGTAGCCGCAGTGGCGGGAGACCTGCGCGATGCCGTCGGCGGTGTCCTCCAGACGCCGGCGGGCGGCCTCCAGCCGGACCCGGTCGACATAGCGCCCCGGCGGCATGCCGACCTCGTCGCGGAACGCCCGGGCGAAGTGCCGCGGGGACAGCCCCGCCCGGTCCGCCAGGGCATCGACGGACAGATCCGCCGCGGGGTGCTCGGTGATCCACTGCTGGAGGTCGCGCAGCGGCCGCCGCTCGGCGGTCTGGGCGGCGAGCTGGACGCTGAACTGGGTCTGGTTGCCCGGCCGGCGCAGGAAGACGACCAGGTGCCGGGCGACGGCCAGCGCGATGTCCCGGCCGAGATCCTCCTCCACCAGCGCCAGCGCGAGGTCGATGCCGGCGGTCACGCCCGCGGAGGTGGCCACGTCGCCGTCGCGTACGTAGATCGGCTCCGGTTCGACGCGCAGGGCGGGGAACCGTCGAGCGAGGGTGTCGCAGAGCATCCAGTGGGTGGTCACCCGGCGGCCGTCCAGCAGCCCGGCCTCGGCCAGCAGCAGCGCTCCGCTGCACACCGAGACCTTCCGCCGGGCGCGGTGGGCGTTGTCGCGCAGCCAGTCGATCAGCCGGGGGTCGGGGGCGCGGGTGCCCTGGCCGCCGGGCACCAGCAGGGTGTGCGGCGCCCCGGCCTCGGCGAGCGTGAGGTCGGGGACCAGCGTCAGGCCGCTGGTGGTGCGGACCGGTGTGCCGTCGAGGCCGGCGGTGCGGATCCGGTAGGCGCCCGGCTCCGACTGGGACGCCCCGTGGAAGACCTCGACCGGTCCGCTGACGTCGAGCGCCTGCACGCCGTCGAAGAGGACCACGAGTACCTCGCGCTGTTCCATGCCTCCATCCTCGGCAGCACGACGTCCGGCAGCAATGACAGGTTTCCCACCTTTCCTGCCATGACCAGGGTGGGGAGCGGCGTGCGGCCGGCTTCGGGACCCGGCGGGCGGCCGGCTTCGGGACCCGGCGGGCGGCCGGTTTCGGGCCCCGGTGTGCGGCCGGTTCCGGTGCCCCGGCGCCGGCTCCATACCCACCGGTCGGTAGCCTCCCCTCATGACCACTTCCAGCGCACTGCCCGAGCAGGCCGGCCGTACCTGCCATCACGTCATCAACCCGTTCCACTCCACGCACTACTTCGCGCCGGAGCTCGCCGAGGAGATGGCGAAGGCGGGCATCGAGAACCGCAGCGCCGCCTACTTCGCCTGCCGGAGCGCGGCCATGGGCGCGGTGGGTCCGGGCACCATCACGGCCACCTTCTACAACTTCAAGCACGAGCTCGTCGCGCGGCACGTCCCGCAGGTCTGGACGGTCACCACTCCCCAGGCGGTGCTGGACGCCCGGCTGCGCGCCGCGGACGCCACGCTGCGCCGGCTGCTCGGCCCGGAGGCCGTCGCCTCCCCGGAGATGGCAGAGGCGGCCGAGCTGGCGCTGCGCGCCGCCGAGGGCTGTTCCCGCCGGGCCCGGCCGCTGTACGCCGCGCACGCCGACCTGCCGGTGCCCGACGCCCCGCACCTGGCCTACTGGCACGCCGCGACGCTGCTGCGCGAACACCGCGGCGACGGCCATCTGTCCGCGCTGCTGGACGCCGGGCTCGACGGCCTGGAGGCGCTGGTCACGCACACCGCCAGCGGCCGCGGGATGAGCTACCAGGGCGTCATGGCGACCCGTGGCTGGTCGGAGGAGGACTGGAGCGCCGCGCAGGAGCGGCTGCGCGACCGCGGGCTGCTGGACGCCGAGGGCGAGTTGACCGAGGCCGGGGTGCAGCTGCGCAAGGACCTGGAGCGGGCGACGGACCGGCTGGACCGGGCGCCGTACGAGCACCTGGGCGCCGCGGGCGTGGCCCGGCTCACCGAGCTGGCGACCGGCTTCACCACCGCCGTCATGGAGGCCGGGGCGTTCCCGGCCACGCTGTTCGGCAAGTAGTCCGGCGGGCGGTCCAGGAGCCCGTCCCGGAGGCAAAGTCCCCTGAGCGGTGGCGAATCCGGCGTTCCGGCGGGGGTGTGCGCGGCCGTCCGCACACCCCCGGCGCCGCCGAGCGGGCGCGGCGTGGCTCCCGGCCTCCGGGCGGCCGGGGAGCCGCGCGGACACTCCCCACCGGCTGGGCGGCACGACAGTGCGGCCCGCCACCCGGCACAATGCAGGCTCATGCAAGCGCTGGAAGGCAGGTCAGGATCAACGTGACGGCATCCACTGAGCCCATCGGGGCCCTCGGGTCCATCGAAGCGAGGATCGCCGGGGAGCTCGGCGTCAAGGAGCGGCAGGTGAAGGCCGCGGTCGAACTGCTCGACGGCGGCTCGACCGTCCCGTTCATCGCGCGCTACCGCAAGGAAGCCACCGAGACGCTCGACGACGCGCAGCTGCGCTCGTTGGAGGAGCGGCTGCGCTATCTGCGAGAGCTGGAGGAGCGGCGGGGTGCGATCCTGGAGTCCGTACGGTCCCAGGGCAAGCTGGACGCCGCCCTGGAGGCGCAGATCCGCGGCGCCGATTCCAAGGCGCGCCTGGAGGACATCTACCTCCCGTTCAAGCCCAAGCGGCGTACCAAGGCGCAGATCGCCCGGGAGGCGGGCCTGGAGCCGCTCGCCGACGGGCTGCTGAGCGACCCGTCGGTGGAACCGGCCGCGGCGGCCGCGGCGTTCGTGGACGCCGACAAGGGGGTCGCCGACGCGGCCGCCGCCCTGGAGGGCGCGCGGGCCATCCTGACCGAGCGGTTCGGCGAGGACGCGGATCTGATCGGTGAGCTGCGCGAGCGGATGTGGTCGCGCGGGCAGGTCGCGGCGAAGGTGCGCGAGGGCAAGGAGGAGGCCGGCGCGAAGTTCGCCGACTACTTCGACTTCGCCGAGCCGTTCACCGCGCTGCCCTCGCACCGGGTGCTGGCGATGTTCCGCGGCGAGAAGGAGGAGATCCTCGATCTCGCCCTGGAGCCGGAGGACCCCTCGACGGTCACCGAGGGCACCAGCGCCTACGAGCAGGCCATCGCGCACCGCTTCGGCATCACCGACCGCGACCGGCCGGCCGACAAGTGGCTCAAGGACACCGTGCGGTGGGCCTGGCGCACCCGCATCCAGGTACACCTGGGGATCGATCTGCGGCTGCGGCTGCGGCAGGCCGCCGAGGACGAGGCGGTACGGGTCTTCGCGTCGAACCTGCGCGATCTGCTGCTGGCGGCGCCCGCCGGCACGCGCGCCACGATGGGCCTGGACCCCGGTTTCCGTACGGGCGTGAAGGTCGCCGTGGTGGACGCGACCGGCAAGGTGGCCGCCACGGAGACCATCTACCCCCATGTGCCGCAGCAGAAGTGGGACGCCTCGCTGGCCACGCTCGCGAAGCTGGCCCGCGCGCACGACGTCGAGCTGATCGCGATCGGCAACGGCACCGCCTCCCGCGAGACCGACAAGCTGGCGGCCGATCTGATCGCCGCGCAGCCGGAGCTGAAGCTGACGAAGGTGATGGTGTCCGAGGCCGGTGCCTCGGTGTACTCCGCCTCCGCGTTCGCCTCGCAGGAGCTGCCCGAGCTGGACGTCTCGCTGCGCGGCGCGGTGTCCATCGCCCGGCGCCTCCAGGACCCGCTGGCCGAGCTCGTCAAGATCGACCCGAAGTCGATCGGGGTGGGCCAGTACCAGCACGACCTGTCCGAGGTGAAGCTGTCGCGCTCGCTCGACGCGGTCGTCGAGGACTGTGTGAACGGCGTCGGCGTGGACGTCAACACCGCGTCCGCGCCGCTGCTTTCGCGGGTGTCGGGCATCGGTTCCGGCCTGGCCGAGAACATCGTCGCGCACCGGGACAGCAACGGCCCGTTCCGCTCCCGCAAGGCCCTCAAGGACGTGGCGCGGCTCGGCCCGAAGGCGTACGAGCAGTGCGCGGGCTTCCTGCGGATCCGGGGCGGCGACGACCCGCTGGACGCCTCCAGCGTGCACCCGGAGGCGTACCCGGTGGTGCGGCGGATGGTGAAGTCGGCGGACACCGAGGTCGGCTCGCTGATCGGCAACACGACGGTGCTGCGCACCCTGAAGGCCGCCGATTTCGTCGACGACTCCTTCGGTCTGCCGACGGTGAGCGACATCCTCCAGGAGCTGGAGAAGCCGGGCCGCGACCCGCGTCCGGTCTTCAAGACCGCGGCCTTCAAGGAGGGCGTGGAGAAGATCGGCGATCTCCAGCCGGGGATGCTCCTGGAGGGCGTGGTGACCAATGTCGCCGCCTTCGGGGCGTTCGTGGACGTCGGCGTCCACCAGGACGGTCTGGTGCATGTCTCGGCGATGTCGAAGACCTTCGTCAAGGACCCGCGGGACGTGGTGAAGCCGGGCGACATCGTGCGGGTCAAGGTGCTCGACGTCGACATTCCGCGCAAGCGGATCTCGCTGACGCTGCGGCTGGAGGACGAGCCCGGCAAGGGCGGTCAGGCGGCGGGCGGCGGCGAGCGCCGCGGCGGCGCGGGCGGCGGCCGGGCTCCGCGGGACGGCGGCCGGGGCGGTGCCCCGCGACAGCGGCAGGGCGGCGACGGCCGGCGCGGCGGTGACCGCCGGGGCGGCCGGGACGCCGGGCCGGCCAACGACGCGATGGCGGACGCCCTGCGGCGGGCCGGGCTCCTGGGCAAGGAGCGGGGCGGCCGCTGACGCCCGCCGGCGGCAACGGCAGCAGCGGGACGGGTGCTTGCTGCTGCCGGCCGCCGAGCGGCGCGGGCGGATCGTCGCCCGTCGGCCGGATGGTCTTCCGTCAGCCGGCCCCCGCGTAGCCGCGGATGCGCTCCAGTTCCGTCGCCACGTCGGTGAGGGTGGCGCAGTCCGGCACCGGCAGCAGATCGGGGTCCGGCACGGCGGTGCCGGGCCCGCGGCCCGGGTCCTCCAGGGCCTCGGCCATCGCGGCGAGCGCCCGGCACAGCCGCTCGGCCTCGGCCGTGCCCGGGCGGTGGGCACCGTGGTCGAGACGTACCGCGCAGGCGGTCGCGGCGTCCACGATGCGTTCGGCCGCGGTGACGACGGTCAGCCAGTCGGGGTTGCGGTCGCGGGCCGCGACGAGTTCGGCCGCGGCGGTCTCCGCCGCCGCCCTGGCCTCGCCCAACGCCCGGTAGGCGGCGCGGCGCAGCGCCAGCCGCGCGGTGGGGTCGGCGCCCGGTTCCGCTTCCAGGACGTGCCGCAGGAAGGCCTCGGCGGCCCGCAGCGCCGCGGTCACGCGCTGGCCGATCCGCCGGCGCGGATCGGCGAGGTGCGGCAGATGCCCGACGACGAGGACGATGCCGCAGGCGATGGAGGTGTCGACGATCCGCTCGGCGGCCGCCTGGGGATCGCCGCTCACCGTCACGAACGACAGCACCATCAGGGTGATCGCGACGGTCTGCAGCGCGAAGTGGCGGGTGGCGAACGGCAGCAGCGCACCGCCGGCACCGGCCACCAGCGCGGGCCACCAGGTGCCGGTCAGCGTCAGTCCCGCCCCGGCGAAGACCAGCACACCGGCGACCGTCCCCGCGAAGCGGTTGACCGTACGGGAGAAGAGCGGTCCCAGGTCCGGCTTGACGAGAAAGGTGGCGGTCGCCGGGAGCCAGTACCAGTGGTCGGCGCGGAGCATCAGGGCCACCGCGGTGCTCGCGGCGATGCAGACCGCGACCCGCAGACCGTAGTCCCGCCCGGCGGGCCCGAACAGGCTGCGGCCGCGCCGGGTCCGGCCGCCGACGGCCGCCAGCGCCCCGCCGGCGACGGCCGCCCGCACCCTGCGCCAGCCGGGACGGCCGGACGGCGAGGGGCCCGGCTCCGCCGCGGGCAGCGGCTCCCGGCGGGCGAACGCGACGGCGGCGTCCAGCAGTGCCCGGTCGAAGGCGCCGCGGGCGGCCGTACTGGTCTCCGGGGCGGACAGCCGGCCCGGGGAGCCACCCGTGCGCAGGGCGTCGGCGAACCGGCGGGGGCTGTCCGCCACTCGGGACGGCAGCGGGCGGGCCTCCCACAACAGCGCCACGCTGGCCTCGCACAGCGCGGTGGCCGCGGCGAACCGCTCGGTGAGCAGGAGTTCTTCCGTACGGGCCGGCCGGCGCAGCAGCCGACTGGTGAGCCGGCGCAGCCGCAGCGCCTCGTCGGCACGGTCCAGGGCCGCGGTGAGCCGGCGCCGGGCGGGCTCGGCACCGGGCCCGCCGGCCGCGCCCAGGGCGTCGGCGAGCGCGTCGAAGACCGTGGCGACGGCCGCCCGCTCGCCGCTGAGCGCCCCGCCCGCGGGCCGCGGTGAGCGCAGCACGAGCCGCAGCGCGAGCAGCCACAGGCAGCCGGCGAGCATATAGAGGGCCTTCGCCCAGGGCGCGCCGGGCAGCGGCATCCCGGCGCCCAGAACGGTGGCGGCCAGCATCTGCATCCCGGCGTTGGAGCGCACCGGTCCGGCCACGCTGTCCGCGCCGGAGACGAAGCCGACGGCGAACAGCGCCGGCACGATCCACCAGCCCGCACCGGCCGTGCAGCGAGGCGCCGATCAGCATGCCGAGCGCGGAGGCGAGGGCGGGCAGACCGATATGGACGATGCCGGTACGCCGGGTGCCGGGCCGGTCGTTGACCCCCGCCAGCATCGAGCCGAGTCCGGCCAGTACGCCGGGCGCCGGGTGGCCGGTCGCGATGCCCGCGCCGAGCAGCGGCCCCGCACACAGCGCACCGCGGGCCACGGCCGCCCAGGGCACGGGCAGCCGCTGCCAGCGGAAGGGGTGAGCCAGCCAGGCGGGCACGGCGCGCTGCGCGCGGAGCATGGGCCTCCTCAGTCGACGGCGTTCGGACGGCGCGGCAGGCCGGTCCGGCAGGATCCGAAGGGCGACATCGGCCGACGGTGGTGCTACCAGCCTAAGGTCCGGGATTGTCCACTTCGCTGCCGCGGGGTTACCGCAAGATCACAGGAGAGCGGCGGGCAGGCGGCCCGGCCGGCCGGCTCGCCGCTCGGCCCCTCCGCTCCCCCGTCCGTTCTCCCCGCTTCCAGGCCCTCGGCCTCGCGGACCGCACGGGTTAGCGTCGCTCCATGACGATCAGGACAGACGACGTATGGGTGATCGGCGGCGGCGTGATCGGGCTGACGTCGGCGATCGCGCTGGCGGAGGACGGGCGCCGGGTACGGGTGGTGAGCCGTGAGGCGGCCGGCGGGACGACGTCCGCGGTGGCCGGCGGGCTGTGCTGGCCGTACCGCATCCAGCCGTACGAGCGGGCGGTGCAGTGGTCCGTACGGTCCTTCCAGGTGCTCGCCGAACTCGCCCGGCGGCCGGAGGAGACGGGCGCCCGGATGGTGACGGGCACGATGGCGGACGCCTCGGTGCCGGACGCGGCGGACGAGGGACACCGCGCCCCGCGGGAGCCGGACGACGGCGTCGAGGACGGCCTGGCCGCCTGGTACGAGGCGGTCCCCGGGCTGCGGCGGGCGCACCGGGAGGAGCTCCTCGACGGGTGCGCCTCGGGCTGGCGGGCACGGACTCCGCTGGTGGACATGCCGGCCCATCTCCGGTATCTGGAACGGCGATTGACGGCCGCCGGCGGGACCGTGGAGCGACGCACCCTCACGTCCCTGGAGGAGGCCGGCCGGGCGGCGGGCCTGGTCGTGAACTGCTCGGGACTGGGCGCGCGCGACCTGGTACCCGACCCGGACGTCCACCCGGTCCAGGGGCAGTTGGTGATCGTGGAGAACCCCGGTATCGAGGAGTGGTTCGTGTCCGCCGAGACCGGCGCGGCGGACACCACCTATCTGCTGCCGCAGCCGTACGGCCTGGTCCTCGGCGGTACGGCCCGTGAGCACGCCTGGTCGCGGGAGCCCGATCCGGCGGTGGCACAGGCCATCGTGGCACGGTGCGCCCGGCACTTCCCCGAGCTGGCGGGGGCCCGCGTCCGGGAGCACAAGGTGGGGCTCCGCCCGGCCCGCCCCGCGGTGCGGCTGGCGGCGGAGCGGCTGTCCGGCGGGGCGGTGTGCGTGCACAACTACGGGCACGGCGGCGCGGGCGTGACGGTGGCGTGGGGCTGTGCGGACGAAGTGCTGCGGACCGTACGGGAGATCGGAACGGGCGGCCGCCGGTAGCCAAGGCTCCGGGGCGGTTTCCCGCCACGCCGCACCGTGCCGGGCGGCATCCGGACACGAACAAATTTGCCGCTCCGCAGGCGCATCCATCCGCCCGTCTCACGCGTCTCACCAGCGAGCGGCACTTTCATGGCGCCGCACTGCAGGGGCATTTCCTTTGGAGTATTCACTTGAAAATCGGCATTAAGGGCATTCGGCGCGTGTCCGCGGTGGTCGTCACCGCGGGAGCCGTCCTGACGGCGGGGGCGTTCACCGCCCCGGCGCAGGCCGCCACGCTCAACACGCCCACGATCACCGCCAAGGGCGGTTACGTGATGAACAACGGCACGGGGGCGAGCCTCTTCACCAAGGCCGCGGACACCCGGCTCTCCACCGGCTCCACCACCAAGATCATGACGGCCCGGGTGGTGCTGGCCCAGCCGAACCTCGACCTCGATTCCAAGGTGACGGTCCAGAAGGCGTACAGCGACTACATCGTCTCGAAGACGGCGTCGTCGGCCCATCTGATCGTCGGTGACAAGGTCACCGTCCGCCAGCTGCTGTACGGGCTCATGCTGCCGTCCGGCTGCGACGCGGCGTACGCACTGGCCGACAAGTTCGGCAGCGGGTCCACCCGGGCCGCGCGGGTGAAGTCCTTCATCGGCAAGATGAACTCCACCGCCAAGGGCCTCGGCCTGACGAACACGCACTTCGACTCGTTCGACGGCATCGGCAGCGGCGGGAACTACTCGACCCCGCGTGACCTGACGAAGATCGCCAGCAACGCGATGAAGTACTCCACGTTCCGTACGGTCGTGAAGACCAAGTCGACCAAGCAGAAGGTCACGACGAAGAGCGGTGGCTACCGCTACATGTCGTGGACCAACACCAACAATCTGCTGGGCAGCTACGCGGGCACCATCGGCGTCAAGACCGGCTCGGGCCCGGAGGCCAAGTACTGCCTGGTCTTCGCCGCCACCCGGGGCAGCAAGACCGTCATCGGCACGGTCCTGGCCTCCTCCTCGGTGGCCAATCGCACCGCGGACGCCAAGAAGCTGATGGACTACGGCTTCAAGAAGTAGCCCGTTCCCGGACGGATCAGGGGCCTGCGCGCGGCCGGACGGCCGCGGGCAGGCCCCTTCGTCATGGCGCTGTCGCCTACCGGTTCCCCCCGGTCACGCGGGGACAGACGTTCAGGGGCGTCGCCACCGTGACGTGATAGACGGCCCGTTGGTCCAGCAGCAGGGGGACGAGCCTGCGCAGCGGCTGGCGCAGCGGGACGACAACGCCCTCGCGATCCCGCTTCCAGAGCACCCCGTGCCCCGCCAGCACGTCCTTGACCTGCGCGAACCGTTCCGCGTCCAGGCGGTAGGCGCAGGGCGGATCGGCCAGGGTCTGCGCGTCGGTGGCGGGTTCGTTGTCCGCGCCGCCGAGGTAGACGGGGCCGCGGTCGGTGTACCCGGCGACCCGGGCGGCGGCGGTGGCCGCCTCGATCCGCGGGCGGTGCCGGTCGAGGAAGGTGAACGCGCCCTTGAGGGCGGCGAGCTGGGAGTCCACCCGGCGCCTGTTGTTGCGTGCGGGGTCGGCCTTCTCGGCGTCGGTCAGCGCGTCGACCCGGGTCTCGACCAGCAGCCCGATCGAGCCCTTCACCCCCGCGGTGTTGCGCAGGATCCGCTCCTGGCCGTCGCCCGCGACCTGCTTGACGGGGTCGCCGGTCTCCGGGTCGGTCCAGATGCCGTATACGCCGGCGGAGAAGCCGGCCCGGCGGACGGCCGTCGCCACGAAGTCCTGGGAGAGCGAGGCGGCTTCGCGGTGCACCGCGTCCGCGGTGTTGAGGTTGCGCGGCCACAGCGACAGCACGTCCTTCATGTAGTACGGGACGGTGGGCCCGTACTCGTGCAGGTCGTAGACGGTGTCGGGGCGGTAGTCGCGCAGGACGGCGGCCATCGCGCGGGCCTCGGCGGTCTGCAGGGCGAGGTGGTCGCGGTTGATGTCCGCACCCTGGGAGTTGCCGCGGGTGTCGGCGGCCCGGCCGTCGGGGTTGGCGGTCGGGACGACCAGGACGCTGGTGTGGGCCAGGAAGCGCCGGGTCGCCGGGTCCCGGGACAGGGCCAGGTCGCGGACGGTGGTCAGGCAGGCCTCGCGCCCGGAGGGTTCGTCACCGTGCTGGGAGCAGATCAGCAGGACGGAGTTGCCGCGCCGCACGTCCGCCGGGCGCGCGGGAGCCGGGGCACCGATCCGTACGAGCCGCAGGGGACGGCCCTGCGCGGTGGTGCCGATCCGGTCGATCCGCACGCGCGCGGATCGGCGGACGACGGCGGTGAGGAACGCCTGCTCCTCGGCCTCGCTGGTCCAGCGGGCGCCGTGGCTGGTCTCGAATCCCGTACGGGGTGCGGGGGTTCCGGCGGCGCGGGCGGGAGGGACCGGCAGGATCGCGCCGAGGGTGGCCGTCAGACCGATGGCCAGCGCCCCTCGGGCGAGGCGGTGGGAGCGGGATATCACGAGGGGGTGCCTCCCTTGGGTGAGCGGTGGGGGTG
>NZ_SDIF01000113.1 GCF_004122735.1 Streptomyces sioyaensis | reverse complement strand
CCCCCGGGCTCACCCCTCCCCCAGCCGTGCCCGGTCCGCTGCCGCCCGTCCCTGGTGCCAGCCGTCCGCGTCGCGTACGCCGCGCAGGCGGACCGGGGCGGTGTCGGGGAAGAGGGCGCCGGTGGTCTCCTCGACGGCCAGTTCGCGGGCGGCGAGGACCGGAAGGAGGTCGGGGGCCGCGGGGGTCGACGCGGCGGAGGCGGTGGCCGTCGCGGTGGCCGTGGCCTCGGCGAGCCGGTCGCGGATGCGGTCGGCGTAGGCGACGAGGAAGGTCTGCCGGAAGTCCCGGGTGCGGCGGGAGCGGCCGCGGGCGGGGGGCGTACCGCCGGTGCCGCCCGGCTCCTTGCGTGCGCGGGGGAGGCCGTCGGCCGCGCGGTGCATCGCGGTGGTGGCCTGGAGCAGCAGCGAGGTGTAGAGCATCTCGGCCGCCTCCAGGTCGGACGCGAAGCCGACGAGGGTGGAGAAGCCGACGTCGGCGGCCCAGACGGCCCGGCAGCGGTTGGCGGCCGCGACCGCGTCGAGCAGCAGCGCCTTGGCCTGTTCGTACGGGCCCTCGATGCCGATCCGGACCGCTGACGGGCCGGCGGTCCGCCCGCCGCGGGGGCCGTCCGCGCGGTCGAGGAGCGCCTCGTCGATGCTGTGCCGGGCCATCAGCTCCTGGGCCTTGGCGGACAGCGCCTCCGCCTCCTCGGCGAAGTCGGTCGCCTCGGCCTTGGCGAGCAGTCCGCGGATCCGGCCGAGGGCACGGTCCGCGGCGGCGCCGGCCGGGCCGCTCGTCCCCGCGGTCCGCGGCGGGGCCGGCAGCGGGGTGATCCGGGGCAGCCGGGCGAGCGTGCGCAGCGCCGCCAGCACGTCGTACGCGGTCTCGAAGCGGGAGGTGCGGCGGCGGGCGGCCAGCGCGTCGAGATAGCCGCCGTCGGACGGCCACCAGACCTCGGCGCCGAGGTCGCGCAGCTGACCGGCCCAGCGGGGGTCCCGCGGGGGACGCGCGGCGGGCGGCCGGGCCGCCTCGGCGGCGACGGCATCGACGACCAGGGCCGCCTGGGTGGTGCCGGGGGTCTCGCGCCGTACGATCCGCTCCAGGTCGGCGGGGTACCAGCCGCCCGCCCAACACTGCCGCACCCCGGCCACGGCGGCGGCGACCACGGCCGCGCTCACCGCCTCCCAGCCGGCCTCGGCCGCGGCCAGCATCGAGGCGCCGGCCTCGATCGCGTCCTCGGCCGGCTCGCCGTCCGGCGCGTAACGGACGCTGCCGAGCACCTGCCCGACCAGTTCACCGGCCGCCGGCGACGACGGCCCGCCCCGCCCTTTGCTTCCGCGCTCGCTCACCCGCTCAACTGTACGGAGGACGGCGCCGCGACCTGCTTTCCGGTGCCGGTCGGCCGGGCACCCGTACACAGCAAGGCCGACGCCCGGCGCGCCCCGTCCTCCTGGGGCGCGGCCGGGCGTCGGCCTGTTCACGGATGAGCGGCGGTCCCGGCGCACGTCCCGCGCCGCGGCCGCCGTCACCCCTCGCGGTCACCCCTCGGCGTCACTGCCGTGGGGCCGCGGGGTCAGTTGACCGCGCTGCCGGCCACCCACTGCGACCAGTCCATGTTCCAGCCGTTGAGGCCGTTGTCCGGCTTGACGGTCCGCTCGGGGGAATTGATCACCTTGACGACGTCGCCGGTCTGCGAGTGGTCGAAGAACCATGCCCCGTCCGTCTTGCTGTCCTTGGCACCCTTGACGTCCTGGAGGCCGATGCAGCCGTGGCTGGTGTTGGCGTGGCCGAAGACGCCCTTGCCCCAGTAGTTGCCGTGGATGAAGGTGCCGGACGACGTCAGGCGCTGGGCGTGCGGCACATCGTGGATGTCGTACTCGCCCTTGCCGCCCTTCTTCTTGAAGCCGACGGTCGAGCCGTCCATCCGGGTCTGCTTGAACCGCTCCGAGATGACCATCTGGCCGCCGTAGGTCGGGTGGTCGTCGGCGCCGGCCGAGATCGGCAGGGTCTTGATCGTGCGGCCGTCGCGCACCACCGTCATCTCGTGCTTCTTGGTGTCGACGGTGCTGACCTGCGAGTGGCCGACCCGGAAGCCGACGGTCTTGTGCTGGATGCCCGTGACGCCCGGCGAGGCCTCGACGCCGTTCAGGTTCAGGGTCATGGTGACCTTGGAGTTCGCCTTCCAGTACTCCTGGGGGCGGAAGTCGAGCCGCTTGTCGTTGAACCAGTGGCCGACGACCGGCTGGTTGCTGTCGTCGGAGACCGTGATCGCGGACTGGACGGCGGCCTTGTTCGTGACCGGCTTGTCGAAGTTGACCGACACCGGCATGCCGACGCCGACGGTCGAGCCGTCCTCGGGCGTGAAGTTCCCGATGAAGCTGTTCGTCGGGGAGACGGTGGTGAAGGTGGAGTTCTCCACCGCCGTGCGGCCCTGGGCGTCCACGGCGTGCGCGGTGACCTTGTACTTCGTCGACCGGTTCAGCGGCTGGTTCGGCTTCCAGGAGCTGCCGTCGGCCGAGAGCGTGCCGTCGACGGTCCTCTTGGCGTCGACCGAGGTCATGGCGACATCGGTGAGTTTGCCGTCGCTGACCGTGACCAGGGCGTCGCCGTTGATGCCCGCGTCGGTGGCCCCGTCCGCCGGGAGGATCTTGATCCTGGCGTCGGAGGCGTCCTTCGCGGCCGCCTCGTCCACCTGCTGGGTGTTCTCGTGACGGGTGCCGTCACTGCCACCCGTGCCTCGGTCGGCCGCACTGCTGCCGCCACACGCCGCAAGCGTGAGTACGCCCCCCAGCAGCGCGGCGCTGGCCACAAGGCGTTTGCGACGCTTGCTGTCCGTTATCACACGCATCTCCATTGCTACCGGTTTCGCACGTATCCCCGAGCGAGCTGCCAACTGAACGCAGGCATATCTGGACGCAGGCATTCCGGCCGACGCCATGGAAACGCCTTTTCCATTTCACCGGTTCCATGCCTCCGCAAAGTGTGGTGTAGGACACGTATCGCCCCGATGCCGGTCAGAAGGTGATCGCAGTCAGAAATCGGGCGCTCTGCGGTGAGAAATCGACCTCTCGCGGTGAGAAATCGGGGGCTCCGGGGTCGGGGGTCGGGCCCCCCGAGGTAGCCGGCCCCCGTACGGCGGGTGCCGTACGGGGGCCGTGGTCAGCGGTCGGGGGGCGCGCCGGCGGGAGGGGACGCGGCGCGCGGGAGGGGTGCCGGTCAGCCCTCCCCGTCGGCGTCGTCGGCCAGATCCCACTCCGCCGCGTCCCACTCGGCGTCCGGGTCGTAGTCGGTCAGCTCCTCGCTGCTCCAGGAGGCCTGCGCGAGTTCGGTCCCCGGCACCGCGGTGACCAGGTCGAACGGGTCGATCAGATGGGCCAGCGCGTCCGCCGGGTCCTCCTTGACCGCCGCCAGGGACTGCCTGCGCTCCTCGTCGGGGAGCGAGGGGTCCTTGTCGATGTGGTCGACGGCGGCGCCGGTCAGCCGGCGGGTGTCGGTGATCTCCATGATCAGTTCGACATGAAGCCGCACAAAACGTGATGTCTCGCCATTGCTCATAGCACGGAGGTTAGGCATGGACGGGTCCCGACTTCCCTGCGACCCGCGGCTGTCATTAACATCTGAGGTCAACGGCCAATTCGCCGACCCACAAGGGAGATCGCATCCGTGACGGCACGACGACCACTGCTGACCGCCGCGGCCGCGGGATCGGTGCTGTTCGCCCTGTGGTTCGTACCGTCCGCCCATGCCACCGCGGAGCTTGACGGGGTGACAGATTCCCGTCCGCGGGCGGCCTCCGTACCGGCCGGGCCCGAGGTGGCCGACCGGGCCGGGGACCAGGCGCGGGACGGCGACGCCCGGTCCGCGACGACCACCGCGCACGACGGCGCCCGCTACACCGGCACCGACCGTCAGCAGGCCGGCACCGCACCGCACTTCCTCGCCGACACCGGCAGCCCGGACACCACGCCGTACGTGATCGGGGGCACCGCCTGCCTCGCGCTCGGCGCCGGCCTGGTCAGCTACTCCGTCCGCCGCACCCGCGACGGGAGCAGCTGAGGCCGGCGCCCGGTCCGGCCTCGTTACGCCAGCGCGCCGGTGACCGACTCCACCGCCGCCACCAGCTTCCCGTCCCGCACGAACGCATACGCGCCCGCCAGGTCGGGGGCCAGGAAGCGGTCGTCGCCCGGTCCCTCGATGCCCGCGCCGCGCACCGCGTCCAGCACGGCACGGGTGGCCGGGGCCGGCACCAGGCCCTCGCGCATCTCGATGGCACGGGTCGCCGCGTAGAGCTCGACGGCGATGATCCGGGTCAGGTTGTCGACCGCGGTGCGCAGCTTGCGCGCCGCCGACCAGCCCATCGAGACGTGGTCCTCCTGCATGGCGGAGGACGGGATGGAGTCCACCGAGGCCGGTGCGGCCAGCCGCTTCAACTCGCTGACCAGGGCGGCCTGGGTGTACTGGGCGATCATCAGGCCGGAGTCGACGCCCGGGTCGCCGGCCAGGAAGGCGGGCAGCCCGTGCGAGCGGTTCTTGTCCAGGAGGCGGTCGGTACGGCGCTCGGCGATGGAGCCGAGGTCGGCGGCGGCGATGGCCAGGAAGTCCAGGACGTAGGCGACCGGGGCGCCGTGGAAGTTGCCGTTGGACTCCACCCGGCCGTCCGGGAGGACGACGGGGTTGTCGACGGCGGCGGCCAGCTCGCGGTCGGCGACCAGCCGGGCGTGGTCGAGGGTGTCCCGGCCGGCGCCGGCGACCTGCGGGGCGCAGCGGATGGAGTAGGCGTCCTGGACGCGCGGGGCGTCGTCCTGGAGGTGGCCGGTGAAGCCCGAACCGGTCAGCACCTTGGACATGTTGGCAGCGGCGGCCGCCTGCCCGGGGTGCGGGCGGATGGCGTGCAGCTCGGGCGCGAGGACCTTGTCCGTGCCGAGCAGCGCCTCCAGGGACAGGGCCGCGGTGATGTCCGCGGAGGTGAACAGCCGGGCGAGATCGGCGCAGGCCATCACGAGCATGCCGAGCATGCCGTCGGTGCCGTTGAGGAGCGCCAGGCCCTCCTTCTCGCGCAGCTCGACGGGCTCGATGCCGTGCGCGGCCAGCAGCTCACCGGCCGGGCGGACCACGCCGTCGGGGCCCTCCGCGTCGCCCTCGCCCATCAGCGTCAGCGCGCAGTGCGAGAGCGGTGCGAGGTCGCCCGAGCAGCCGAGCGAGCCGTATTCGTGGACGACGGGGGTGATGCCGGCGTTGAGTATCGCGGCCATCGTCTCGACGACCAGGGGGCGGACGCCGGTGTGCCCGGAGGCGAGCGTCTTCAGCCGCAGGAACATCAGGGCCCGGACCACCTCGCGCTCGACCCGCGGGCCCATGCCGGCCGCGTGCGAGCGCACGATGTTGCGCTGGAGCTGGACCCGCAGCTCGGGGCTGATGTGCCGGACGGCCAGCGCCCCGAAGCCGGTGGAGACGCCGTAGACGGGGTCTGGCTTGGCGGCGAGCTCGTCGATGAAGGCGCGGGAGGCGGCGACGGCCGCGAGGGCCTCCTCGGACAGCTCGATCCGGGCGGCGCCGCGGGCCACCGCGATGACGTCCTGTGCGCGCGTGCCGGACGTCCCCAGCACCACAGTGTGCATATCCATATTCAGGCACCCTAGAGACTGAATCGCCAGATGTCACCACCGGATTTCGGGATCACCCCCGCCCCGGGGGCGCGGGCCGCCGAGCCGGGGCGCGGGGCGGGGCGCACCCTCATCTCCGGAAGCGCCGGCGCTCCGGCCCCGGCCGCCGGTCCGGGGCGTCCGCGAGCCGGACGACCGGGTCGTCCCTGCCGCCGTGCCGCCCGGCGACCACCGGCTCGCCCGACCGCGCCGCCTTGGCCTTGTACTGCGCGGCGTCCGCGAGCCGGAAGAGCCGCCGGGGGCTGCGCACCTCACCGATCGGATCACCGGTCGAGGCGACCCCGACCGCGACCCCCTCACCCAGGTCCAACTCCCCCGCCCGGTCGCACAGTTCACCGGCGACCTTGACCACCTCGTCGGCCGGCGGGCCCACCGCCAGCAGACAGAATTCGTCGCCGCCGAGCCGGGCGGCCAGGGTGCCCGGCAGCATGGCGCCGCACAGCGACAGCACCGAGCCGAAGCGCTCCAGCAGCCGGTCGCCGACCGCGTGGCCGCGGGAGTCGTTCACCCGCTTCAGCCCGTTCAGGTCACACACCACCAGGCTGACCACCACCTCGTCGCTGCGGTGCAGCTCCAGCGCCTCGTCCAGCCGCATGTCGACGGCGCGGCGGTTGGCGAGACCGGTCAACGAGTCCGTGAACGCCAGCCGGCGCACCTCCGCCAGCCGCTCGGTCTGGGCGATCCCGGCGGCCGTCACGGCGGCGAGCACACCGGCGAAGTCGGCGTCCGCCCGGCCGAAGACCGGTTCCCCCGTACGCCGCGCGACATACAGCTCGCCCCACGCCCGGCCGTGCAGCACGATGGGCGCGACCACACAGCAGCCGCGGCCCCGGCGGCGCAGCGCGGCCACCCGCTGCGCGTTGCCCCGGCCGCCGTCCCGCTCCTCGCGCGCCGGGGCGCCGGCCGGCCCCTCGGCGGCCTCCACCCAGGCGCTGGACTCGCCGCCGCCCGCCCACTGCTCGTGCACGAAGCCGGCGATCTCCGGGAACTCGTGGACCGGGTAGCTCTCGTCGTCGGGGAACTCCTCCTCGCCGTCGGCGAGTTCGCCGGTATTGACCAGCACCCGCAGCTTGCCCAGCTCACGCTCCCATTTCGAGATCGCCGCGAAGGAGCCGCCCAGGGCCTGGCACACGCCCTGGGCCGCGGCGTGCGCCGATTCGCGCGGCGTGTGCGCGGCCGCCATCGCCTGCGCCAGCTCCACCACGGCCCGCAGCCTCGCATCGCCCTCGCCCGTCACCGGATCCTCGCATTCCGTCACCGTGAGCACGCTCTGTATTCCAGCGTAGGAATGTTTAACCCCTTCCGCCCCTTCCGGTACGCGTTCGACACCCGGGCGCTCCGCGCGTCGGCCCTGGTCGGGGCGGGACGGGTCACTCTCCGGTGAGGCCTTGCGGGCAGGTCTTACGGTGCGTCACCGGGGGCGGTGCACCACCGGAGCACCGCCGCCCGTCCGTCCCGCCGGCCGCCCGCCGTCACCGGTTGCCGGCCCGGCCCCGGTTCACTCGCCGGGCCACTGCGGTTCCCGCTTCTCGTTGAAGGCCGCCACGCCCTCCGTCCGGTCCCCGGAGAAGGCCACGCTGCGCCAGGCACCGTCCTCCAGGTCCAGGCCGGTCCGCAGGTCCAGCCCGTGCCCCAGCCGCAGGGCACGCTTGGCGGCGCGCAGTCCGAGCGGCGAGTTCCGGGCGATCCGGGCCGCCAGCTCCAGCGCCTCGGCGCGGTCACGCCCGTCCTCGACCAGCTGGTCGACCAGGCCCAGCTCCGCGGCCTCCGGCGCCGGCACCCGCCGCGCGGTGAACACCAGCTCGGCCGCCCGCGCCGCGCCCACCCGGCGCGGCAGCAGCTGGGTGCCCCCGCCGCCCGGGATGACGCCCACCGACACCTCCGGCAGGCCGACCGTCGCCGTACCGTCGGCCACGATCAGATCGCAGGCCAGCGCCAGCTCGTAGCCGCCGCCGAGCGCGAAGCCGTGCACCGCGGCGATGGTGGGCACCGGCAGTTCCAGTACGCCCGTGTAGGCGGCGCGGGTGCGCGGGCGCTGCCGCATCAGCTCCGCGTCGGTGAGGGAGTTGCGCTCCTTGAGGTCCGCGCCGACACAGAACGCCCGCTCGTGGGTGGAGGTGAGGACCACCGCCCGCACGGAGCGGTCCGCCGCCAGCTCGTCGCAGGCCTGCGCCAGGCTGTCGGCCATGGCCGTCGACACGGCGTTCATCGCCTTCGGACGGTCCATGATCAGTTCCGCCACGTGGTCATGGCGCTCGATGGCGACCCAGCCGTCCGCGCCGAACCGTCGCTGTGACATGCAGCCCTCCCTGTGAACGGTCGTTGACCTGACGCAGGGATCATGTCAGGTACGCGCCGCGGGGCACAGGAGGGGGCAGGGGCCGGTGGGGAAGCCGTATGCGTCCGCGGAGCCCCGGCCGGTCGCGGGTCAGCCGCGGCGGCTCAGCAGCCAGGGCTCGACCACGCCCAGGCCGCGCACCGGCCGCTGCCACATCGGCTGGAGCGCGAAGCGGTACGACGGGGGCGGGCTGCCGGTGCCCTCCTCGGCGGCCTTCTCCGCGGCCGCGTGCTCGGCCTCGGAGACCGGCGCCTCGCCGATCCGCCCCAGCTCCTCGGCGAACGCCTCGTCCACCAGCACGGTGTCCTTCGGCGCTATCGAGGTCAGGCGGCTGGCGAGGTTCACGGTCGTACCGAAGACATCGCCCATCCGGGTCGTGACCGTGCCGAAGGCGATGCCGACCCGCAGCTCCGGCATCGTCTCGTCGTGGGTCATCGTCTCGATCAGCCGCAATCCGATCTCGGCGGCGACGCCGGCGTCGTCGGCGGAGAAGAGGACCTCGTCACCGAGGGTCTTGATGAGCCGGCCGCCGTGCGCGGCCACCAGGTCGGAGCAGGTGGTCTCGAACGCCTCCACCAGCTCGCCGAGTTCCTCCTCCTCCAGGCGGCGGGTCAGGCGGGTGAAGCCCACCAGGTCGGCGAAGCCCACCGCGAGCCGGCGGTCGACCATCTCGGCGTCGTCCTGGGCCCGTACGACCCGGCCGGTGGCGGCGGCGAGCTGGCGCCGCCAGACGTAGACGAGGAACTCCTCCAGCTCGGGGAGGAGCAGCTCGACCAGCGGATAGGTGATCTCCGTACGGGTCAGGCCGGAGTCCTGGGGCTCGGTGAGGCCCTCCAGGAAGGAGTCGATCTGCCAGTCGGCCAGACGGGCGGTGGTCTGGCCCGTGGACCGGGCGACCTGGATGGCCATGGCCTCGCTCAGCAGGCCCGCCTCCACGAGACCGGCGAGGCGGCGCAGGGCCAGCACGTCGGCCTCGGTGAGGGCCTTGACCTGGCCGATGTCGGCGAAGCCCATGGCCCGCCAGAAGCGGGCCGCGAGATCCATGGAGACACCGGCGCCGCGGGCCGCCTGAAACGGGGTGTAGCGGCGGTCGGCGCCGAGGATGAGCTGTTCGAGGCGGACGGCGATGTTGTGCTCGTCGTCCTCGCCCGCGGCCGCCGGGTCGTCGGGGGCGGTGCCCGCCGGGTCGGTCCCGGTCGGTGCCAAGGCCTCGGCGGGGACGCCGCCCGTACCGCCGGCCGAGGCCCGTGCGGAACCCTCGGCGGGGACGTCGCGCACGGCGTCGTCCTCGGTGTCCACGTCGCGCGGGGTGGCGCCCGAGTCGTCGGCGGTCACCGGCCGCTCCCTGTCCGATCCCTGCGCACTGCCCTTCCGATCACTGCTCGCCGGTGGTCCGCTCCCTGGCGGACCGCCTCAACGATACGGCAGGTGTGCTCTGGCTCACTCTCACACGTCGGCTCCGGCCACGGTAGGGGAGAGCTGCGCCGGCGGCGGGCGGTCCGCCGGAGCCGGCCGCCCTCACCCCTCGTGGCCTGCACCGTCGCCCGGGCCGGCCGGGGGCGCGGGACGCAGATGGACGATGTCCCCGGCCCCGACCGGCTGCTGCATGCCGTCCGCCGTGGCCAGCACCAGGCGGCCGTCGCCGTCGATGGCCACCGCCTCGCCGGTGAGGTCGCCGCCGCCGGGGAGTTCGGCGCGTACGGAACGGCCCAGGGTGGCGCAGCCGGCGGCGTAGGCCTCCTGGAGGCGGCTGGCGGCGGGGTCGCCGTCGGCGGTCTGCCATTCGCCGTACCAGTGCTCCAGCGCGCGCAGGACGGCGCGCAGCAGCGGGTCGCGGTCGGTGGTGCGGGCGCCGGCCAGGGCCAGCGAGCCGGCCGTGGGCACCGGGAGTTCCGCGGCGGTGAGGGAGACGTTGAGGCCGATGCCGACGACGACGCCGGCGCCGGCCCGCTCCGCGAGGATGCCGCCCGCCTTGCGTTCCGCGGCGGCCCCGGATCCGCCCGCATCATCGGCGGAAGTCACCAGGAGGTCGTTGGGCCACTTGAGTGCCGTGTCGATGTCGGCCGCGCGGGAGACGGCGGTGGCGGTGGCGACGCCGGCGAGCAGCGGCAGCCAGCCCCAGCGCTCCACGGGGACGCGGGGGGTGAGGTAGACGGAGAAGAAGAGGCCGGAGCGCGGGGGCGCCGACCAGGTGCGGTCGAGGCGGCCGCGGCCGGCGGACTGCTCCTCGGCCACCAGAACGGCGCCCTCGGCCGCCTCGCCCCGGGCCGCCCGGTCCGCCAGGTCGGAATTGGTGGAACCCGTGGCGGCGACGACGTCCAGGGAGGTCCACAGCGAGCCGGGGCGCACCAGGGCCCGGCGCAGCGCCGTGGCGTTCAGCGGGGGGCGGCCCAGATCACTCCAGCGACCGGCATCTTTGTCATGGTTTTCCGGTGGTTGAGGCGTCATGGGACCAGCCTAGGTGTGGTCAACGACGCAGTGCCGCTGAGCAGTCCCGCCGATACGCTACGAGTCGGTAGCCACACCCGTACCACCCTCCGTACGAGCACCAGTCCAGGACGAGCAGGAGCCGCATCCCGATGTCCGAGCCGGAAGCACACATCCACACCACCGCGGGCAAACTGGCGGATCTGCAGCGGCGGGTCGAAGAGGCCACGCATGCCGGTTCCGCCCGTGCCGTGGAAAAGCAGCACGCCAAGGGCAAGTTGACGGCGCGTGAGCGCATCGATCTCCTGCTGGACGAGGGCTCGTTCGTCGAGCTGGACGAGTTCGCGCGGCACCGGTCGACCAATTTCGGGCTGGAGCAGAACCGCCCCTACGGCGACGGGGTGGTGTCCGGCTACGGCACGGTCGACGGCCGCCCGGTGGCGGTCTTCTCCCAGGACTTCACCGTCTTCGGCGGGGCGCTGGGTGAGGTCTTCGGCGAGAAGATCGTCAAGGTGATGGACTTCGCGCTCAAGACCGGCTGCCCGGTCATCGGCATCAACGACTCCGGCGGCGCGCGCATCCAGGAGGGCGTGGTCTCGCTGGGCATGTACGGCGAGATCTTCCGCCGCAACACCCATGCCTCGGGTGTGATCCCGCAGATCAGCCTGATCGTCGGCCCGTGCGCGGGCGGCGCGGTCTACTCCCCCGCCATCACCGACTTCACGGTCATGGTCGACCAGACCTCCCACATGTTCATCACCGGACCGGACGTGATCAAGACCGTCACCGGCGAGGACGTGGGCTTCGAGGAGCTGGGCGGCGCCCGTACCCACAACACCACCTCGGGCGTGGCCCACCACATGGCGGGCGACGAGAAGGACGCCATCGACTACGTCAAGGGTCTGCTGTCGTACCTCCCGTCCAACAACCTCTCCGAGCCGCCCGCCTTCCCGGAGGAGGTGGACCTGGAGACCTCGGACACCGACCGTGAGCTGGACGTCCTGATCCCGGACTCGGCCAACCAGCCGTACGACATGGTCTCCGCGATCGAGCACGTCCTGGACGACGGCGAATTCCTGGAGACCCAGGCGCTGTTCGCGCCGAACATCGTCACCGGCTTCGGGCGGGTGGAGGGCCACGCCGTCGGCGTGGTCGCCAACCAGCCGATGCAGTTCGCCGGCATCCTGGACATCAAGGCGTCGGAGAAGGCCGCGCGGTTCGTGCGGACCTGCGACGCGTTCAACGTCCCGGTGATCACCTTCGTGGACGTGCCCGGCTTCCTGCCCGGCACGGACCAGGAGTACGACGGCATCATCCGGCGCGGCGCCAAGCTGATCTTCGCCTACGCGGAGGCCACGGTCCCGCTGATCACGGTCATCACGCGCAAGGCGTTCGGCGGCGCCTATGACGTCATGGGCTCCAAGCACCTGGGCGCGGACCTCAATCTGGCCTGGCCGACCGCGCAGATCGCCGTCATGGGCGCGCAGGGCGCGGTCAACATCCTGCACCGCCGCACGCTGGCCGGGATCGAGGACCCGGCCGCCCAGGACGAGCGCCGCCAGGAGCTGATCCAGGAGTACGAGGACACCCTGCTCAACCCGTACGTCGCGGCCGAGCGCGGCTACGTCGACGCGGTGATCATGCCGTCCGAGACGCGCCGGCACATCGTCCGCGGGCTGCGCACGCTGCGCAACAAGCGCGAGGCGCTGCCCCCGAAGAAGCACGGCAACATCCCCCTCTGACCGGCAGCACCCGTCCAGCACCAGCAAAGGCAAAGGAGGAGGTCGTCGATGATCAAGGTCGTACGGGGCAATCCCACCCCCGAGGAGCTGGCCGCCGCAGTGGCGGTGGTGCAGGCCCGCGCGGCGGCCGCCGCGACCGTCGCGCCCGGCGGCAAGGACCGCGGAACCGAGTGGTCGGACCCCGCGGCCACGGTTCCGGCGCGGGCGCGGATGCCGCACCCGGGCCCGCGGGCCTGGCGGACGAGTTACTGGCCGCACTGAGCCGCCGGCGGCGTGCGGTGACCGGCCGGGCGGGCCGGTCATGTCGGTGCATAGTGCACTGACTAGTCCTTTGCGTGTGTGGCGCCTGAGTACGCGTACTCAGGCGCCACACGCACAGCGGGCACAGGATCGATACATGCTGTGGTCCGATCCGCCCGATGAGCCTCCTGAGGAGCTGCGCGAAGTGCAGGCCAAGCTCCGCAGGCTGGGCATCGTGCTGGCCGTCGCCGCGGTGCTGGTGACGCTCCTGCTCGCGGTATAGCCGCGCCCGCCACCCGGCGGCCGCGGCGGGAGTTCCCGTGAAGCGGGAGGTAACGGTCACAGCCCATTCCCGCAACCATCGCCCCTGAAATCCCTTCTTTCCCTCCCGAGGGCGTAAATCGGTCGCCCGGTGCCGGGCCAGGCAGCCGAACCGGAGGGAAGCGCGATGAACAGGCCGTTGAGGCATACAGCCGTCTTCTGCGGGGTGCTGATGCTGGCACTGCTGGGCCGTGCCACCTGGGTCCAGTTCGTGCAGGCCGACAAGCTGGCCAACGACCCCAACAACCGCCGGGTCAAGATCGAGGCGTTCTCCTACCCGCGCGGCAACATCATCGTCGGCGGCCAGCCGGTCACCGGCTCCGTGGCGACCTCCGGCGACTTCAAGTACAAGCGCACCTACAAGGACGGCCCGATGTACGCGCCGGTCACCGGGTTCGCCTCGCAGGCGATAGGCACCTCGTTCCTGGAAGGCGTCTACAACAAGGTGCTCAGCGGCAAGGACGACCGGCTCGCCCTCAAGCAGGCCAAGTCCGTGCTGACCGGTGAGAAGCCGCGCGGCGGCGATGTGCTCACCACCATCGACCCCAAGGCGCAGAAGGCCGCGTACAAGGGACTGACCGACCTCAACGCCAAGGGCGCGGTGGTCGCGCTCGACCCGCGCAACGGCAAGGTCCTCGCGCTGGCCTCCACCCCCTCCTACGACCCCTCGCAGTTCGCCGGGATCTCCACCGCCGAGGGCAAGAAGTTCAAGGCGCTGGACGACGACAAGACCAAGCCGATGAGCAACCGGGCGCTGCGCGAGACCTACGCCCCCGGCTCCACCTTCAAGATCCTCACCGCGGCGGCGGCCCTGGAGCACGGCGTGATCAGCGACATCAACGCCCCGACCGGCGCCCCCGCCCCCTACCAGCTGCCGCTCAGCTCGACCAAGGTCGGCAACGATGTGGCCGGTGCGCCCTGCGACAAGGCCTCGCTGAAGACCGGCATGCAGTGGTCGTGCAACAACGTCTTCCTCGACACCGCGCTGAAGGTCGGCAAGGACAAGATGCGCGAGACCGCCGAGAAGTTCGGGTTCAACTCCGACGTCTACGACAAGGACTTCGGCGACATGCGGGCCACCAAGAGCCTCTACCCCAGCAAGCTCGACAAGCCGCAGACCGCGCTGACCGGCATGGGCCAGGGCAGCCTCACCAGCACCCCGATGCAGATGGCGATGGTGACCGCCGCCCTCGCCAACGACGGCAAGCTGATGATGCCGCACGTCGTCGACGAGGTGCGCGGCCCCGACCTGGCGACGCTCCAGAAGTTCGACCCGAAGCAGATGTCCCAGGCCGTCTCCTCCGACACCGCGAAGAAGGTGCAGGAGATGATGGAGTACACCGTCTCGGACGGCACCGCCTCCAAGGCCAAGATCGACGGCGTGACCGTCGGCGGCAAGACCGGCACCGCCCAGCACGGCGCGGACGTCAACGACGAGCGCCCGTACGCCTGGTTCGTCTCCTACGCCAAGCAGAGCGACGGCTCCTCCCCGGTCGCGGTCGCCGTCTTCGTCGACCCCAAGGACATGGACATCCAGCGGTCGGAGATCGCCGGCGGCAAGCTGGGCGGGCCGATCGCGAAGTCGGTGATGGAAGCGGTGCTGAAGAAGTAGCCGGGCCCGCGCCGGGCCCCGGCCTCCCGGGGCTCCGTACGATGGCGCACATGACCGAAGAGCCCCGCCCCCGCCGTCTCGTCCTCGCCTCCCAGTCCCCCGCCCGGCTGGCCCTGCTGCTCCAGGCCGGGCTGGCGCCCGAGGTCGTCGTCAGCGGTGTCGACGAGGACGCGCTGAGCGCCGCCACCCCCGGTGAGCTGGCCCGCATACTCGCCGAGGCGAAGGCCGCCGCCGTCGCCGCCCGCCCGGAGGTCCACGGCGCGCTGGTCGTCGGCTGCGACTCGGTCCTGGAGCTGGACGGGCGGGCGCTGGGCAAGCCCGCGGACGCCGAGGACGCCACCGCCCGCTGGAAGTCCATGCGCGGCCGCTCCGGCGTCCTGCAGACCGGCCACTGCGTCATCGACACCGCGACCGGCCGCCAGGCGGCCGCCACCGCCTCGACCACCGTCCGCTTCGGCGAACCGACCGACGACGAGATCGCCGCCTACGTCGCGAGCGGCGAGCCGCTGCACGTCGCCGGCGCCTTCACCCTCGACGGCCGCTCCGCCCCCTTCATCGACGGCATCGACGGCGACCCGGGCAACGTCATCGGCCTGTCCCTGCCGCTGCTGCGCCGGCTGCTCGCGGACCTGGACGTGGCGATCACCGACCTGTGGACCTGACGCCGCCCCCGGCGACAAACGGCAGCGGCCCGCGCCGCCCCGGTCGTACGCTGCCCGCATGGTGACCGTTGTCGAACTGATCAGCTACCCCGTCAAGGGCTGTGCCGGCATCCCGGCCGCCGAGGCGGAGCTCACCCCGGCCGGCCTCCGGCACGACCGCAGCTTCATGGTCGTCGCGGCGGACGGCGTGTTCCGCAGCCAGCGCACGGACCCGCGGCTGGCGGTGATCCGCCCCGAGGTCAGCGCCGACGGGAACCATCTCACCCTGTCGGCGCCGGGAGTTGACCCCCTCCGGTTCGGCATCGACGCCGGCACCGGCACGGCGGCCCGGGCGGAGGTCGAGATGTTCCGCACGCCCTACCGCGCGGTCGACCAGGGCGCCGAAGCGGCCGGCTGGCTCTCGGAGGTGCTGGGCGCGCCCAGCCGGCTGGTGCGCGTCCCCCCGGAGCACGACCGGGTGACCGACGGCCTCACCCCCGGCACATCCGGCTTCGCCGACAGCAGCGCCGTGCACGTCCTCTCCCGCGCCTCCCTCGACGACCTCAACGCCCGCATCACCGCGGCCGGCCGGGCACCGCTGCCGATCAGCCGCTTCCGGCCCAACTTCGTCGTCGACGGCTGGACGGAGCCGGGGACCGAGGACCGGGCGCGGCGCCTGACCGTCGGCGACTGCGAGCTGGGCTTCACCAAGCTCGCCGTGCGCTGCGCCGTCACCCTCGTCGACCAGCACACCGGGGCCAAGGCGGGCCCCGAGCCGCTGCGCACGCTCGCCTCCTACCGGCGGGTGCCGGAGGGCGGGGTCGCGTTCGGCTCGAAGTTCTCCGTGCTGAAGACCGGAAAGGTGGCGGTCGGCGACGCATTCCACGTCACCGACTGGGGAACCGATTGACCCGGAACGACTCGATCGCCCCGATCGACGCCATCGCGAGGAGTGCGCAGCATGCCCAAGATTCTCATCATCGCCGGCGACGCCACCGAGGACCTGGAGTTCTTCTACCCGTACCAGCGGCTGCTGGAGGAGGGGTACGAGCCGCTGATCGCCGCCCCGACGCACAAGAAGCTGCAGTTCGTCGTCCATGACTTCGTCGAGGCCTTCGACACCTACGTCGAGCGCGAGGGCCACTCCTGGCCGTCCGATCTCGCCCTGTCCGACGTCGATCCGGCCGACTACGCGGCGCTGGTGCTCCCCGGCGGCCGGGCCCCCGAATACCTGCGCAACGACCCCGACTACCAGCGCCTCGTCCGCCACTTCTTCGACGCCGACAAGCCCGTCGCCCACATCTGCCACGCGGCGATCACCCTGGCCCCGCTCGGCCTCCTCAAGGGCCGCCGGACCGCCGCCTATCCGGCCTGCGCACCGGACGTGGAGATGGGCGGCGGGACCTTCGTCGACGACTCGGCCGTGGTGGACGGCAAGGTCGTCTCCGCCCGCGCCTGGAACGACCACCCGGACTGGATGCGCGCGTTCATGGACGTCCTGCGGGAGCACGCCCCGGTGAAGAAGAGCGCCGGGGACCACTGAACACCCGGCCGCCTCCCCTGCCGGCGCCCCAACGACCGGACGTCAGGCGGACGTAGGCGCAGCCGGCGGTACGCCGTTCGGGGGGTTTTCCGCGTTTCCGCGCCCGTCCCCCGGACGGCCCTCGCCGTACGCCACCAGCGTCAGCACCAGCAGCCCCAGCACGACCATCAGCGCGAGGAAGGCGACCCAGCCGGCCAGCCCGACGGCGAGCGCACCCAGGACCCCGTGCACCACGGCACAGCTGATGAGGCAGATACGGGCGAAGCCGGCGGGCGCGCGGTCCCGCAGCGCGCCGCGGACCAGGACGGCCGCGCAGAGCAGCAGATAGAGGCCGAAGACGCCGCCGCCGATCCAGGATCCGGCGGACATCGCGCGCGGCTGCAGCCCGGCCAGGGACATCTGCTGCCGGTCCACGACGATGCTCAGGATCCAGTTGAGCAGCACGATCCCGCATGCCTCCAGGACCAGGACCGCCGCCGCGACCAAGGCCACCGGCCGTCGCGCCATCGTCACCCCGTCCACCCACTTCCGCCGTGTGCCGTGCCCGGTCGCCCAGGTGGGCGCCGGTTCCCGCGTGTTCCGCCGTTACCGCAAGTACAGAAGACATCGGGCACGCTACTAATGGGTAATGCCTGGGGCAAGGGTTCTGCACGGGTGGATACGGACCATGGCGAGCGGCGTCCGGCGGCACGCCGGGAGGGACGGAGCCGACCGCAAAGTTTCCTTCGCCCATTCGTAGGGACTCCACAAAGAATTGACGATCCGCAGGACGCCCGAAGCGCGAGACCTAAGCCACACCAGGACTCGAGCCGGAGCCCAGGAATCCGGGCCTACCCTGGGACACCAGGGGACTTAGGCCCCTCACTGGCGCTCCGAGCACACTCCGTGTGGGCAAGCTCACCCCAGGGAACGGGTCGGCACGCGGTGTCGCCAGTCCCTAAAATCGCCGCATCCATAAGTTACGGCGAAGCGCCAAGGAAGGACCCATCGTGCGCAAGGTGCTCATCGCCAACCGTGGCGAAATCGCTGTTCGCGTTGCCCGTGCATGCCGGGACGCGGGGATCGGGAGCGTAGCCGTCTACGCCGACCCCGACCGGGACGCCCTGCACGTCCGCGCGGCAGACGAGGCGTACGCCTTGGGCGGTGACACTCCTGCCACCAGCTACCTGGACATCGCCAAGGTCTTGGCCGCCGCCGCCGATTCCGGCGCCGACGCCATCCACCCCGGCTACGGCTTCCTGTCGGAGAACGCCGAGTTCGCCCAGGCCGTCCTCGACGCCGGACTGACCTGGATCGGCCCGCCGCCCCACGCCATCCGCGACCTCGGCGACAAGGTCGCCGCCCGGCACATCGCCCAGCGCGCCGGTGCCCCCCTGGTCGCCGGCACCCCCGACCCGGTCTCCGGCGCCGAGGAGGTCGTGGCCTTCGCCAAGGAGCACGGCCTGCCCATCGCGATCAAGGCGGCCTTCGGCGGCGGCGGCCGCGGCCTGAAGGTCGCCCGCACCCTCGACGAGGTGCCCGAGCTCTACGACTCCGCGGTACGCGAGGCGGTCGCCGCCTTCGGCCGCGGCGAGTGCTTCGTCGAGCGGTACCTCGACCGCCCCCGGCACGTCGAGACCCAGTGCCTGGCCGACAAGCACGGCAACGTCGTCGTGGTCTCCACCCGCGACTGCTCGCTCCAGCGCCGCCACCAGAAGCTCGTCGAGGAGGCCCCGGCCCCCTTCCTGAGCGACGAGCAGAACGCCGAGCTCTACCGCGCCTCCAAGGCCATCCTCAAGGAAGCCGGCTACGAGGGCGCGGGCACCTGCGAATTCCTCGTCGGCCAGGACGGCACCATCTCCTTCCTGGAGGTCAACACCCGCCTCCAGGTCGAGCACCCGGTCACCGAAGAGGTCACCGGCCTCGACCTGGTCCGCGAGATGTTCCGCATCGCCGACGGCGAAGAGCTCGGCTACGACGACCCGCCGGTGCGCGGCCACTCCTTCGAGTTCCGCATCAACGGCGAGGACCCGGGCCGCAACTTCCTCCCGGCCCCCGGCACCGTCACCACGTTCGACGCGCCGGCCGGCCCCGGCGTCCGACTGGACGCGGGCGTCGAGTCCGGCTCGGTCATCGGCCCCGCCTGGGACTCCCTCCTCGCCAAGCTGATCGTCACCGGCGCCACCCGCGCGCAGGCTCTGCAGCGCGCCTCCCGTGCGCTGGCGGAGTTCACCGTCGAGGGCATGGCCACCGCCATCCCCTTCCACCGCACCGTCGTCACCGACCCGGCCTTCGCCCCCGAACTCACCGGCTCCGCCGACCCGTTCACGGTCCACACCCGCTGGATCGAGACCGAGTTCGTCAACGAGATCCCGCCGTTCACCGCGCCCGGCACCGACGAGGCCGAGGCGGACAGCCGCGAGACGGTCGTCGTCGAGGTCGGTGGCAAGCGCCTGGAGGTCTCGCTGCCGTCCTCGCTGGGCATGCCCCTGGCCCGCGCCGCGGTCGCCGGCGGCGCCAAGCCCAAGCGCAAGGCCGCCAAGAAGTCCGGCTCCGCCGCCTCCGGCGACTCGCTCGCCTCCCCGATGCAGGGCACCATCGTCAAGGTCGCCGTCGAGGAGGGCCAGCAGGTCACCGAGGGCGAGCTCGTCGTCGTCCTGGAAGCGATGAAGATGGAGCAGCCGCTCAACGCGCACCGCTCCGGCACCATCAAGGGCCTGACCGCCGAGGTCGGCGCCGCCCTCACCTCAGGCGCCGTCATCTGCGAGATCAAGGACTGACGCGCCACCGTCCGGCATACGCGAGGGGCTCCCGGCACATCCGCCGGGAGCCCCTCGCGCATCCCGGGAGCCCGCCCCGCCTGCCGGTCCACGGCGGCCAGGAATTCCCCGGACCAGGAATGCCCCGGACCAGGAATGCCCCGGGCTAGGAATTCCCCACCACATCCTCCGGGAACGTCAACGAACGGCTCATCCACTGCAGCGCCGTGGGAAGTTCACGCCGCCAGGTGGCGAAGTTGTGGCTGCCGTGGTCGAGTACGACGGACTCCGCCTTCATCGGCGGCTTGACGGCCGCCAGAAACGCCCTGGCCGCCGGGTAGTTCTTCTCCCCGCTGCGGCTCGTGCCGACAAGGACGTCCACCTGGGGTGCGGGCAGATGCCGCAGCCGCCACATCAGATCGTGCTCCTGACGGCGGCGCGCCCGGTCCCGGCCGTCACCGAAGAGATTGCCGGTGGTGGGATCGTCGGCGACCTTGTAGTCGGGTGAGAGCGCGGCCGCCGAGGTGTACGTACGGTCGTGCCGCATGGCGAGCTGGAGGGCGCAGCTGCCGCCCGAGGAGTACCCCAGCACGCCCCAGCCGCCGGGGTCGTGGCCGACGCGGTAGTGCGACCGCAGCGCGTCCGGCACATCGCGGGCGAAGAACGTCTCGGCCTGCGGGCCGCCGGGCACGTCGACGCACTGGGTGTCGCGCGGCGGGGCGATGGTGGGCCGCATCATCACGATGACCGTCGGCTGCATCCGCCCCTCCCGGATCAACTGGGCAGCGGTCTGCGGCAGCCGCAGGTGCTGGCCGAGCAGAAAGGTCCCGCCCGGATAGCCGCTGAGCGCGAGGATGACAGGGAACCGCTGGCGGGCGTACTGGGGCTGGAAGTACTGCGGCGGCAAATACACGTACGCCGGGTCCACCGCCCGGGTCCGCTTGCCGACGATCCGTACGGACTCCACCCGGCCCGCGTTCGCCGGCGCCCCCTTCGGCAGCCCGTGCACCTTGTCCAGACCGTCCGCCCCCGACGTCTGCACCAGCCCCTTCGACGGGTCGCCGGCCGGCCCGGCCGCACCCCCGTCGCCCCATTTGCCGACGGCGCCCGGCGCATCGTCGTAGAGCCCGAGCAACTCGTGCCAGGAGGCGTAGAACTGGAAGTTGGCGTTCACGGCCAGCCCGAGCGCCGCCACGATGGCCAGCTGCGTCCCGGCGATCACCCCGAGCCGCCCCAGCAGCGCCCGCGGCCCGCGCCCCGCGAACCGCGGCCACAGCCAGAGGGTCAGTCCCACGCAGACCACGGCGGCCGCGGCCATGGCGTACAACAACGACCGGCTGGTCAGTCCCATGACGTTCCCCAGATGTCCGCGCCGCGACCCGCTCCCCCGGCGGCCTGCCACGGCGTAATCCCGGGCCTCCGGAACATCCCCGAAGACCTCATTCCGCCTGGTTTGATGGCCCGTACCGGGGCGGCGTTGCGGGCACCACGAGGTGTTCGGGCGCCCGACTCCCGCGGTACGCCGGGACTTCACACACCATCCCCCGGGCAGACACGGAACGGTTCGCCAGAACGCGGACGGGGGCACGTCACGGGGAGGCACACACCGCCCGCCAGAAAGAGACCGACAGCGGGCATGCGCCTCCTCAGCGACCGCCCGGCCCCGGGGCCGCCGCCCCCTCACACAAGGAGACAACCGGCACCGTGACCACGGAACTCCGCCACCTGACGGGTGCCCGCCAGGCCCTCACCGTCATCCTCCCCGTCCGGCTCGCCGCCCCGCCGCCCTGGGAAGAGGGGCCGCTGCCGTTCGCACTCGGCAGCCGCCGTGCCGACACGGCCACCCGGCAGACCTACTTCACCCCCTCCGCGGCCCGGGTCCTCTACGGAACCCCGGAACGCCCCTGCCGCTGGCACCGCTTCGAGAACCGCACCCACGGCCCGCTGCACCTGCACGGCATCGAACTGCTCCGCACCGCCACCGCCCGCCACCCCGGAGCCGCCCTGGCGGTCCTGCACTTCATGGTCGAGGGACCCGCGCTCCTGGACACCCTGCGGGCCATCGGCCACCGCCACTCGGCGGACCCCGACCCCCTGGAGGGGCCGCTGGCGCCGGAAGCCCTCCTGGCGGGCGTCGCCGTCCCCGACACCTCCGAGGCGCCCTTCGCCATCGCCCGCCCCTACACCATCGCCTTTCTCACCCCACGGGCCGCGCACACCCCGGCCCTGCGCCAGGGCGACCGGCTCCCCGCCACCGCCGACCAGTGGCTGTGGTCCCTGGCCTCCCGCTCCACGGCCGCCGACTTCCCGCTGGCACCGGAGCTCCTGCCGTCCCAGATGGAGCACGCGGTGCGAATATCCGCCGACTGGAGCGCCCTCGTGCTCCGGCACGGGGCGGCCTTCCTCGGCCACCGTCCGGACCACGGCGACGGCGACTTCTACGACTTCGGCGCCGTGCACCACCGCACCATCTACCTCGACGCCCTACTCCTCGGCACCGTGCAGCGCGACCACATCGACGAACTCACCGAGGCCCTCTCCGGCGTGTTCGACGGCCCCAAACTCGGCGCCCGCGTCGCCGCGCTGGAAACGCAGATCGCCGGCTTCCGCAGCACGTACTGGCGCCAGCATCTGACCGCCCACGGCCCGGCCAACGAACTCCTCCTCGCCTACCAGGCCCAGTACCGCCTCCCCGACCGCTTCACGGAAATCCTCGCCGAGGCGGCCGACTACGCCAGGCTCGTCCAGACCCAGGACAACCAGCAGATCGCCGGCGCCCTGGGCGTCCTGACCATCCTCGGCCTCCCCCTGGGCACCGCACTGAGCATCCTCCAAGTACTCGACGACCACGCCCCCGCCCACCTCCTCCTCGCCCTGGCCACCGCAGCCCTGGCCACCGCCCTCGCCTTCACCACCCGCTACGGCCGCCTCGTGCTGTCGTCCCTCCGCAACCGGGTGGGGCGCGGGAGGTGAGGGCACGGCCATGACAGCGCCCCGCCCGGTTGCGGAGGGACGACAGCACGAGGCGGCCGTAGCGGGTGGTGAAGGCGAGGGC
>NZ_SDIF01000112.1 GCF_004122735.1 Streptomyces sioyaensis | reverse complement strand
CCGCCCGCCCCGTTGTGGCCCCGCAGGGGGCGCCGGCATCCCCTACGGGAACCGTTCGACCACCCTCAGGGCCCCCGAACGGCCAGCTGGCAGCCGCACCTCAGGGCCCCGGGACGGTCAGCCGACAGCCGAAGGGGTGCACGCTCGCCTCGGTGGCGGCCCGGTCGCCGTCGCCCGCGCGGATCGCTTCCACCAGGCGGGAGTGGTCCATGTGCGCCTCGGGCCGCAGCTCCTCGCCGACGTCGGCCCGCAGGAATTCGCGCAGGACGCCTCCGAGGTCGGCGTAGATCTCGGCCAGCACCTCGTTGTGCGAGGCCGCCACGATCGCCAGGTGCAAGGTCGCGTCCGCCTCCACGAAGGCCTCGGTCGCCCCCGACTCCCAGGCCGCCTCGCGGCGCTCCAGCAGCCCGTCGATCTGCCGCAGGTCCGCTTCGGTGCGGCGGCGGGCGGCGAGCCGGGCGGCCGACGCCTCCAGGGCGCTGCGCAGCTCGGCGACGTGGCGGGGCTCGGCCGCGGCGAACCGCCGGTGCATCACCCCGGCCAGTTCACTGGTCGCCACCACGTACGTGCCCGAGCCCTGCCGGATGTCCAGCAGACCGTTGTGGGCGAGCGCCCGGACGGCTTCCCGGACGGTGTTCCGGGCCACCCCGAGCTGCTCGACCAGCTCCGGCTCGGTCGGGATGCGGGATCCCACCGGCCACTCGCCGGAGGTGATCTGGGCGCGGAGCTGCGCGATCACCTGGTCGGCCAGCGCGGACCGGTGGGGAGAGGACAGGGGCATGGCTGCGCTCCGGAATGGCAGGGGACGACGGACGACAGCGTGCGGCGCGGTGGACCCGGCGGGCCCCGGCGGCCGCCCGGCCCAGCAGAGGCTACCGATATCCGCTGGACAAGGATTCATCCCATGATTCTATGCTTGACCCATGAGAGACGACGACACCGCGATACTCGGCGCCGCCGAGGAGCGCGCCACGGCACCGCCCACCGGACCGACCGACGACACCGGACTCCCGCAGTCCGGCCCTGCGGGAGGCGCCTCCCGGCGTCCGACGGCGGGCGGCGGGCCGGCCGGCCGCTGGCTGCCGCGGATCGTCATGGCCGGACTCGTCCTCGCCGCGCTCAGCCTCCGCCCGCCCATCACCAGCCTCGGTGCGCTCCTGGAGGAGGTCCGCGACGGCCTCGGCATGAGCGGCACCGTCGCCGGGCTGCTGACCTCCGTACCGGCCCTGTGCTTCGCCGCCTTCGGTCTTGCCGCGCCCCGGCTGGCCAGGCGCTGGGGGCCCGGCGCGATCGTCTGCGCCGGGCTGGCCGCGATCACTCTGGGCGTCGCGGCGCGCCCGTTCGCCGGCGGCACCGGCGGCTTCGTCGCCGCCACCACGATCGCCCTGGCCGGTATCGCGGTCTGCAATGTGCTGATCCCGGTCGTGATCAAGGCCTGGTTCCCCGACCGGGTCGGCCCGATGACCGGGCTCTACACCATGGCGCTGGCCCTGGGCACCTCGCTCGCCGCGGCGCTCGCCGTGCCCATCGCCGGTGCGCTGGGCGGCAGTTGGCGGGGCGGACTGGCGGTGTGGGCGGTGCTCGCCGCCGCCGCCGTGCTGCCCTGGCTCGTGGTGGCACGGCAGCGCACGGCCGCCGCCGCACCGTCCGCGGGCGCCGCGGCACGCCCCGAGGACGCCCCCCTACGGATCACCTCCTCGCCGACCGCATGGTGGCTGGCCCTCTTCTTCGGCCTCCAGTCCACCGCCGCGTACATCACGATGGGCTGGATGCCGCAGATCTTCCGGGACGCCGGTGTCCCGGCGGGCACCGCGGGGGTACTGCTCGCGGTCACCATGGCGGTGGGTGTCCCGCTCTCCTTCGTGGTGCCGCGGCTGGCGGCCCGGATGCGGCATCAGGGTCCGCTCGTGGTGCTGCTGGGGCTGTGCGGGCTGGCCGGCCAGGCCGGGCTGTGGCTGGCCCCGGCCGCCGGCGCCTGGGCCTGGGCGCTGCTGATGGGCGTCTCCAACTGCACCTTCACGCTGGCCCTGACGATGATCGCGATGCGCGCGACCAGCTCCGCCGGGGTCGCCAAGCTGTCGGCCTTCGTGCAGTGCGTGGGCTATCTGCTCGCCATGCCGGGGCCGCTGCTGGTCGGCACGCTCTACCAGCACAGCGGTGGCTGGGGCCTGCCGATCGCCCTGATGGCGGGGCTGATGGTGCCGCAGATCGCGCTGGGGGTGCTGGCCGGCCGGGACCGCCGGATCGAGGACGAGGCCTGAGTGCGACACTGGGCCCATGCCAGTGCTCGAACCGAATCCGCAGGACAGCCACAAGAAGCTGCTCCTCGTCCTGGGCGCCATGCTCGGCGTGACCGTTCTCGTCGCGATCATCGCGAGTATCGCCGCGCCCTAGGGGGCGTCTCTCCGATCTCCGTGGGCCTGCGTCGTCTGGTACCGCGCCTCGCGGCGTTGTCGCATCACCCACGGACACCCAGTCCGCGGGAGACGCTCCGCCTTGCGATGCACGGCACCAGACGACGCAGGCTGATCCACGGAGATCGGAGAGACACCCCCTAGCCCGGCCCGCAGGCGACGGCCGTCCCCACCGTCCCCTAGGGGGTCGGGATCAGGGACGAGTGGGTGGTTTCCCGGGTGGGAACGGCGGGGGCGGATCCGTAGCGTCGAAGGACACCGCACCCCGCGGTGGGCGCACCGCGGTCCGCGGCCGCGCCGCCGCCCTTCGCGCCGCCACGGAGGCGATCCGCATGCCCGCCGTGTTCCGCCGGTCACCCGCCGCCAGGGCCCCGCGTCGGCGGGCGCGGCTGCCGTGGTGGGCGGTGGCCCTCCCGGTGATCTCCTTCGTGGCCCTGCTGGCGCTCGTCGCCGGTTCCTCCCGGGCGAGCGCCACCGGTGTCCCGCAGAGCCTGGGTCCGCTGCTGGAGATCTTGGCCAGGATTGTCCGCAGTGGTGCCTGATGACCGTCCGCGGACCGCCCCAAGAGGCGGAATCAGCAGTTCAACACCCCGCGCCCCGCGCCGCCTTTCGTGCGAAGCTGGGACGCATGAGCGCCGATACACCACGCCGGATTGTCCTCTTCCGACACGCCAAGGCCGAATGGTCGGAGTCCAGCGACCATGAACGTCCGCTCGCCGAGCGCGGCCGCAAGGATGCCCCGGTCGCCGGCCGCTGGCTGGCCGGAGCCGGGATCACCCCCGATCTGACCCTGTGCTCGACGTCCACGCGCACCCGTGAGACATGGAAGCTCGCCGTCCACGAGCTTCCGCAGCGGCCCAAGACCGTCTATGAGGAGCGGATCTACGAAGCCTCCCTGGGGGAGCTCATCGCGCTGCTCAACGAGACGTCCGACGACGTGTCCGACCTGCTGCTGGTCGGACACAACCCCGGTGTGCACGCTCTTGCCGACGCGCTCTCCGGCGAGGCCGAGGGCGATCTGCTGCCGCGGATGAACCGCAGCGGATTCCCCACCGCCTCGCTGGCCGTACTCAGCTTCAACGGCTCCTGGAAGTCGGTGGAGCACGGCGTCGGCCGGCTGGTCGCGTACTGGACGCCGCACGACTGATCCCGGCGCCCCCTGCGTCGTGCGCGCGGGACGGGCGGACGCGACGAGGCCCCGGCAGCAGCTGTCTGCCGGGGCCTTCGGGTGCGCGGGACCGCTCCCCGGCGGGCGAGGTGCGTCCGCCGGGACCCTTTCCGTGCCCGGGCGGCTCCCGTACCGGTGATCGGGACGGCCGTACCGCGGGTCCGGACAGCCGCACCGCTGGTCCGGGCAGCCACGCGGCGGCCGGGCCGGCGTACGCCACGGACCCGCCCGCCCGCTCGTACGGCCCGGGCCCGACCCGCTCATACGGACTGGCCCGCCCCGCCGGCCCCGCTCAGCCGACGTGCGTCTCCGCGGCCTCGACCTCTTCGCGGGTGATGCCCAGCAGATACAGCACGGTGTCCAGGAACGGCACGTTCACGGCGGTGTGCGCCGCCTCCCGCACCACCGGCTTGGCGTTGAAGGCGACGCCGAGCCCGGCGGTGTTGAGCATGTCGAGGTCGTTGGCGCCGTCACCGATCGCCACGGTCTGCGCCAGCGGCACCCCGGCCTGCTGGGCGAAGCTGCGCAGCAGCCGGGCCTTGCCGGCCCGGTCCACGATGTCGCCGGTGACCCGGCCGGTGAGCTTGCCGTCGACGATCTCCAGGGTGTTGGCGGAGGCGAAGTCCAGCCCCAGCTCCTCCTGGAGCGCATCGGTGACCTGCGTGAAACCGCCCGAGACGACGCCGACTTGGTAGCCCAGCCGCTTGAGGGTCCGGACCAGGGTGCGGGCCCCGGGGGTGAGCCGCACCTCCTTGCGCACCGCCTCGACCACCGACGCGTCGAGCCCGCCGAGCAGCTCGACCCGGGCGTGCAGGGACTGCTCGAAGTCCAGCTCACCGCGCATCGCGGCGGCGGTGACCTCGGCGACCTCGGCCTCACAGCCGGCGTGCGCCGCGAACAGCTCGATGACCTCGTCCTGGATCAGCGTCGAGTCGACATCCATGACGACCAGCCGCTGGGCCCGGCGCTGCAGCCCGGCCGCGACCACCGCGACATCCACCCCGAGCTGCGCGGCCTCGGGGGCCAGCACGCTGCGCAGGGATGCGGTCTCCGCACCGGAGACCGCGAACTCGACGGCGGTCACCGGATACTTGGCCAGCCGGAAGATGCGGTCGATGTTGCCGCCGGTGGCCGTTATGGCGGCGGCGATCGCGGCGGTCGTCTCCGCGGTGAGCGGATGCCCCAGCACGGTGACGTGCGAACGTCCGGTGCCGCGCGGGCGGTTGTCGCCCCGGCCGGAGATGATCTCCGCCTGGAGGTTCATCGACTCGGCCCAGTTGTGCACGGTGGCCCGCAGGTCCCCCTCGGCGGAGCCGGTGGAGCCCTGGCCGGGGGAGGGGGCGGTGACCAGCGCGCACAGCGTGATGCGGCCCCGGGTCACGACCTGTTCGATGTCCACGACATCGACGGAGTAGGCGGCGAGGGTCTCGAAGAGACCTGCGGTGATGCCGGGCCGGTCCTTCCCGAAGATCTTTACGAGCAGGGTCGGTACGTCATCGCCCGGTACGGCGGTGGCAGGCGGGATCTGCGATGCGCTCATGGTGCCCTTACGGTAACCGCCGGACGGCCACATCCGTACGCGCGTCCGGGGTTCGGACCGGCGCGGCCCCGGGCCGGCCGCACCCGCGCCCCGTCGCCCCCGGCTCCGGGTGGCCCGTTGATCGTTATGGAGTCGTGTCCGGCCCGCCGGACGGAGGCCCGCGCCGGCAGCCCAACGTCCGTGCCGGGCCGACGCGTTCGACGCACCACTGGCACGCGGCCACGACGGATCGCCTGGCCGGAAGGTGTCCGTCTCCTCCATCATGCGGCCTGCGCGGCGGACCCGCACGGTATCCCCGGCGGGGACGGACTGCGCCCGAATGGCCCCGCTCCATCCGGAACATCCGGAATGTAGTGATCTCTGCGCTTTCATGGGTGCTTCCCGCGCTCCGGGAGCCTTTGGCGGGTGCCCCGGCGAGGCCCGTGCAGCCCAGTCGCGTCCCGGTTTCCGGTAGGCGCTCCGAGCCTGAAATAGTTCCTACGATGTTCGCCATCCCTGGACTTCCCATACAGGGCGTCACTCGGGGGACTATGTAATGGGGCGTGGAGTGCCTGAACTCGTACTCGAATTGAACGGAAGGACCTGGACGCTCGATCCGTCCCGGTCCTACAACGTGGGGCGTGATCCGCAGGGCGACATGGTGCTGGACGACGCCAGGGTCTCCTGGCGGCACGCCACCGTCCGATGGGCCGGCCGCAGCTGGATCATCGAAGACCAGGGCAGCACCAACGGCACCTACATCCAGGGCCGGCGGATCCACCAGATGGAGATCGGCCCCGGCTCGACCGTGCATCTGGGCAACGCCACCGACGGCCCCCGGGTCTCGCTGTCCGCCCCGGCGGCCGCCGACGCCTTCGGCGCACAGCCGGCGGGGGCCGTGCAGCAGCCGGCTGCGCAGGGCTGGCAGGCGCCGCCCGCCCAGCAGCAGCCGCCCGCGCAGCAGGGCTGGCAGGCACCGCCGCAGGGCGGCCGGCCGCCGTACGTCCCGCCGCAGCAGGCCCAGCAGCCGCAGCAGGCCCAGGCCGTGCCCCCGCAGCAGGCCGGCCGGCCGCAGGAGCGCCCCGCGCAGCAGGCGGGCGGCGCCCCGGCCGCGGGCGACCGCAGCCCGACCACGTTCCACCGCCTCGACACCGGCCGGGTGATGCGCATCGGCCGTGCGCTGGAGAACGAGCTGGTCGTCTCCGACCTCCAGGTCTCCCGCCACCACGCCGAGTTCCGCGCCACCCCCGACGGCCGCTTCGAGATCCGCGACCTGGGCAGCCACAACGGCACCTATGTCAACGGCCAGCCGGTCACCAAGTCCGGCACGAAGGTCATCGGCCAGAACGACATCATCGGCGTCGGCCACTCCACCTTCCGGCTGGTCGGCGACCGCCTGGAAGAGTTCGTCGACACCGGCGAGGTCTCCTTCTCGGCCCGCCACCTCACGGTCACCGTCGACGGCGGCAAGCAGATCCTCAAGGACGTCTCCTTCGGCGTCCCGGAGAAGTCGCTGATCGCGGTCATCGGCCCCTCCGGCTCCGGCAAGTCGACGCTGCTCAAGGCGCTGACCGGCTACCGCCCCGCCAACCAGGGCGATGTCCTCTACGACAACCGGAACCTCTACAAGCAGTTCGCCGAACTGCGCCAGCGCATCGGTCTGGTCCCGCAGGACGACATCCTGCACAAGGAGCTGACGGTCCAGAAGGCGCTCAAGTACGCGGCCAAGCTCCGCTTCCCCGGCGACACCGCGGAGGCCGAGCGCGAGGCCCGGATCGACGAGGTGCTGCACGAGCTCAAGCTCGACGTCCACAAGGACAAGAAGGTCACCTCGCTCTCCGGCGGCCAGCGCAAGCGCGTGTCGGTCGCCCTGGAGCTGCTGACCAAGCCGTCACTGATCTTCCTGGACGAGCCGACCTCGGGTCTCGACCCGGGCATGGACCGCGATGTCATGCAGCTGCTGCGCGGCCTGGCCGACGACGGCCGTACGGTCCTGGTCGTCACGCACTCGGTGGCCGAACTCGCGCTGTGCGACAAGCTGCTGGTGATGGCCCCGGGCGGCGGCGTGGCCTACTTCGGCCCGCCCGAGGAAGCGCTCAACTTCTTCCAGTACGACACCTGGGCGGACGTCTTCTCCGCGTTCGAGAACTACCGCGACTACGACTGGATGGGGCGCTGGCGCGGCTCCCCGCACTTCCAGCTGTACGCGGCGGACATCGACGCCGTCGCCCCGCAGTCGGTCAACGTCCAGGCGCCGCCGGCCCGGATACAGAAGTCCCAGAGCTGGGGCTCGCAGTTGTGGACGCTGATGCGCCGCTATGTCTCGGTGCTCGCCTCCGACCGCGGCTTCCTGGGACTGATGCTGATCCTGCCCGCGGTGCTCGGTGTGGTCTCGATGCTGATCCCCAGCGACTTCGGCCTCGGATACGGCCCGCTGGAAAAGCACCGCACCAACCGGGACGCGAGCACGATCATGCTGATCCTCGCGGTCGGCATGTGCTTCTCGGGCGCCGCCAACTCGGTCCGTGAGCTGATCAAGGAGCGGGTCATCTACGAGCGCGAACGGGCCACCGGCCTGTCGCGGTCGGCGTATCTGATGTCCAAGGTGATCGTGCTCGGCGTGGTCACGGCCTTCCAGGGCGTGATCATCGCGGCGATAGGCTTCTCCACCCGCAACATGCCCGCCGAGGGCCTGGTGGTGGCGGACGCCCCGGCGATCGAGATGGCGCTGGCGATCATCGCGCTCGGCTTCACCTCGATGATGTTCGGCCTGATCATCTCCGCGCTGGTCAAGACGGCCGAGAAGACCATGCCGCTGCTGGTCATGTTCGCCATCGTGCAGGTCGTCTTCACCGGCGTGCTCTTCCAGCTCTTCGACACCGTGGGCGTCGCCCAGTTCGCCTGGCTGATGCCGTCGCGCTGGGCCGTCGCCGCGATGGGCGCGACCGCCGACATGAACACCCTGCTGCCGTGGGAGCCGGGCAACCCGGACCCGCTGTGGAAGCACCAGACCGGTGTCTATGTGATGGACATGATCATCCTGATCACCCTGGGCGTCGCGCTCGCCTTCGTCGTCGCGCGGCTGCTGCGCCGTCACGAGCCGGAGGTCATGCGCAAGTAAGCGCCACGGACCGCACCGCCACGCCCGAGGGGCGGCACCCGATGTCGGGTGCCGCCCCTCGGCGGTGTGTGCGCGGCGCGCGGAGCGGGTGAACGCGGCTCAGTAGGCCGAGTTGACGTTGTCCATCGAGCCGTACTTGGCGGCCGCGTAGTTGCAGGCGGCGGTGATGTTGGCGACCGGGTCGTAGATGTTCCAGGAGGTACCGCTGACGTGGTACGACCGGAAGGTCGGGTCGATGACCTGGAGCAGACCCTTGGACGGGATGCCGTTCTGGGCGTTGATGTCCCAGAGGTTGATCGCCATCGGGTTGCCGGAGGACTCCCGGATGATGTTGCGGTAGATGCCGTTGTACGAGCCGGGGATGCCCTTCTTGGCCATCACGTCCAGCGACTCGCGGATCCAGCCGTCCAGGTTGTCCGGGTACGTCTTCACGACGCGCTTCACGACGGGCTTGGCTGCCGGCTTCGGGGCGGCGGCGGGGATCGCGGTGCGCACGGCGGACCGGCTCGCGGCGGCCTTCTCGGCGCGCGCCTTCGCGGCCTTGGCCTTCGCAGCGGCGGCGGCCTTCGCCTTGGCGGCCTTCGCAGCGGCAGCCTTCTTGGCGGCGGCCTGCTTGGCGGCGGCCTCGGCCTTGCCCTTGGCAGCGGAGCTGTCGGCCTGCTTGGCGATCGTGGTCTGCTGGGTCCGGCCGGCGGTGCTGACGGCGCTGAAGGCGGTCGGCTGCGCGTTCTCGACCGCGGTGGCCTGGGTCTTGCCCTGGTCGGCGGCGTTGCCCGGCACGACGGAGAGGGCCAGAGCGGCGGCACCGGCGGCAGCCACACCGGCTACCGAGAGCTTGTGGGTCCGCGTCAGGCGGGAAAGACCAGAATGGGCGTGCTTGGGCATGGCAGGGCGACCTTCCGATGGGGGACATCGCACGGGCCAGTGAGCGGCGGCAAACGCCGAGTTCAGGTCACGGCGCCGAGCGACGAGAGTCATTCTTAGCGGCCGGAAATTCCCACGGCAAAGGTGCCAAATACGATCGAAGTTAGTGGAACCCAGGGCGAAGCTATTGCGTCCCGGATAAGAGCTTCCCAGCTCACGATGTATTCCAGGGTCCACTAACCCGGCTCGTAAGTGACCTGCGTCCTATGTCCGGCGTCACAATGCGGAAGGGTTTATCTCGCCAGAAGTAATTGCAAACGCACAGTCGGTATACGGAAATCCTCAACCTTGGCCCGGTTGAGGGGCGTTCAGTGCAAATCGGGCACTTCGCATTCCGTGGAGGTGGCTCGGGGCTGGAATTACGGGGCACGCGGCCGCTCACCCGGGCCGGAATGGCGGGGTACGCCGGCCGCTCACCCGGGCCGGAATCACGGGCTGCGCCGGCCGCTCACCGGCTCGCCCCGGCGCCCCTTCGGGCGCCCCCAGCCGCCGCCTCCGTCGCGCCCGGGCACTCAGTCCGGCAGCACGAGGTGCAGATCGCCGAATTCGTGCCACAGATAACGCCGCTCCACCGCCGCCGCATAGGCGCGCCGCAGCACCTCCGCGTCCGCCACCGCCTCCAGCATCAGCAGATGCGAGGCGGTGGGCTCGTGCAGCCCGGTGAGCAGGCCGTCCACCGCCCGGACCCCGCGCTGCGGCGTCACCACCAGGTCCGTCCAGCCGGCCGCGGCCCGCACCTTCCCGTCCGCGCCGGCCGCCGACTCCAGGGCCCGTACGGCCGTGGTCCCCACCGCCACGATCCGGCCGCCCGCCCCGCCCCGTGCCGACCGGCGCCGCCCGGCGGCCTGCTGCCGCGCCCGTACGGCGTTCACCAGCCATGCGGTGGCCGGCGGCACCACGAACCGCTCCGGGTACGGGGGCTCGAACGCCTCCGCCGACGCGACCCCCGTGTGCAGCGAGACCGGCGCGAACTGCACCCCCTTGCTGACCAGCCGCGCCACCAGCTCTGCGGTGAAGGGGCGGGCGGCGCTCGGCATCTCCGCGCTGCCGCCGGGCCCGTCCAGCGCGAACACCGTCTGGTACGCGGCCAGCGGCTGGTCCCGCCGGGTGTAGCCGTAGCGGATCGGCCGCCCGTGGCACCGCATCAGCTCCGACACGCCCCCGCGCGTCACCCGCGCCCACCACAGCCGTGCGCTCCCGGGGTCCAGCGGGGCCTCCAGTACGAGCCGCGCCCCGCCGGGCAGCCGCACCACCGTGCCGGCCGGCCCGCCCGCCCGTGGCCGGGTGCTGCCCCGCCCGTCCGGGCTGCGCAGCTCCACCGCCCAGCACCCGGCCACCGCGCGGCCCGCCGGATGCCACCGGTCCGCGCGGGTCGAGAAGTGCACCACCACCGGCTCGCCGCGCCCCCGGCCGTCCCCGACCCGGCCGTCCACCGCCGCCGGCAGCGTCCGCGAGGTGTTCACCACCAGTACGTCGCCCGCCGCCAGCAGCTCGGGCAGCGCGCCGAAGTCGTGGTGGCCGGGCTCGGCCGTCCCCCGGCTCACCAGCAGCCGTACGGCGTCCCGGTCCAGGCCGGGTCCCCGCTGCTCGGCCGGGACGGCGGCCGACAGCTCCTGCGGGACCCGCAGCGCCGCGGTCACCGGGGGCTCCTCCCCGCGGGCACGGCCCGCCCCGCGGCCGCCGTGTACCGCCCGCTGCGGGCGGCGTGGTCCAGCAGCCACAGCAGCGCCGGGACCACCGTCTCCGGCAGCGGCCGCCCGGAATCGTCGTCGTCCGGGACGGCGGCCGCGTACAGGTCGGTCCGCATGTCGCCCGGGTCCACCCACCACACCCGCAGCCCCGGCTCCTCGACCGCGAGCACCGCCGACTGTTGGTCCAGCGCCGCCTTCGCCGCTCCGTAGCCGCCCCAGGTCGCGTACGCCTCGACGGCGGCGTCCGAGCTGATGTTGAGGACCGCCCCACTCACCCCTACATAAGTGGGCGAATCGGACAAGTTGCTATTTTGGAAATTCTCGGAATAAGGGTACGGATCGTATGCCGCACTCGTGTCTATATCTCCCCTATAAGGAGCCTTCTCTATATAAGGGGTGACTTCTTCATACGAGGATAGATAGGAGGAAGTACGCAAGAGCGACAATGCCTCCTGGGTGAGCCCCAGTGGTGCCACCACATTCACCTCCAGCGCCGCCCGCAGCCCCTCCAGCGGCTGGTCCGCCAGCGACACCAGCGGCTCGGCGCCCAGTGCGCTGGCGTTGTTCACCAGCAGATCGAGCCCGCCCAGCTGCCGGGCCGCGGCCACCAGCGCCGCCCGGTGCCCGCCGTCCGTCACGTCCCCGGGCAGCGCCACCACCCGCGGCCCCGCCCCGCGCAGCTCCCGCGCCGCCTCCTCCAGCGGCCCGGCCGACCTGGCGTCCACCACCAGATCCCACCCGCGCCGGGCCAGCGCCCCGGCGAGCGCCCGGCCCAGCCCCTTCGATGCCCCCGTGATGATCGCCACCGGCATGATCACGTCCCCTTCCCGCCGGGTCCGCACCCGGCCCTCGCCCTCACGGTAGGAACGCCACCGCCCCCGGGACGTCGGCCGCCGGACCGGCCGTGGCCAGGGCATTCGCCCTAGGCCCGGGGGCGTAGGCGGCGGCCGCCAACGGACCGATACGGGCTGGTCGCCCCGCCGGTACGGTGATCCCATGACCAACGGACCGGGCGCGGGGATCCCCGCGGTGAGCACCGCGATCCTGGCGATGAGCAGGCATCTGGAGGTGCGCGACGTCCTCAAGACGATCGTGGCCTCGGCCCGCGAGCTGCTGGACGCCGAGTACGCCGCCCTGGGGGTGCCCGACGATCACGGCGGCTTCGCCCAGTTCGTGGTGGACGGCGTGAGCGCCGAGCAGTGGAAGGCCATCGGCCCGCTGCCCCGCCAGCACGGCATCCTCGCCGCGATGCTGCACAACGCCACCCCCGAGCGCCTCGCCGACGTCCGCGAGGACCCCCGCTTCGGCGGCTGGCCGGCGGCCCACCCGGATATGTCCGACTTCCTCGGCCTGCCGGTCGCCGACGGCGACGAGATCCTCGGCGCCCTCTTCCTGGCCAACAAGCGCTGCCCCAAGGAGGACGGCCGCTGCGGCTTCACCGAGGACGACGAGCGACTGCTCGGCATACTCGCCCAGCACGCCGCCATCGCGCTGACCAACGCCCGTCTCTACGAGCGCAGCCGCGAGCTGACCATCGCCGGGGAGCGCGCCCGGCTCGCCCACGAGCTGCACGACGCGGTCGCCCAGAAGCTCTTCTCGCTCCGCCTCACCGCCCAGGCGGCCACCGCCCTGGTCGACCGCGACCCCGGCCGCGCCAAGGACGAGCTGCACCAGGTCGCCGCGCTGGCCGCGGAGGCCGCCGACGAACTGCGGGCCGCCGTCGTCGAGCTGCGGCCCGCGGCCCTGGACGAGGACGGTCTGGTCGCCACCCTGCGCTCCCAGGTCCAGGTACTCGACCGCGCCCACTCCGCACACGTGACCTTCACGGCCCACGGCGTCCGGGCGCTGCCCGCCGCCCAGGAGGAGGCCGTGCTCCGCGTCGCCCAGGAGGCGCTGCACAACGCCCTGCGGCACTCCGGAGCCGAGCACGTCGAGGTGGCCCTCGGCCGGAACGGCCAGGGCGCGCTGCTGCGGGTCGCCGACGACGGCCGCGGCTTCGACCCGGCCACCGTCCGCCGGGCCGGCCGCCACCTCGGCCTGGTCTCGATGCACGACCGCGCCGGCGGCGTCGGCGGCAAGCTCACCGTGGAGTCGGAGCCCGGCAAGGGCACCGCTGTCGAGATGGAGGTGCCCGGTGGCTGACAGGGACAAGGACGGTGCGGTCCCGCTCCCCCCGGATGGCCGCGGCGGGAGCGGCCGGGCACGGCCCGCCGGCCCGGCGATCCGGGTACTGCTCGTGGACGATCACCAGGTTGTGCGCCGCGGGCTGCGGACGTTCCTGGAGGTCCAGGACGACATCGAGGTCGTGGGGGAGGCCTCCGACGGGGCCGAGGGCATCGCCGCCGCCGAGGAACTGCAGCCGGACGTCGTCCTGATGGACGTCAAGATGCCCGGCATGGACGGCATCGAGGCGCTCCGCAGACTCCGCGAACTGGCCAACCCCGCCCGGGTCCTGGTGGTGACCAGCTTCACCGAACAGCGCACCGTCGTCCCGGCGCTGCGCGCGGGCGCGGCCGGCTACGTCTACAAGGACATCGACCCGGACGCGCTGGCCGGCGCCATCCGCTCCGTCCACGCGGGCCATGTCCTCCTGCAGCCCGAGGTCGCCGGCGCGCTGCTCGCCCAGGAGGAGGGCAACGGCGGCCAGGGACGCGGGACATCACTGACCGACCGGGAACGCGAGGTGCTCGGCCTGATCGCCGACGGACGCTCCAACCGGGAGATCGCCCGCGCCCTGGTGTTGTCGGAAAAGACCGTCAAGACCCATGTCTCCAACATCCTCATGAAGCTCGACCTCGCCGACCGCACCCAGGCCGCCCTGTGGGCCGTACGGCACGGCATCGGCGCCTGAGTTCCGTACGCCCGAACTCCGTACGGGAGCACCGCCGTACCCGGTGCTCCCGTACAGCGACGACAAGCGGAATGTCGTCTTCAGATCCGAGATTCATACTGTCGTGTAGCGGTAGCCCGTTCGGCGCATCCCTTCCCGGGCCCGGCCGTTGTCCAGTGCAGTCGTGGCGGCTGGCCACGGCAACGGCAAGGAGGAGACAGAAGTGAAGAACATCAAGCGGGCAGCGGCCATCACCATGGCGGCGAGCGGTCTCGCCCTCGCGGGCGCCGGTGTCGCCTCGGCGCAGTCGCAGGCCGCCGGCGGTGCGGAGCGCTCCCCGGGCATCGTCTCCGGCAACTCCGTCCAGGCTCCGGTGCACGTTCCCGTGAACGCCTGCGGTCTCACCGTCACCGCCATCGGTGCGTTCAACCCCACCTTCGGCGACCCCTGCCTCAACCACTGAGCGCAGTCCTGCCCGCAGCATCCGCCTGACCCGCCTGACGCCATGGTCCGCGCGGGTCACGCCGGACCGGCCCCGTCCGCCGATGGACGCGCGGCCGGTCCCCTCCCTCAGACACTGTCATTCCGGCACTGTGCCACCACGTGAGGAACACGCCCCATGAACACCGCCAAGAAGGCCGCCCTCGTCCTCGCCACCACCGGACTCGCCCTCGGTGCGGCCGCCGGTTCCGCCTTCGCCGCGAGCGAGGCCGCCGGTGCGGCGACGCAGTCCCCCGGCATCGGTTCGGGCAACCTCGCCCAGGTCCCCGTGCACGTCCCGGTGAACGCCACCGGCAACACGGTCAATGTCGTCGGTGTGCTCAACCCCGCCGTCGGCAACGTCGCCGCCAACAACTGAGGTTGTCCGACCCGGGCCGAACGGCTTCGCCTGCCCAGAGGCGTTCGGCCCCGGTCGGCAAGGGCCCCGCCGGACCACACAATGGTCCGGCGGGGCCCGTCTCGTTCATCCCCGGTGCCGCTCCCGCTCCTCCACCGCGGAGTTGTACGCCGCCACCTGCGCCCGCCGGGCCGTCCGCTCCACCGGCCGCAGCGCCTCGGCGCGGGCCGCGATCTCCGACGAGCTCACCGCGCCACCGTGCTCCCCGCCGGCCTGCTGCGCGATGTCGATCAGCGCACCGACGCGCTGCGCCAGCTCCAGCACCCGCACCGCACGCGGCGGGTACCCGGGAGCCAGCACCTGCCGGCCGGCCTCCGCCCGCGCCCGGTACGCCGCCAGCGCCGCCTGCGCCACCGGACCGGCCCCGGCCACATCCAGCGTCGACAGCAGTTCGGTGGCCTCCCGCAGCGCCTCCGCCAGCTCCCGCTCCGCCTCACCCAGCGACGGCACATCGGCCGGCGGCGCCTCGCGCACCGGAAGGCAGCGCCAGACCACCTCCACATGCACATCGGGCCCGGCACCGCCCTCCGGGCCGGCCTCGTACGTCTCCGGGATCAGTCCGAGCCCCGCACCCGAGGCGAGCACCGCTTCCTCGGCCTCCAGCGCCCGTGCGTTAAATTCCGGCGGCCCGCACAGCCCCAGCGGATGGCCGGGCACCGGCAGCGCCACCCGCAGGCCGACCGCCCCCAGCGCCCGCAGCCGCCCCAGCGCGAGGGTCAGCCCGACCGGCTGCTCCTCCCCGGGCAGGCCCTCCACGCGGTGCACCACATCGTCGTCCGCGATATGGTCCGCGGCGTCATCAGGTGAGACAAGTCCGGCCAAAAGGGCATTTCCCCATGCCGCCAGCCGTCCTGAACGAGGTTCATCGAGCATGCCCCCCAGCCTAGGGAACAGCACCGACAACGAGTGGCGTAGGTTTGCAGGGGGGCTGCGCCTACCGGTGCACACGACGACCGAGAAGCAATGGGAGAGATCGCGCTCATGAGCGATGTGCTGGAGCTGGTGGACGTATCCGTGGTCCGCGAAGGACGGGCTCTGGTGGACCAGGTCTCCTGGTCGGTGAAGGAGGGGGAGCGCTGGGTGATCCTCGGCCCCAACGGTGCCGGCAAGACCACCCTGCTGAATCTCGCCTCCAGCTACCTCTTCCCGAGCACCGGCAGCGCGTCGATCCTCGGCGAGCAGCTCGGCAAGGTCGACGTCTTCGATCTGCGCCCCCGCATCGGCGTCGCCGGCATCGCGCTCGCCGACAAGCTGCCGCGCAGCCAGACCGTCCTGCAGACCGTGCTCACCGCCGCGTACGGCATGACCGCGCACTGGCAGGAGAACTACGACGAGATCGACGAGCAGCGCGCCCGCGCCTTCCTCGACCGTCTCGGCATGACCGCCTACCTCGACCGGAAGTTCGGCACCCTCTCCGAGGGCGAGCGCAAGCGCACCCTGATCGCCCGGGCGATGATGACCGACCCCGAGCTGCTGCTGCTGGACGAGCCGGCCGCCGGCCTCGACCTGGGCGGCCGCGAGGACCTGGTGCGCCGCCTGGGCCGCCTCGCCCGCGACCCGTACGCCCCCTCGATGATCATGGTCACCCACCACGTCGAGGAGATCGCCCCGGGCTTCACCCACGTCCTGATGATCCGTCAGGGCAAGGTGCTGGCCGCCGGCCCCCTGGAGCTCGAACTGACCTCCAGCAACCTCTCCCACTGCTTCGGCCTCCCGCTGATCGTCGAGCGCAACGGCAACGACCGCTGGACCGCGCAGGGTCTGCCCCTGACCTGAGCCCGCCCGCCCCCGACGTCGTCCGGTGCCCCACCGCGGCGCGTGGCCCCAGTCGCTGACCGATCGTCCCCTGTCCCGCGCAGCCGTACGGATCTACCATGAAGCCGTGGATCCATGGGTGTGGTGGCTGATCGCCGCCGTAGGACTGGGTATTCCTCTCGTCGTGACCGCGATGCCCGAATTCGGGATGTTCGCGGTCGGTGCCGTCGCCGGTGCCGTCACCGCGGGGCTCGGTGGCGGCACCGTTCTGCAAGTCCTGGTGTTCGTGGCGGTGTCGGTCGCGCTGATCGCCGTCGTCCGCCCCCTCGCGAACCGCCATCGCAACCAGAGCCCCCAACTCGCGTCCGGAATCGACGCGCTCAAGGGCAAGAGCGCCACGGTCCTGGAGCGCGTCGACGGCGGCGTCGGCGGCCGCATCAAGCTCGCCGGCGAGGTCTGGTCCGCCCGCGCTCTCGACGCCGGCCAGGTCTACGAGCCCGGCCAGCAGGTCGACGTCGTCGAGATCGAAGGCGCCACCGCCGTCGTCATCTGACCCCAACACGCTGCGCGACGAGCCACGTCTCTGAAAGACTGATCAACGGCAAGCCGGTCGCCGACCGGCACGGACCAGCAACGAAGGGCACGGGAGCCGCTGTGGAACCGATCATCATCGTCCTGATCATCCTGGTGGTGCTCGTGTTCATCGCACTCATCAAAACGATCCAGGTCATCCCACAGGCCAGCGCCGCCATCGTGGAACGCTTCGGGCGCTACACCCGCACGCTCAACGCCGGCCTGAACATCGTCGTCCCGTTCATCGACTCCATCCGCAACCGCATCGACCTCCGCGAGCAGGTCGTGCCGTTCCCGCCGCAGCCGGTGATCACCCAGGACAACCTCGTCGTCAACATCGACACGGTGATCTACTACCAGGTCACCGACGCCCGCGCCGCGACGTACGAGGTCGCCAGCTACATCCAGGCGATCGAGCAGCTCACCGTCACCACCCTGCGGAACATCATCGGCGGTATGGACCTGGAACGGACGCTGACCTCCCGTGAGGAGATCAACGCGGCGCTGCGCGGCGTCCTCGACGAGGCCACCGGCAAGTGGGGCATCCGCGTCAACCGCGTCGAGCTGAAGGCCATCGAGCCGCCGACCTCCATCCAGGACTCGATGGAGAAGCAGATGCGCGCCGACCGCGACAAGCGCGCCGCCATCCTCCAGGCCGAAGGTGTCCGGCAGTCCCAGATCCTCACCGCCGAAGGTGAGAAGCAGTCCTCGATCCTGCGCGCCGAGGGTGAGGCCAAGGCCGCGGCCCTGCGTGCCGAAGGCGAGGCCCAGGCGATCCGGGTGGTCTTCGAGTCGATCCACGCGGGGGACCCGGACCAGAAGCTGCTCTCCTACCAGTACCTCCAGATGCTCCCGAAGATCGCCGAGGGCGATGCCAACAAGCTCTGGATCGTGCCGAGCGAGATCGGCGACGCCCTCAAGGGCCTCGGCGGCGCCATCGGCAACTTCACCCCGCCGACCGGCGGCGGCTCCATCCCCAAGCCCAGCTCGCCCCCGCGCGAGGCGCCCCCGATCGACTGACCCCGCGCCCCCTGGTGCATGATCGGCCAGACACCACACCGCTCATGCAACGGGGGGACTCCGCGTGACCATCTGGGAAGCCGTCGCCGTCTTCGCCGCGGGGCTCGGCGCCGGCACGATCAACACCATCGTCGGATCGGGCACCCTCATCACCTTCCCGGTGCTGCTCGCCTTCGGCCTGCCTCCGGTCACGGCCAATGTCTCCAACACCCTCGGCCTGGTGCCCGGTTCGCTGAGCGGCGCCTTCGGCTACCGCCGGGAACTCGTCGGCCAGCGCCGCCGCGTGCTGCGCTTCGGCCTCACCGCCCTGACCGGCGGCCTGGGCGGCGCGATCCTGCTGCTCGCCCTGCCCTCGAAGGCCTTCGACACGATCGTCCCCGCGCTGATCGGCCTCGCGCTGGTCCTCGTGATCGCCCAGCCCAAGCTCGCCGCCGCACTCCGTGCCCGCCGCGCGCGCAACGGCACCACCGCCGACCGCGACGGCGGCTGGGCCCTGCTGCTGGGGCTGCTGCTCGCCAGCGCCTACGGCGGCTACTTCGGCGCCGCACAGGGCGTGCTCTACCTCTCCCTGATGGGCCTGCTGCTCAGCGAGGACCTGCAGCGCATCAACGCCCTCAAGAACGTCCTCGCCGCGATCGTCAACGGCGTCGCGGCGGTCTTCTTCCTCTTCGTCGCCCACTTCGACTGGACCGCCGTCGCCCTGATCGCGGTCGGTTCCACCCTCGGCGGCCAGGTCGGCGCCACGGTGGGCCGCCGTCTGCCGCCCACCGCCCTGCGCGCCGTCATCGTCCTCGTCGGCCTGCTGGCCATCGTCCAACTCCTCCTGAAATAAGGCGAGTTGGACGATGGCTCGGTACGGGGCGGACCGGCCGGCCGCGGGCTACGCGGGCACCGGCAGCCACTCCGGCAGCCCGTCCCGCACCGACACCCCCAGCGTCGACAGCAGCGCGTCCGCCGGCGTCGGCTCGAACGGCCGCCGCAGCAGCTGCATCCCCGCCTGCTCGGGCGTACGGTCCGCCTTGCGGTGATTGTCCTCCGCACACGAGGCGACGGTATTCAGCCAGGTGTCGCCCCCGCCGTGCGACCGCGGCACGACGTGGTCCACGGTCGTCGCCCGGCGCCCGCAGTACGCACAGCGGTGCTGGTCACGGACCAGCACACCCCGCCGCGACCACGGCGCCCGTCTTCGGAACGGCACCCGTACGTATCTGCTGAGCCTGATCACCTGCGGCACCGGGACATCCATCGAAGCGGCACGGATGCGCAGCCCCGGGTGCGCGTGCTCGACGACGGCCTTGTCCTGCATGACCAGCACCACCGCACGCCGCAGCGTCACCGTCGACAGCGGCTCGAAGCTCGCATTCAGCACCAGCGTCTCGCGCATCCCGTCCACCTCCCGGACCCGCTCCGCCCCCGTGGCGAAGTTGCTCCACTGTGCAGCGGCAGGTATTCCCCGAACAACGCAATTTCCGCATGCCACAAGGGAAATGGAGGAGGATCGGAAGATGAAAAGGAGGTGCCGCGGCAACGCCGCACACCGCGGAAAGAGTGCGCTCCGGGTCCCACCCCCGTGAACAATCGAGACCCGGAGCGAACGGCAGCCGGCGAGGACACCCGGCACGAACGCGGGCTTGGGGGCACCTCCCATGCCCTTACGGCATGGGGGAAGCGGACGACACACCAGCGCCCCGCCGCCCCCGCCACTGCGGTACCGGCTGTCCGACACCCCGGTGAGGGGCGGCGGCACGGACACCACTGTGCGTGCGGGAAGCGCCGGGGCGCAACGGAATTACGGGGCTCAGCCCGCGGCGGGCACCTCGTACTCCGCGATCAGCTGGGCCCGCCCAATCGCATGGAACCGCAGGTTGAAGCCCACCACGGCCGGCGAGGCATCCCCGTCCGGACCGAGCTTCGCCTGGTCCACGGCGTACACCGTGAACACATAACGGTGCGGACCGTCCCCGGGCGGCGGCGCCGCGCCCCCGAAGTCCCGCGTGCCGTAGTCGTTACGGACATGAACGGCGCCCTCGGGCAGCCCCTTCATCTCCCCGGACCCGGCACCGGCCGGCAGCTCCGTCACCGACGCCGGGATGTCGAACAGCGTCCAGTGCCAAAAGCCACTGCCCGTCGGCGCGTCCGGGTCGTAGCAGGTGACGGCGTAGCTCTTCGTCCCCGCGGGAGCACCCTCCCACCGCAGCTGCGGCGAGCGGTTCCCCTCGGCGAAGACCTGCTCCGCGCGCAGCGTCCCGCCCGGCTCCACCTCTTCGCTCCGCACCGTGAACGACGGCACCGGCGGATGGAAATCGTGCGGGAGCGGCCGCCGCTTCAGCTCGGACACCTCAACACCTCCTGATCGCTTGCTGACACCTGTCCGGCCAGGTTAGAGCCAGTTCCGCTTACCGCCGACCTCCGCCAGCCACTGGTTGAGATATGCCGCCCAGTCGGTCCCCTCGAAGTCGTTCAGCCCCACCGTGAACGACCGGTAGGTGTCCGAACCCTCCGTGAACAGCCCCGGCTTCTTGTCCATCTCCAGGACGACGTCCATCTCCCGGTCGTCCGCCACGAACGACAGCTCGACCTGGTTCAGCCCGCGGTACTGCTGCGGCGCATGGAACTCGATCTCCTGGTAGAAGGGCAGCCGCTGGCGGGTCCCCCGGATGTGCCCCTGCTCCAGATCCGCCGCCTTGAAGCGGAACCCGAGCCGGCCGAACGCGTCCAGGATCGCCTGCTGCGCCGGCAGCGGGTGCACGTTCACCGGGTCGAGATCACTGGAGTCCACGGCACGGGCGATCGCCAGCTCCGTCGTCACCCCGACGTTCATCCCGTGCAGATGCGTCCCGAGGAACGTCGTGACCGGGGTCTCCCACGGAATCTCCAGCCCGAACGGCACGGTGTGCGCCGCGCCCGGCTGCACCTCGAACGCACCGCCCAACTGCACCTTGGTGAACTCGATGTTCCGCTTGTACTCCTCGTCGCCGCTCTCGACCTCGACGCGCGCCTGCAGCCCGACCGACAGCCCCTCGACCTGCTGTGCCACGGACCCGCCCTGGATCCGCACCTCGCCCTGCACGACCCCGCCCGGGACCACGTTCTCCTCGAAGAGCACCGTCTCCACCGACGCGCCCCCGGCCCCCAGGCTCGCCAGCAGCTTCTTGAATCCCATGCTCGTCCTCCCCAGGCGGAACGCCTGTGTTTCCTGTAGCGCGCCGTGCTCCCGGCGCGCTTCCTACGAACGCGGAACCACGCGACCCGGTTCCACGGCCCACACCTTCCCAACAGCTGCGCCTCCATGGCCAGCCGCCTGCCCGAATGGCTCCACTACCCTCGGTCCGTATGACCGACGTACCGGAACGAGCGCCGCTCACCCGCGACTTCTTCGCCCGCCCCGTCGTGGAGGTGGCCCCCGATCTGCTGGGCCGCACGCTCCTCCGTCAGACCCCCGACGGCCCGATCGCACTCCGGCTGACCGAGGTCGAGGCCTACGACGGCGAGAACGACCCCGGCTCCCACGCCTACCGCGGCCGCACCGCGCGCAACGCCACGATGTTCGGCCCGCCCGGCCATGCGTACGTCTACTTCATCTACGGCATGTGGTTCAGCCTCAACGCCGTCTGCTGCCCCGAGGGCCAGGCGAGCGGTGTCCTGCTGCGCGCCGGCGAGATCCTCACGGGCGCGGAGCTGGCCGCCGTCCGCCGCCCCAAAGCGCGCAGCGCCAGGGAACTCGCCAAGGGCCCCGCCCGTCTGGCCACCGCCCTGGACATCGACCGCAGTCTCGACGGCACCGATCTGTGCGCCGGCGGCAATGCCCCCCTCTCCGTACTGCGCGGCCGCCCGCCCGCCCCGGAACTGGTGCGCAACGGCCCGCGCACCGGCGTCGGCAGAGACGGAGCCGACCACCCCTGGCGCTACTGGATCGCCGACGACCCCACCGTCAGCCCCTACCGCCGCCACGTCCCCCGACGCCGGACGCCCACCGCAACTTGACTCTGTATCGCCAACCCCCTAACGTAGCCCGAGCCGCTGAAGACGGGCAGCGCTTTTGTGCGCGGACCACAGGCGGCGCAACCAACTACTCCGCACGATTCCCTGACGGGTCTTCTTTCGCGTTGCCGAAATTCAGACCCCGCCGACTCGATTATGAGTCACCAGGGAAAGCCGTTAAAGTAGTAACCACGCCGAACGGCAGCAGTGAATAACTGCTCCACGGCGGCCTCCGATGAAATCGGACCCGGAATCGACAAGAAACCGGATCTGCTAGAGTCGGAAACGCGAAGAAGCCGAAAGGTGGAAACGCACCGGCGAAAATCGGGCCCGCAAGGATCTGATAGAGTCGGAAACGCAAGACCGAAGGGAAGCGCCCGGAGAGCCTGGTGAAACAGGCACAAAGGAAGCGTCCGTTCCTTGAGAACTCAACAGCGTG
>NZ_SDIF01000111.1 GCF_004122735.1 Streptomyces sioyaensis | reverse complement strand
GCACCGACCCGGCCCACCGCTCGTATCCACCGAGCCCACGTCCCAGGACGCCCCCGACCCAAAACGCCGCCGGGGCGGCACCCCCTGGGAGGAGGGTGCCGCCCCGACGTACGTCTGGACGTGCGGTCCGGGAGGACCAGCGTCTGATCCGCGGGGATCAGAAGTCCATGTCACCGCCCGGCATGCCGCCCGGAGCGCCCGCCGCGGCGGCCTTCTCCGGCTTGTCGGCGATGACGGCCTCGGTGGTGAGGAACAGCGCCGCGATGGAGGCGGCGTTCTGCAGCGCGGAGCGGGTGACCTTGGCGGGGTCGATGATGCCCTCGGCGATCATGTCGACGTACTCGCCGGTCGCGGCGTTCAGGCCGTGGCCGACGGCCAGGTTGCGCACCTTCTCCACCACGACGCCGCCCTCAAGGCCGCCGTTGACGGAGATCTGCTTCAGCGGGGCCTCCAGCGCGAGCTTCACGGCGTTGGCGCCGGTGGCCTCGTCACCGTCGAGGTCCAGCTTCTCGAAGACCGAGGAGGCCTGGAGCAGGGCGACGCCACCGCCGGCGACGATGCCCTCCTCGACGGCCGCCTTCGCGTTGCGCACGGCGTCCTCGATGCGGTGCTTGCGCTCCTTGAGCTCGACCTCGGTGGCGGCACCGGCCTTGATGACGGCCACGCCGCCGGCCAGCTTCGCCAGACGCTCCTGGAGCTTCTCGCGGTCGTAGTCCGAGTCGCTGTTCTCGATCTCGGCGCGGATCTGGTTGACGCGGCCCTGGACCTGCTCGCTGTCACCGGCACCGTCGACGATGGTGGTCTCGTCCTTGGTGATGACGACCTTGCGGGCGCGGCCGAGCAGTTCGAGACCGGCGTTCTCCAGCTTGAGGCCGACCTCCTCGGAGATGACGGTGCCACCGGTGAGGATGGCGATGTCGCCGAGCATGGCCTTGCGGCGGTCACCGAAGCCCGGGGCCTTGACGGCGACGGACTTGAAGGTGCCACGGATCTTGTTGACGACCAGGGTCGACAGGGCCTCGCCCTCGACGTCCTCGGCGATGATCAGCAGCGGCTTGCCGGACTGCATGACCTTCTCCAGGAGCGGCAGCAGGTCCTTCACGCTGCTGATCTTGGAGTTGACGATGAGGATGTACGGGTCGTCGAGCGCGGCCTCCATGCGCTCCATGTCGGTCGCGAAGTACGCCGAGATGTAGCCCTTGTCGAAGCGCATACCCTCGGTGAGCTCCAGCTCCAGACCGAAGGTCTGGGACTCCTCGACGGTGATGACGCCTTCCTTGCCGACCTTGTCCATGGCCTCGGCGATCAGCTCGCCGATCTGGGTGTCGGCGGCGGAGATGGAGGCGGTCGAAGCGATCTGCTCCTTGGTCTCCACGTCCTTGGCCTGCTCCAGCAGGGCGGCGGAGACGGCCTCGACGGCCTTCTCGATACCGCGCTTGAGGGCCATCGGGTTGGCACCGGCGGCGACGTTGCGCAGGCCCTCGCGGACCAGGGCCTGGGCCAGGACGGTCGCGGTCGTCGTGCCGTCACCGGCGACGTCGTCCGTCTTCTTCGCGACCTCCTTGACCAGCTCGGCGCCGATCTTCTCGTACGGGTCCTCGAGCTCGATCTCCTTGGCGATGGACACACCATCGTTGGTGATCGTGGGGGCGCCCCACTTCTTCTCGAGGACGACGTTGCGGCCCTTGGGGCCGAGGGTCACCTTGACGGCGTCGGCGAGCTGGTTCATCCCGCGCTCGAGACCGCGCCGCGCCTCCTCGTCGAACGCGATGATCTTGGCCATGTGAAGTGGTCCTCCCGGACTAATGGGGTCTCCCCTGCTCGAACGCAGTTGAGAGCGTGGGGAAGGATTTCTCCGGACCGCGCTGGCGCCCGCGACGGACGGCCTGCAGACCCGCGGTGGTTCCTTGCCCCACCCGGCCTACGGGCCTCACCGACCCGGTCCTTCGTAGCACTCTCACGCGGAGAGTGCTAACGCCAATGATTAGCACTCGCAGGGTGCGAGTGCAAGCGCCCACCGGGAGGGTGCCCCCTACGGGGCAGACAGCAGAAGGCCCGTACCCCCTCGGGGGCACGGGCCTTCCGTGACGCAGCAGTCGGTCGGCGCCTCAGCCGGCCACCCGGACCATGTCCGCCTGCGGCCCCTTCTGGCCCTGCGAGATCTCGAACTCGACCCGCTGACCCTCCTCAAGGGTGCGGTAGCCGTCCATCTGGATCGCGCTGTAGTGGACGAAAACATCCGCACCACCGTCGACCGCGATGAAGCCGTACCCCTTCTCCGCGTTGAACCACTTGACGGTGCCCTGAGCCATGCCTAACTCCCCTATTACTGGCCCTTGCGCAGGACCGCACTTCGCGGACCCGGGTCAGACCTCACCCCGCGAATGGCCCGTGGGGTGTGCGCCGGAACGCGTCGACCGCCGCTGAATGTATCTGCACAGATGCCCAGAGCAACAGGTCAATCGGACGAGAATTCTGGGGCCGGAGAATCGGCAATATGAGGTGAAATCCCAGTTCTCCAGGGCAAGTCGGGCCGGGCGTAGCACACATAAGCGACAAATATCGCTCACACTTCGAGCACAACTGATCGCTGTCTCATATGCGTTCGGCACGCGCACGGTGATATCCGGAGGGGGATCACCCCAATAGTATCTCCTTTCACAACATGGAATTGCCCCGTCCGCTTTCTGGCGGACGGGGCAATTCCGGTCAAGCAGGAGAAGAGTTGGCGCAAATCAGCAGCCGCCGGCGACCGCCGGAATGATCGAGATGCCCGCGCCGTCCGGCGTCGGCGTCTCCAGGCCCTGCTCGAAGCGCACATCGTCGTCGTTCACGTACACATTCACGAAGCGGCGCAGCTTGCCGGCGTCGTCCAGCACACGGGCCGCGATGCCCTGGTGGTTCCGCTCCAGGTCGGCGATCACCTCGGAGAGGGTCGCGCCCTCGGCGGGCACCTCGGCCTGGCCGCCGGTGTAGGTGCGGAGGATGGTGGGGATGCGGACCTTGACGCTCATGGTTCTGCCTTCCGGGTGGTGCGGGGTACGAGTTCGGGGGCGGGGACGGTGCTCGTCGACGGTGCTCGTCCGCGGACGGGCCGAGCGCCTCAGCCGGCCAGGCCGGCCGCGCGGAACGCGTCCAGGTCCGGACGGATCGTGGCCGTGGGCCCGGAGGTCGGGGCGACCGCGTCCAGGGTCTTGAGGCCGTCACCGGTGTTGAGGACGACGGTGGTCAGGGACGGGTCGAGCAGACCGTCCTCGATCAGCTTCTTGGTCACGCCGACGGTCACCCCGCCCGCGGTCTCCGCGAAGATCCCCTCGGTCCGGGCCAGCAGCTTGATCGCGTCCACGACCTGCTCGTCGGTGACATCCTCCACCGCGCCACCGGTCCGGCGCGCGATGTCGAGCACGTACGGACCGTCCGCCGGGTTACCGATCGCCAGCGACTTCGCGATGGTCTTCGGCTTCTGCGGGCGCACGACGTCGTGACCGGCCTTGAAGGCCGTGGACACCGGCGAGCAGCCCTCCGCCTGGGCGCCGAAGATCTTGTAGGGCTTGTCCTCGACCAGGCCGAGGGCGATCAGCTCCTTGAGCCCCTTGTCGATCTTCGTCAGCTGCGAGCCGGACGCGATCGGGATGACGATCTGGTCCGGGAGCTGCCAGCCCAGCTGCTCGCAGATCTCGTACGCGAGGGTCTTGGAACCCTCGCCGTAGTACGGACGCAGATTGACGTTGACGAAGCCCCAGCCCTCGCCCAGCGGGTCGCCGATGAGCTCCGAGCAGAAGCGGTTGACGTCGTCGTAGTTGCCCTCGATGCCGACCAGGTCGCCGCCGTAGACCGCGGCCATGACGACCTTGCCGGCCTCCAGGTCGTGCGGGATGAAGACGCAGGACTTGAAACCGGCGCGGCGGGCCGCGGCGCCGACCGCACCGGCGAGGTTTCCGGTGGAGGAGCAGGACAGGGTGGTGAAGCCGAAGGCACGGGCGGCCTCGACCGCGATCGCCACGACGCGGTCCTTGAAGGAGTGCGTCGGGTTGCCGGAGTCGTCCTTGACGTACAGACCGCCGGTGACGCCCAGCTCGGCGGCGAGCCGGTCGGCCTTGACGAGCTTGGTGAAGCCGGGGTTGAGATTGGGCTTGTCGGCCACGTCGGCAGGGACGGGCAGCAGCGGGGCGTAGCGCCAGATGTTGTCCGGACCGGCCTCGATCTGCTTCCGCAGGCCCTCGGGGTCGCCGCTCGGCAGGTCGTACGCGACTTCGAGCGGCCCGAAACATTCCTGGCACGCGAAGATCGGGCCGAGCGCAAAGCGCTGTCCGCACTCACGGCAGGACAGTGCCGCGGCGGGGCCCAGAGCGACGGTGGGGGTGTTTTCGGTGACTTGCACAGCCATGGAGGCGAGGCCCTTTCTCCTCATCTTCCTCGCGACGAATCTCGCCGCGAGACGGATTTGGCACCTTCCCTAGCCGGGAGCCTCGCGCGCGGGACGTCTCAGGCGTCCTTGCGGCAAGACCGGCTGGAGGGTTGCCGGGGCTTCAACGGGCCGTATCCCTCTGCCCCTCTGGATGAGCGGTATGGCGCTGGGCCGAAACCCAGGCGTTTGTGGCACGGACCCCGACATGCGACGGTCATCCGCGTTGTTCAAGACTGTAACCGACGGCACTGACAGTTGAGATAGTCGTCCGAACCGCGAGATGGATCACAAGGGCCGCCCTCCGGCGGCGACCGAGGAGTCGTAGACGTGCTGGAAGAGGTGGAGCGCTGGCTGGGCGGCCGTTCCTGGTCCGCCGCGGACCGCCCGCTGGGGCAGCTGCTGGAGGCCAAGCGCCAGACGGGCCGGACGGTCAGTGTCGTGCTGCCCGCGCTCGACGAGGAGGCCACGGTCGGCGCGATCGTGACCACGATCCGTGACGTACTGATGACGGACGCGGTCGGGCTGGTCGACGAGCTGGTGGTGCTGGACTCCGGCTCCACCGACCGCACCGCCGAGGTCGCGGCGGCGGCCGGCGCCCGGGTGGTGCACCGCGACAGCGTCCTGCCGCGAGTGCCCGCCCTCCCCGGCAAGGGCGAGGTGCTGTGGCGCTCCCTCCTGGCCACCAGCGGCGACATCATCTGCTTCATCGACGCCGACCTGCGCGAATTCTCCGCCACCTTCGTCTCCGGGATCGTCGGCCCGCTGCTGACCGACCCGGACATCCAGTTCGTCAAAGCGATGTACGACCGCCCCCTGGAGACCGGCCCCGGCGGCACCGACGCCGGCCAGGGCGGCCGGGTCACCGAGCTGGTGGCCCGCCCGCTCCTCAACCTCCACTGGCCCCAGCTGGCCGGCTTCGTCCAGCCCCTCGGCGGCGAGTACGCGGCCCGCCGCTCCCTCCTGGAACGGCTCCCCTTCCCCGTCGGCTACGGCGTCGAGCTCGGCCTGCTCGTCGACGCCCTGCACACCGTCGGCCTCGACGCCCTGGCCCAGGTGGACGTCGGCGTCCGCAAACACCGCCACCAGGACGGCCAGGCCCTGGGCCGGATGGCCGCCGCGATCTACCGCACCGCCCAACTACGCCTGACCCGCGGCCACTTGATCCGCCCCCGGCTCACCCAGTTCGACCGCGGCGACCAGGGCTTCATCCCGCGCACCACGGACGTGGACACCGAGGAGCGCCCCCCGATGGCCGAAATCCCGGAATACGCGGCCCGCCGGGCGGCGTGAGGGGGCACGCCCTTGGCCGCTTCCGTACGTTTGCCTGGATCCGTGGCGGGTTACCTTCGCGACATGGTGTCCGAGCGCAGTGCGGTGCAAGCAGGTGCCGAGGTTCTTGTCGCGTCGAATCGCGGGCCGGTCTCCTACAGCCTGGGGGAGGACGGGACGCTCACCGCCAAGCGGGGCGGGGGCGGGCTGGTGTCGGGGCTGTCGGCCATCGGGCCCGAGACCGACGCGGTGTGGGTGTGTGCCGCGCTCGGCGACGGTGACCGGGAGGCCGTACGGCGGACGGGTGGTGCGCTGGAGGCGGGCGACACCGGTGGACAGCGTGTCCGGATGCTGGACATCCCGGCCGAGGTGTATGCCGCCGCCTACAACGGCGTCGCGAACTCCGTGCTGTGGTTCGTCCACCACATGCTCTACCAGACACCGCTGGAACCGGTCTTCGACGCGGAGTTCCGGGCGCAGTGGGCGGCGTACGAGACGTACAACGCGGCCTTCGCCGAGGCGCTGGCCGACGGCGCGGCGCCCGGCGCGGCCGTCCTCGTCCAGGACTACCACCTGTCGCTGGTGCCCGGCATGCTCCGTGAGCGCCGCCCCGACCTGCGCATCGCGCACTTCTCGCACACGCCGTGGGCCCCCGCCGAGTACTTCGCGATGCTCCCCGACGACATCCAGCGGCAGCTGGCGCTGGGCATTCTCGGCGCGGACCGGGCGAACTTCCTCACCCACCGCTGGGCCGAGAACTTCCTGGCCTGCGCCGAGACCGGGCTGGGCGGGCAGTGCGAGCGCGTGCGGCCGGAGGACGGGCCGCCCGGCATCGTGGCGCTCGTCCCGGAACGCACGGCGCGCACGACCTGGATCGGCGTCCACGGGCTCGGCGCCGACGCCGATTTCCTGCGGGAGCGCGCGCACCGCCCCGACGTCGAGGAGCGGATGGCGACGCTGCGCGCGCAGATCGGCGGGCCGGACCGCAAGACCGTGGTCCGCGTGGACCGCACGGAACTCTCCAAGAACATCGTGCGGGGCCTGCTCGCCTACCGGCAGCTTCTCGCCGACCACCCCGAATGGCGCGAGCGGGTCGTGCACATCGCCTTCGCCTACCCCTCGCGCCAGGACCTCGCCGTCTACCGCGCGTACACCGCGGAGGTCGAGCAGGTGGCCGGGGGCATCAACGCCGAGTTCGGGACGGCGGATTGGCAGCCCGTCGAGCTGCATGTCAAGGACGATTTCGCCCGCTCGCTGGCCGCCTACCGGCTCGCGGACGTGGCGCTCGTCAACCCGATCAGGGACGGGATGAACCTGGTCGCCAAGGAGATCCCGGTGGTGTCGGACGCCGGCTGCGCGCTGGTGCTGTCGCGGGAGGCGGGCGCGCACGAGGAACTCGGCGAGGACGCCCTGACCGTCAATCCGTACGACGTCATGGGGACCGCCGAGGCGCTGCACGAGGCGCTGTCGATGGCCGACGGCGAGCGCGCGGCACGCACCGAACGGCTGGCGGCGGCGGCCACCGCGCTGCCGCCCGCCCGGTGGTTCCTGGACCAGCTGCGGGAATTGGGCGGCTGAATCCGTCGCCAGGGGGTGTCCGCCCCTACGGGGTGCCCGTCCCCCTCGCGTCCAGCCGGGCCGCCAAGGCGCCGAGCAGGCCGACGACTCCGGACGGGCCGTCGACCACCAGGTCGGCGCGCTCGGCGAGTTCGGCGACCTCGTTGCTGCCGCTGCAGACCAGGACGCCGGTCAGCCCGTCGGAGCGGAGCTTGTCGACGGCCGCGAAGGCCGCCAAGTCGCCGAGGTCGTCACCGGCGTAGAGGACGGTGGCGGCGCGGGTCTCACGGACCCACTCGGCGAGCGCGACGCCCTTGTCCATGCCCGGCGGGCGGAGCTCCAGGACCAGCCGGCCGGGTTCGACGATCAGGCCGTGGCGTTCGGCGAGCGCGGAGAGCGGGGCGCGCAGCCGGTCGAAGGCGCCCTGCGGGTCGGCGGCGCGGCGGGTGTGGACGGCGATGGCGCGGCCGCCCTTGCGCTCGATGGCGGTCTCGACCCAGGTGCCGTGCCAGACCCCGGAGGAGTCCAGGACGCCGGGGAGTTCGGCCTGTATGGCGGCGACGCCGGGGTGGGGCGGCGGGGCGTGGACGGTGCCGGTGGCCGCCTCCCAGCGCTCGGCGCCGTAGTGGCCGAGGACGGTGAGGTGGTCCAGGCCGGGCACGTCCGCGAAGCCCCCGAGGCGGACCGCGACGGTGGCCGGGCGGCCGGTGATCACCGCGGCGGCGCGCAGCCGGGGCACCAGCCGGCCCAGGGCCGCGACGGCACCGTCATGGGCCCGGGCCTTCTCCGGGTCGGGGACGATCTCGGCGAGGGTGCCGTCGAAGTCGAGGGCGATGACGGCGCGTTCCGGGTGGGCCAGCAGCGCGGCGAGGCCGTCGCGGCCGGCGGGCGTGTGCGGAGTCGGCACGGACCCCGGTTCGGGGGTCGGCTGGGAGTGCGGCGCGGCGTTCGGGGGGCTGCCCATGCGCCGACCTTACCGGCGTGCGGCGGGCCCCGGGGGTACCTCGCGGCGAGAGCTGGGAGGAGTGGGTACGGGGCGCCGCGGCAGCGGTGGGGCGCCGCCGTCCGCCGCGGACGCGGCAGGCCTCCCCGTCAGCGCCGGCTGCGGCGGGCCTCGCGTATACGGCGCAAGCGGTTGACCGTGACCGGGTCGTGGGCGAGCGCGCCAGGGTCGTCCAGCAGGGCGTTGAGGAGCTGGTAGTAGCGGGTCGGGGAGATGCCGAGCTGTTCGCGGATGGCGCGCTCCTTGGGGCCGGGGCCCGGCCAGGAGCGGCGCTCGACCGCGAGCACCGCTTCGTCCCGGGCGGTGAGCTGCGGGGAGCCCTCGTCGGGCCCGGGCCCGACGAGCCCTCGCTCGTCGCCCGGGCCGCCCGTCTGTGCCGTGGCGCCCGTCATCACGCTTCCACGATAAGCGCACGGTCGGACAGCGCCCGGCCCGCGACCGCCGCGGGGGCGCCGACCGCCCCGGTCATTCGGCGGCGCTGTCGGCCGCGTCCGCGGTGTTCTGGATGTCGGTGAGCACCCCGGACGGGTTGCCGTTCGGGTGGACCGCGGCGCCCATCTTCGCCTTGACGGTCTTGGAGATCAGCGGCCAGGAGGTCTTGTCCGCCGGGTAGAATTCGGCGCTGGCGAGCTGCTTGAGGAAGCCGTGCATCTTCGCGTACTTGTCGTCGGCCTGCATCGCCTGGGAGGCGGAGGTGGTGACGGGCAGCAGGCCGTATTCGCCGGAGAACTTCTCGACGTTCTTGTCGCTGTAGACGTAGTCGAGGAATTTGCCGGCCTCGGCGCGGTGGCCGTTCTGCTTGAACGCCATCATCCAGTCGGCGACGCCCATGGTGGCCTTGGCCTTGCCCTTGGTGCCGGGCAGATCGACGGTGCCGTAGTCGATGCCCTTGGCCTCGGCCTGCTTCATCAGGGTGGGGTGGCCGTTGAGCATGCCGACGTCGCCGTCGGCGAATCCCTTGAACGCCGCCCCGCGGTTGAGCTTGGCGGGGTCGGTGCCGGTCAGGCCCTTGCCGACGAGGTTGTCCTTGAGCCAGGTGAAGGTCCGGACGTTCTCCGGCGAATCGATCGTGTACTTGCCGATGCTGTCGGTGTAGCCGCCGCCCCCGCTGAGCATCCACATCAGGGTCTCGGCCTGGGTCTCCTCCGGGCCGAGCGGCAGCGCGTACGGCATCTTGACGCCGTGTGCCTTCAGCAGCTGGGCGTCGTGGGCGATGTCGTTCCAGTTCTGCGGCGGGGCGGTGATGCCGGCCTGGGCGAACAGCTTCTTGTTGTAGAAGAGCCGCCGGGTGCTGGCGCCGAACGGCAGGCCGTACTGGACGCGCTTGTATTCGCCGGCCTCCTCCAGGGAGGGGGTGAAGTTGGCCTGGGTGGGGATGGAGAGCAGCTGGTCGGCGCTGTAGAGCTTGCCCTTGGCGGCGTAGTCGGCGTAGGCGCCGATCTGCGCCAGGTCCGGGGCGTGGCCGGAGTCGACCATCTCCTCGACCTTCTTGTCGACGTCCGTCCAGCTGTAGACGTGGACATCGACCTTGATGTCGGGGTGCTTCTTCTCGAAGCCGCGGGCGAGCTGGTCCCAGTAGTGCTGGGAGCCGTTGGACTTGCCGTCGCCGTAGTCCGCCGCGACCAGTTGGAGGGTGACGTCGCCGTCGGAGCCGCTGCCACAGCCGGTGAGCGTCATCGTCATGGTGGTGGCGATTGCCGCTGCCGTCAGGCCCAAGTACCGCCGCTGCACTGCTGTTCCGCCTTTGGTTCTGAATTTCCGCGCTTGCCGGGCCCTCGCCCGTCGCCGGAGGGGTGTCCCTCACACGGCGTGAAGTACGAGTCTCTCCCGAGCCCTTTACAGGGTCTACACCACCCCCCTCGTTCTCCTTCCGCCCGGCTTCCGGACGGCCGGCCCGCTGCGATCCGTCCGGCGAGTGGACTAGACCTTTCGCGCCGGATCGCGCGAAACTGTTCCCGTGAGACACGTCATCGCCCTTGATGTGGGCGGCACCGGCATGAAGGCCGCCCTCGTGGGGGTGGACACGGCGACCCGCGGGGAGACCTCCGCCGGTCGCCCCGTGCTGCTCCACGAGGCACGGCGCCCCACCGGCCGCGACCGCGGCCCCGACGCGGTCGTCGAGACCATCCTCGGCTTCGCCGCCGAGCTCCGCGACCTCGGCACGGCCCGCTACGGCGCCCCCGCCGCGGCCGCCGGCGTCGCGGTGCCCGGCATCGTCGACGAGCGGGCCGGCCAGGCCGTCTACGCCTCCAACCTCGGCTGGCGGGACGTCCCGCTGCGGGCGCTGCTGTCCGAACGGCTCGGCGGGGTGCCGGTCGCCCTGGGCCATGACGTCCGCAGCGGCGGGCTGGCCGAGGGCCGGATCGGGGCCGGCCGGGACGCCGACCGGTTCCTGTTCGTCCCGCTGGGCACCGGGATCGCGGGCGCCATCGGCATCGGCGGGCGGATCGAGGCCGGCGCGCACGGCAGCGCGGGCGAGATCGGCCACATCGTCGTACGGCCCGGCGGGCTGGAGTGCGGCTGCGGTCAGCGCGGCTGCCTGGAGACGGTGGCCTCGGCCGCCGCGGTGGGCCGGGACTGGGCGGCGGCCTGCGGGGATCCGCTGGCCGGCGCGGCGGACGCGGCCAAGGCCGTGGCCTGTGGCGACGCGCGGGCTCACGCCGTGTGGCACCGCGCCGTCGACGCCCTCGCCGACGGTCTGGTCACCGCGCTCACCCTGCTCGACCCGCAGACTCTGATCATCGGCGGCGGGCTCGCCGAGGCCGGCGACACCCTGTTCACCCCGCTGCGGGAGGCCGTCCGCCGGCGCGTGACGTTCCAGCGGCTCCCCTCGATCGTTCCGGCGGCCCTGGGGGACGCCGCCGGATGCCTGGGCGCAGGGCTTCTCGCCCGGGATCTTCTCTCCACGGAGGTAACCGCCTGATGGCTCAGCAACAGTCCGAGCGGCGGCCCTCGGGCCCCGGGCGCAGCGTCCTGGCCGGTGCCCGTATCGCCCGGCCGTCCGGCGTCGTCGAGCGCGGCCGGATCGCCGTCGAGGGCGGCCGGATCGCCGCGGTCCACAGCCGGGACGCCGACCTCGGCCGGGACGGGGACGAGGGCGCCGCGGGCGAGACCATGGACCTCTCGGGCCATCTCATCGTCCCCGGCTTCGTGGACATGCACGTGCACGGCGGAGGCGGCGGCTCCTTCTCGTCCGCCGACCCCGAGGAGTGCCTCGCGGTGATCGGCACCCACCGCCGGCACGGCACCACGTCGATGGTCGCCTCCACCGTCACCGGCGAGCTGACCGATCTGGCCCGGCAGGCCGCGGTGCTCGCCGAACTGGTCCAGCAGGGCGAGCTGGCCGGTATCCACTTCGAGGGCCCGTTCATCTCCCCGCACCGCTGCGGCGCCCACCAGCCGGAGCTGCTGCGCGATCCGGACCCGGCCGAGGTCCGCCGGCTCCTCGACGCCGCGCACGGCACCGCGGCCATGATGACCGTCGCGCCCGAACTCCCCGGCGGCCTGGACTCCGTACGCCTGCTGGCCGACGCCGGGGTGATCGCCGCCGTCGGCCACACCGACTCCTCCTACGACGCCACCCGCCGGGCCGTCGACGCGGGCGCCACCGTCGCCACCCACCTCTTCAACGCGATGCCCGCCCTGGGTCACCGCGCGCCCGGCCCGGTCGCCGCGCTCCTGGAGGACGAGCGGGTCACCGTCGAGCTGATCAACGACGGGACCCATCTGCACGCCTCGGTCCTGCAACTGGCGGTCCGCCAAGCAGGCGCCGGGCGGGTCGCGTTCATCACCGACGCCATGGGCGCGGCCGGTATGAGCGACGGGATGTATCCGCTCGGCCCGATGCAGGTCGAGGTCAAGGACGGCGTCGCGCGCATCAGCGGGGGGCCCACAGCCGGCTCGATCGCCGGCTCCACCCTCACACTGGACCGCGCCTTCCGGCGCGCCGTCACCGTCGACGGCCTGACGGTCGACCAGGCCGTCGACGCGCTGTCGGCCACCCCGGCCCGCCTCCTGGGCATCGACGACCGGACCGGCTCCCTGAGTTACGGCAAGGACGCCGACCTGGTGGTGCTGGACGCGGCATACGCCGTGGTGGGGGTCATGCGCCGGGGCGAGTGGCTGGTGCATCCGGGGAAGGGGTGAGCGCGGTTCCCGGCCGGCCGGCCACGGCCCGGCGCCGGTGTTCCTTGGGCGCGATCCCGTACGCGGCGCGGTAGGCGCGGCTGAAGTCCGTCGCCCGGTGGTAGCCCCAGCGGGCGGCGATGGCGTGGACCGGGGTGCGGTGCCGGGCCGGATCGGTGAGGTCCCGGCGGGCGCCTTCGAGGCGCTGCCGGCGGATCTCCGCGGCGACGGTGGCGTCCCCGTCCTGGAACAGGCGGTGCAGATGGCTGGGCGAGATGTGGTGGGCGGCCGCGATGCTGCGCGGGGTGAGCTCCGGGTCGTGCAGATTCTGGCGGATGAATGCCCGGATCTGCGTCCGGAGATTCCGCCGGCGGTTTTCCGGGCTGAGCGCATGGTCCGCGTCGGCCTGATGGGCGAAGAGGGCGACGACCAGAGCCGTCAGCGCCCGGCCCAGACGGGGGCCGTCGCCGGGCCGGTACACACTGGTGTCGGCGGCCAGCCGGGTGAGGAATTGCGCCAGTAGGGCGCCGATTCCGTCCCGTCCGTCCATGGGCCCGCCGATGAACGTGCTCCGCGTTTCCGGCAACGGCACCAGCGCCTTGGGAATTTCCAGTCCCACGGTCGTGACCATCTCCCCGTGGGTGTGCACGTCATGGGGCAGCGAGGAATCGTTGCAATGCAGGTCGTACGGCCGGTAATGCGCCTGCCTCTTGCCCCAGGAGACGGTTGCGCTGCCCGCCAGGAGAAGGGAAACGTGGTAGATCTCCGGGTCGGAACGGCGGATCAGCGCGGGCGTCCGCCGGAATGCGGCCGGATCGAAGGTCGCGGGCCAGACGCGCACCTCGCCCAGTTCCAGGACGCGTTGCCGGAAGCGGTAGTCGTCGGCACACGGGCTGCTGAGGTGCACGGGGGCATGGGTGCGGGAGATGCGCTCCAGCCAGCCGTCGAAGCGGTCCGCCACCGGCAGCTCGTCACTTCCGAATACCGTCTCGTTCAGCATGCTCCCCCGTCCGCCAACGCCCTTGACCAGCAACTATCCCATCTTCACGGCAGGTCGGCCAGGCGATGAACGGGCCCTGAACGCCTCGGCGGGCGGACCGGAAGCGCCGCCGGGACGGGGCGCCGAGGGCCTGCCCGACGTGGTCGGGGCCGGGCCCCGGAAGCAGCGCGACGGCCCTGAACACCCCACAGAGTTCAGAGCCGTCGCAGACGAGGGGCCGGAGCCAGCTTTCAGCCCCTCGGTGTCACTCAGCCCCTCGGTGTCACGAGGTCGATACGGAGATCGGGAATCCCGCCTTCTTGTTGTCGCACCCCTGCACCGGACCGCAGGCGCTCGAACGCCCCACGGCCACGATGTTCACCATCTTGTCCTCGGGAAAGTCGAAATCACACACCCTGAAGCCATTGCCGGCGCCATTGGCGTCATGACATTCCCGCAGGCCGCCTCCGAAGTCATGGGAGGTGATCTGAGCCACCGCGCGCAGGCCGTCGCTGTGACTGTCCCCGATGTACACCTTGTCGCCGTTGGGATCGAAGCAGGCCACACCCGGCTCACCGGGGTCGCTGTAAATGTTGGTGCAGGTCGCGCTGCTCGGCGGCTTGGCGACATCCGCCTGGGCCGGAACACTCGTCGTCAGGACGGAAGCCGCGCCGGCGACCAGCACTCCCATGGCTGCGGCTATACGACGGATCTTCATTTTCCCCCTAGCTGTGCCACTGAACTCCTCGGCACCGGCGCTCCGTTCAGCGCCAGACCGGCACCAGCGTGCCATCCGGGGGCGCTCTGAGGATGCGCACCGAGTCCACGATTTCCTTGTCACTGAGTACCACCGGCGGGACGGCTCACGACCGCCCCCGAGCAGGTCGGCCGGACCGGGTCTGGGCCAACCGCCACCGGCGATGGCATGATCGCTCGCGCACTTGTCCGTATGCACCGCCGCGCGCGGTCGCCCGACGCCCGGCCGCCCGGCCATGACTGCCCGGAGGGGCGACCATGATCCTCACGGTCACGCTGAACGCCGCCCTGGACATCACCTACCGCGTTCCCCGGCTCCGTCCGCACGCCACGAACCGGATCACCGAGGTGTCCGAGCGCCCCGGCGGCAAGGGCCTGAACGTCGCCCGGGTGCTGGCCGCGCTCGGCCACCGGACGGTCGCCACCGGCTTCGCGGGCGGCGGCACCGGCGAGGCGCTGCGCGCCCTGCTCGCGGACACCGCGGTCACCGACGCCCTGGTCCCGGTCGGCGGCGCCACCCGCCGCACCGTCGCCGTGGCCGACACGGCCACCGGGGACACCACCCAGCTCAACGAGCCGGGCCCGGTCGTCACCCCCGCCGAATGGGACACCTTCCTCGGCACCTACCGCGAACTCCTGGGCGAGGCACAGGCGGTGGCGCTCTGCGGCAGCCTGCCGCCGGGCGTCCCGGTGGACGTCTACGCCCGGCTCACCCGGGCCGCGCGCAGCGCCGGCGTCCCGGTCCTGCTGGACACCAGCGGCGAACCGCTGCGCCGGGGCCTGGCCGCCCGGCCCGATCTCGCCAAACCCAACGCCGATGAACTCGCCGCCCTGACCGGCAGCACCGAACCGCTGCGCGCCGCCCGCGACGCCCGCCGCCGCGGTGCCCATGCGGTGGCCGCCTCGCTCGGCCCGGCCGGCATACTCGCGGTGACCGCCGGCGGTGCCTGGCAGGCTGCCCCGCCCCGGCAGATCGCCGGCAACCCGACCGGCGCCGGCGACTCGGCGGTGGCCGGCCTGCTCTCGGGCCTGGTGGAGGAGCTGTCCTGGCCGGACCGCCTGACCCGCGCGGTGGCCCTCTCGGCCGCGACCGTACGGGCCCCGGCAGCGGGCGAGTTCGACACGGCTACGTATGAAGAGCTGCTGTCGCGCGTGGTGGTGACGGATCACCCGACGGCGGCGTGAGGGGGACGGCGACCGGCGTACCGGAGGTGGTCAGGGCCGGGCCAGCCAGACCTTGTCGAGGTTCACATCGCACTGGTTGCCGGTCTCGCAGGACAGCTTGATGGTGTTGCTGCCCTTGTTGAGCTGCACATAGGACCAGGTCTTGGTCCAGCCCTTGTCCCAGGCGCCCTCCGGGGCGTGGGCGAAGTTCTCCATGTTCACGGGCCGGCCGTCGGGCTTGTCGTTCACGGCCATCGTGAGGTTGGCATCCTTGCCGGGCACGCCGTAGCCGACCCAGAGCTTGTACTTGCCGGCCTGGTCCACATTCAGGGTCCACGTGGCCGCGGCACCAGGGGTGTTCATACCCGCCACGTACGTCCCGTTGGCCGAGCGGGCGCCCGGGACGTCCTTCGCGACGCTCGCGCCGCCGTCCAGACGCAGGCTGCCCGCCTCCTCCTTGGGCAGCTCACCCGGCTTGGGCCTGTCGGTCTTCTTGCCGTTGGGCTTGACCGAACCGCCGGCCGCGGAGCCCTGCTTGCCGGCCTCGTTGGCCTTCGATTCGTTGCCGTTGTTGAGCATCGCCACGCCGATGCCTATGCAGACCACCGCGACCACCGAAACCGCGCCTATCAGCAGGCCGTTGCGGTTGCGGCGCGGCTCGGGGCCGTCCGGGGCCGGGGCGCTGCGCGTGCGGTCGCCGCCGGGCAGGGTCTCCGGCGCGGCGTAGTGGGCGTTCTGCTGCCCGTACGTCGTCGGCTGCTGCGGCTGCTGTCCGTACTGGCGCTCGCCGACCGCGCGCACCTGGTTGTAGGACGTCCGCGGAATGCCCGGCTGCCGCGTCGGCGCACCGGTGCCCGCCGAGCCCGGTGTGCCACCCTCGCCGCCTTCCGAGCGGTAGAGATAGCCGAACGGGTCGTCGTTCTCCGGCGTGTCCGCGCCGTTGTTGCCGGCCGTCATTCCGTGTCACTCCCAAGCGATCTGTGCGCGTCTGTCACGCGTGTCCACGCGTCCGCAGGCATCTTCTGCGCGAGCTGTCTTTCGGGCCCCCGGCGGCGCCGCGCCGCATCGGCGCAGCCTACCCCGTCGGCACGCCCGCACACCGGGCCCGGAGGGGCACAAGATCGCTACGGATCGGTGAATTACTGGTGTGGAGGCCGGAGCGCGGCGGATGTGAGATACGCGGCATCCGGCCCGGCCGACGCGGTGCCGCACCCGGCCGAAGCGGTGCGCACCCGCCCGACGCGCCGCTCAACCCGCCGCGCGCCGGTTCGTCTTCGAGCGGGAGCGCTTCTCGACGTACATCCGCTGGTCGGCCGACTCCAGCACTTCCTCGGCCGTCATCCCGCAGCTCGCCCAGCCGATGCCGAAGCTGGCGCCCACCCGCACCGCCCGGCCCTCCACCCGGATCGGCGGGATGATCGCGTTGCGCAGCCGCACCGCGAGGTCCTGGGCGTCGGCCGTGCCGAGGCCGTCGGCGAGCACCACGAATTCATCGCCGCCGAGCCGGGCGACCGTATCGCCGTCCCGGACGCCGCTGGTCAGCCGGCGGGCGACCTCTATCAGCACGGCGTCGCCGGTGTTGTGGCCGAACCGGTCGTTGATCGACTTGAAGCCGTCGAGGTCGCAGAAGAGGACCGCGAGCCCCTTGGAGCCGTCGTCGGCCGGCCCGTCCGCGGGGGCGACGAGATGCACATGGTGGTCGAAGGGTGCCGGGGCGTTGCCCTCGAAGCCGTCGATCCCTTCGAACGGCTCCTTGCCGTCCGCCCGGAAGCCGTGCGGATCGGACCCGGGGCCGCCCGAGGAGGCGTACGCGTCGGCCATCGAGCCCGGCGGGCGGGAGCACAGCCGGGCGCCGAGCCGGGCCCGCAGCTCGGCGCTGTTGGGCAGCCCGGTGAGCGAATCGTGGCTGGCGCGGTGGGCCAGCTGCAGCTCGTGCCGCTTGCGCTCCTCGATGTCCTCGACGTGGGTGAGCAGGAACCGGGGGCCGTCGGCGGTGTCGGCGACGACGGAGTTGCGCAGCGAGACCCACACGTAGGTGCCGTCCCGGCGGGCCAGCCGCAGCTCGGCGCGGCCGCCCTCGGCGGAGGTGCGCAGCAGGGTGCCGATGTCCTCGGGGTGGACGAGGTCGGAGAAGGAGTAGCGGCGCATCCCGGAGGCCGGGCGGCCCAGCAGCCGGCACAGCGCGTCATTGGTGCGCAGCAGCCGTCCGTGCTGGTCACCGCCCATTTCGGCCACGGCCATCCCGCTCGGCGCGTACTCGAACGCCTGCCGGAAGCTCTCCTCGCTGGCCCGCAGCGCCTGCTGCTCGCGCTCCAGCCGGACCAGCGCGCGCTGCATGTTCGCCCGCAGCCGGGCGTTGCTGATGGCGATCGCGGACTGGAAGGCGTACATCTGCAGGGCTTCCTGGCCCCAGGCGCCGGGCCGCCGGCCGTTGCGCGGCCGGTCGACGGAGATCACCCCGAGCAGCTCGCCGCCGCCGTTGGCCGCGGTGTACATGGGCGCGAAGAGGCGGTCCATGGAGTGCCACTCGTCGGGGAACCGGGGCGCGGGTCCGGCCGTGTGCCACTGCGGTACGTCGTCGTCATCGAGCACCCAGCCCTCGGTGTGCGGGATGAAGATGAGGTCGCCCCAGCGCTCGCCCATGGACAGCCGGCGGTCCCAGGCGGCCCGGGAGCCGACGCGGCCGGCCATCAGCGCCTCGGCGCCCGCGCTGCCGGCGACCGCGGCGACGACGAGATCGCCGTCGGGGCGGACGAGATTGACGGCGGCCAGCTCGAAGCCGAGTCCGGTGATCGCGCCATCGGCGACCGTCTGCAAGGTGTCCGCGAGGCTACGCGCGGTGTTCAGCTCCGCGACCACTTGATGAAGCTGCCGCAGGGTCGCAAGGCGGACGTATGGCTCCGACTCGGTCTCCATCGTTCGCTCTCCCCGAGACCTCGACAGCAAACTCCACGATTCTTTGTCGTCCGATTCCACGCTCACTGAATCACAGTGAGCTGTTCACTCGGTACACAGGGTCAACAATTAGCGCCGGCTGTGACTCAAGTCACAGACCGTGAGGGACGGTTGGCGATCTTCCATATAACCCGCAACGGGAGTGCGCCTTCACCCTTTCTACACTTCCTGAACGCAAATTCCGAGCGTTGCGGACTTCGGTCGTCAGACCTAGGACTCAAGTGCTCCGGGGGCCCGATGCGCGCCGGGGCCGGTCGAAGTTAGCGTTCATGGCGTGTTCACGAAAACCCCAGCCGACTCGACGACCGCCGGGCCCGCCGCCCTTTCCGTACCGACCGTCGCCCTGGCATCCGTGCCGGGCGACGCCCCGATCCCGCATTCTGTTGGGGTGAGTGACGACGAGTTCCGTGCCGCCCTGTCCCGCCTCGCTGCCGGCGTGGTGCTGATCACCGCCCATGACCCGGACGACGGGCCCCAGGGCGAGGACGTCGGCATGACCGCCACGGCGTTCCTGTCCGTCTCCCTCGACCCGCCGCTCGTGATGGTGAGCGTTCGCAACGACTCACGGATGGACGACCTGCTGGAGCTGCAGCCGCGGTGGGCCGTTTCGGTGCTCTCGGGGCATCAGCGGCAGATTGCCGGACGATTCGCGATGAAGGGCCGTATCAGCGACAGACTCCTCTTCGCGGACATCCCGTTCGTACGGGGCGAAGTGTCCGGCGCTCCGCTCATCGACGGCGCCCTGGCGACCCTGGAGTGCCGCACCGAGCAGCGGGTCGTGGCCGGCGATCACACCCTCGTCATCGCCCGCGTCCTGGCCAGCTCTGTCTCGAACGAGGACGACGGACCGCTGACGTACTTCCGGGGGAAGTACCGCCAGTTGGGGTGAGGCGGGGCGGGCGGACGGCGGGGGCGGGCCGACCGCCGGGGCCTCGGGCGGGACAGGCCGCCCGCCGGGCGGACGGGGCGGCGTGGCAGGCCGCCCGCCGGAGCCGGGGCGGCGTGACGGCCGCCCGCCGGAGCCGGGACGCGCCGTCGTGGCCCGTCAGGTCCAGTCGCGGCCCGAGCGGCCGCGCTTGGTCTCGCCGCGCTGCTTCTTCTCGCGCAGCCGCCGCTCGTTGATGCCCCGCGGGATCCGCGACTTACGGCGTGGCTTGGGCGGCGGCGCGGTGGCCTCGGCGAGCAGTGCGGCCAGCCGGACGGCGGCGGTCTCGCGGTTGCGCCACTGGGAGCGGTGCTCGGAGGCGCGTACCGACAGCACTCCGTCGACCAGCCGGCCCGCCAGCCGCTCCAGGGCGCGCTCCTTCCACACGGGCGGCAGCGCCTGCGTCTTGTCGAGGTCGAAGCGCAGCTCGACCTGGCTGTCGCTGGTGTTGACGTGCTGGCCGCCCGGACCGGAGGACCGCGAGAATCGCCATACGAGCTCGGCCTCCGGAAGGACGACCGAACCGCGGATGACATGGGGCCCGGACATGAGTCCTATGATCCCGCGTGCCACGGAACCCGTCATCCGCTTTTCCTTGTCCATCGCGGCACATCCGCCCTCAGGATTCGGCAAAGAAAGTAAAGCGTGCTGGAACCTCCCGGTCCCCTCATGGCGTTGTGGAGGGTGACGGTAGCTTCGTCCGCAGTACGGAGCCCGACGCTTCGACGAGTCGACAAGGAAAGGGACATCCCATGGCTGTAAGCCTGTCCAAGGGTGGCAACGTCTCGCTCACCAAGGAGGCACCGGGCCTGACCGCCGTCACGGTCGGCCTCGGCTGGGACGTCCGCACCACCACCGGCACGGACTTCGACCTCGACGCGAGCGCCATCGCGGTGAACGGCAACGGCAAGGTCTACTCGGACCAGCACTTCGTCTTCTTCAACAACAAGGCCACGCCGGACCAGTCGATCGTCCACACCGGTGACAACGTCACCGGCCAGGGCGAGGGCGACGACGAGCAGATCAACGTCAACCTGGCGGCGCTGCCGGCCGACATCGACAAGATCGTCTTCCCGGTCTCCATCTACGACGCCGAGAACCGCAGCCAGAACTTCGGCCAGGTGCGCAACGCCTTCATCCGCATCGTCAACCAGGCCGGCGGCAGCGAAATCGCCCGCTACGACCTCAGCGAGGACGCCGCCACCGAGACCGCCATGGTCTTCGGCGAGCTCTACCGCAACGGCGCGGAGTGGAAGTTCCGCGCCGTGGGCCAGGGTTACGCGTCGGGCCTCGTCGGCATCGCCCAGGACTTCGGCGTCAACGTCTGAGGCGTCCGCCCGCATTCCGGCGCGCAGCGCACAGCCGAGGGCCGGTTCCCCTAGGGGAGCCGGCCCTCGGCGTTTTTCCGGGGGCGCGGCGGGGAGCCGACCTTCGGCATGCTTCCGGGCCCGGCGGGACGGGCGGGTGCGCGACGCCCGTACGACGTCCCGTACAACGCCCCGCACAACACCCCTTACGGCGTCCCGTCAGGCGACCGCGTCCTCGGCAGCCGTCTCGGGCGGGGTGGCCAGCGTCGCCACCTCGTCCAGGGACAGTCCGAGCGTGCCGGCCAACGCGGCGACCGTGAAGAACGCCGGTGTCGGCGCCCGGCCGGTCTCGATCTTCCGCAGCGTCTCGGCGGACAGTCCCGCCGCCGCCGCGACCTCGACCATGCTCCGCGCGCCACGTGCCGCACGCAGCAGCGCGCCGAGCCGCTCACCGCGTTCGCGTTCCCAAGGAGTCAGTGGAGTTCGCACCATGCCCGTGATACTAATACCGGTAAAGAAATACCGGTAAAGAAATAACGCCTGCCGCGGGGTCGGCCGGCGCGCTCGGGAGGTCGTACTCATGGTGGAGATCAAGACGGATACCGAACTCGACGCGATGCGGGCGGCCGGCCGGGTCGTGGCCGACGCACTGGCCGCGGTGCGCGCGGCGGCCGCCCCGGGCGTGCGGCTGCGGGACCTGGACGAGGTCGCCCGTACGGTCCTGCGCGACGCCGGCGCCACCTCACCGTTCCTCGGCTACCGCCCGTCCTTCGCCCCCACCCCGTTCCCCGCCGTCATCTGCGTGTCCGTCAATGACGCGATCGTGCACGGCATCCCGGACGGCTCCCGACTGCGCGACGGCGACCTGGTGAGCATCGACTGCGGCGCCCTCGTGGACGGCTGGGCCGGCGACGCGGCCCTCAGCTTCACGGTCGGCACCGCCCGACGGGAGGACCAGCACCTCATGGACACCACCCGGCAGGCGCTGGAGGCGGGCATCGCGGCAGCCGTCGTCGGCGCCCGGATCGGCGACATCTCCCATGCGATCGGCACCGTCGGACGCACCGCCGGCTACGGCATCCCCGAGGACTTCGGCGGACACGGCATCGGCCGCCGGATGCACGAGGACCCCGCGGTCCCCAATGAGGGCCGCCCGGGCCGCGGCCTCGTCCTCCGCCACGGCCTGGTCCTCGCCATCGAGCCGATGTTCCTCGCCGGCGGCAAGGACGCCTACTACGCGGCCGACGACGGCTGGACCCTGCGCACCACGGACGCCTCCCGCGCCGCCCACTTCGAGCACACCGTGGCGGTGACGAAGGACGGGCCGCGGGTGCTGACGGGGGTGTAGGGGCGGATTGTGGGGCGGTGGGCGGCGGCCGCGGCAACCGACGCGGCCGGTAGCCCGCCACATCGGCGTGACACCATCAGGACGTGATCGACCTCGGCTACTCCCTCTCCCGCCGCTTTCCGGATCCGCCGCAGACGGACTACCGGACCGCGGACGTGCGCACGCTGCGCCATGACCTCTTCTGCGGCGACGTCTACCTCGCCGACACGAAGACGGACCGCGAGCTGTCCACGGCCTGGGGCTGGGTGCCCGTCCTCGACTTCGCCTGGGCACTGTGCGACATCGTCGAGCAGCTCGACACCGACCCCCGCGGCAACCGCTCCGCCCGCCCGATCCATGCCGAGCTGGACTTCACCGAATCCGCCGACCGGATCTTCTTCGAGCGCCGCTTCGGATGGGTGGACGTCGAGGCCGACTGGATGACGGCCGACGAGGTTCCGCTCACCTTCAACCACTCCGCACTGCGCCGCGAGGCCCGCGACTTCCTGCACGACCTGATCGCCGACCTCACCGATATGCACGACGGCCTCGGCGACAACCCCGCCATCTGGGACCTCCAGGCCCGCTTCCCGCGCGTCTGATCACCTCCCGCATCCGAGCCCGTCCCGGCTTCCCCGCAGCCGGCCACCGGACCGGCCACGCCCCTGCCCCCATCCCGAGCCCCCTGGCTCACCACCAAAC
>NZ_SDIF01000110.1 GCF_004122735.1 Streptomyces sioyaensis | reverse complement strand
CACCCCCGCCGTCGCACCGTCCGCGACTGCCCGCTCCACCCCATCTCCCGTCCCCCGCCGCACCGTCCGCCGCCTCTCCCTCGACACCGTCCCGTATGTCCGGGACCACTGCGTCTACCTCCAGCCCGACGACTGGCCCGAGCCCGCCGACCGGTTTCCCGTCGTCCCGATGACCACCCTGCTCGAACTGGCCGCGGAGGAGGCCCGGCAGGTGTCCCCGCGGCAGGCCGTCACCGGCTACTCCGACGTACGGGCCCTGCGCTGGCTGCCCGTCGCCCCGCCCGTCGACCTGACCGTCACCGCCACCCCCGCCGGGGACGGCCGGATACGGGTCGGCCTCGGCGACTACGCCTCCGTCACCGTGCACCTCGCGTCGCACCACCCGGCGCCACCGCCCCCCGACCTCTCGCCCCTGACCTCCGGCGGGCCGGCGCCGGTGAGCGCCGCGGCGCTCTACCGGGACCGGTGGATGTTCCACGGCCCGGCGTTCGCCGGCGTCCACGAGGTCGGCACGCTCGCCGCCGACGGCATCCGCGGCACCCTGCGCGCCCTGCCCGCGCCCGGCGCCCTCCTGGACGCCGCGGGCCAACTCCTCGGCCACTGGATGCAGCTGAAGCTCTCCGGCGACCGGCTGGTCTTCCCCGCGACCCTGGACCGGGTACGGCTCTACGGGCCCCCGCCCCGCGAGGGTGCGCTGCTGGCGGCCACCGCCCGGATCCGTGCGGTACGGCCCGGCACGGTGCGCGGCGACGTGGAGCTGTGCCGCGCCGACGGCGCCGTATGGGCGCGGCTGGAGGGGTGGACGTACCGGCGCTTCGGTGCCGACGAGCGGGTGTGGCCGATGAAGTTCACCCCGGAGGTGTGCGGCATCGGCGAACCCCGGCCGGGCGGCTGGTGTCTGGCCCGCCGCCGCTGGTCGGACCCGGCCTCGCAGGAACTGGTCATGCGCCGCTATCTGGGCGCGACCGAACGCGCACGCTACGAACGGTGCGCCCCGCACACCCGCACGGCATGGCTGCTGGGCCGGATCGCGGCCAAGGACGCGGTCCGTGAACTGTTGTGGGACGAGGGGGCCGGGCCGGTCTTCCCGGCGGAGGTGGCCGTCGTCAACGACGGCCACGGCCGCCCCCGCCCCGACGGCCCGCTCGCCCGCGGCATCCATGTCTCGCTCGCCCACAAGGACCGGTGGGCCGTCGCCCTCGCCCACCGGTCGGGCCCCGTCGGGATCGACATCGAGACCGTCACCGACGATCCGGGCGCCCTCGAACGGATCGCCCTCACCCCGGCCGAACGCCGCCTGGCGGACGGCCTCCACGCCCGCGACGCCGCCGGCGGCAGCGGCCGCGCCCACTGGCTCACCGCGCTGTGGTGCGCGAAGGAGGCCGCGGCGAAGGCGGCCGGCAGCGGTCTCGGCGGCCGCCCGCAGGCGTGGGCCGTGTCCCCCGCACCGGGCGGTGCCCTGTGGGTGGCCGCCCCGGACGGCGGCCGCCACCTCGTCCACCTCGACTCCGTCCACGACCCGTCCGCACGCCACGTCGTCGCCTGGACCGGGCCGCCGCCCGGGGACCGTACGGGCACCGACACCCCCACACTCCCGGAGGCCATCCATGGCAGCTGAGCCCCGCACCGAGCGCACCCGGACGATCGTGGACGAGATCACCGACATGCTGGTGAGCGTCGTCGGCGACGAACTCCTCGTCGTCGGGGAGATCGGCCCGGCCACCACCTTCAACGACGATCTCGCCCTGGAGAGCATCGAGTTCGTCGCCCTGGCCGAGCTGCTCCAGGAGCGCTACGGCCCGTCGGTGGACTTCCTCGGCTTCCTCGCCGAGAAGGACATCGACCAGATTCTGGCCATGTCGGTGGGTGAACTCGCCGTGTACGTCGACCGGGTCACCACCGCCGGCCGGGCCTGCGCGAGCTGAGCGCGCCATGGCCCACACCTCCGCAGGCGGGCTGCGCCTGCACACCCAGCGGCTGCCGGGCCGCGGCGACGGCCCCACCGTGGTCTTCCTCCACGGGCTGGTGATGGACAACCTGTCGAGCTTCTACTGCACCCTCGCCGGGCCCGTCTCCCGCGCCGGCCACCCGGTGCTCCTCTACGACCAGCGCGGACACGGCCGCAGCGAGCGGCCTCCCGCCGGCTACGACCGGGACACCGCGGTGGCCGACCTCACCGCCCTGCTCGCCGCCCTCGGGCTCGACCGCCGCCCGGTCCATCTGGTCGGCAACAGCTACGGCGGTGTCCTGGCCCTGCACACCGCGCTCCGCCGGCCCGACCTGGTCGCCTCGCTGGTGCTGATCGACGCCCAGCTGACCGGCGACTGGGTCGAGGACATGACCGACACCCTCTCCGTCGCGGCCCTCGGCCTCGAACACAGCGGGCTGCCCGCACAGCTCGCCGCGCTCGGGCGGCGCAAGGAGGCTCGCCTGGCGGCCGGGGCCGACGCCCTGCTCAACCACACCAGCCTGATCGAGGACATCGCCTCGGCGCCCCCCTTCACCGCCCGCGACTTCGCCCGGCTGCGCTGCCCGGTCCTCGCGGTCTACGGCGCGCACTCCGAACTCCTGCCCGGCGCACGGGAGCTGGCGCGCAGCGCCGCGGACTGCGAGCTGTGTGTGCTGCCCGGCGTGGGGCACACCGTGCTCAACGAGGCCACCGACGGGCTGTGCGCCGCGGTGCTGACCCGGCTCGGCGCCCGGGCCGGGGCGGTGGCCGGATGAGAGTGCTCTTCGTGGTGCCGCCGCTGGCCGGGCACGTCAATCCCACCGTCGCCGTCGCCGCCGAACTCACCGCCCGCGGCCACCAGGTCGCCTGGGCCGGCCCCGCCGCCGCCCTGGAGCCCCTGCTCCCCGCGGGTGCGCTGCTGTACGCGGCGGGGGACCGGAGCGCGGCCGAGGGGCATGACGTCCTGCACGCACGCTGGCGCGATCTGCGGGGCGTGGCGGCGCTGCGGTTCCTGTGGGCGGACGTCCTCATCCCGCTCGCCCGCGCGATGCTGCCCGGGGTGCACAGCGCCGTCGCCGCCTTCCGGCCCGATGTGCTGGTGGCCGATCAACAGGCCCTCGCCGGGGCCCTGGTGGCGCGCCGGCACGGGCTGCCCTGGGTGACCTCGGCGACCACCTCGGCGGAGTTCACCCGGCCGTTCGCCGGCGTGCCGAAGGTGGGGGAGTGGGTGGCGCAGAGCATCGCGGCGCTGCTCGCCGACTGCGGCGCACCCGCCGGGTGGGACCCGCGCTTCTCCCCCCACCTCGTCCTGGTCTTCTCCACCCCCGCACTCATCGGCCCCGGCGGGCCGGACCCGGTCGGGCCGGCCGCCGGCCCGGGCGCTCCGGGCCCGAGCGGATATCCGCCGCACTACGCCTTCGTGGGGCCCGCCTTCGGTGCCCGTCCGCGGGCCGGCGACTTCCCCTGGCGCCGGCTGGATCCCGCCCGGCCCCGGGTCCTGGTCTCCCTGGGCACCCTCAACCGCGAGGCGGGCGCCCGTTTCTACCCCGCCGTCCTGCGCGCCGCGGACGCCCTCGCCGACCGGGCCCAGCTGATCCTCGCCGCCCCCGGCGACCTCGTCGGGACCCTCCCGCACCACGTGGTGCACCAGGAGTACGTCCCCCAGCTGAAGCTGCTGCCGCACCTGGACGCGGTGCTGTGCCACGGCGGCCACAACACCGTGTGCGAGGCGCTTGCCCACGGGCTGCCGCTGGTCGTGGCGCCGGTCCGCGACGACCAGCCGATCGTCGCCCGCCAGGTGACCGAGGCCGGCGCGGGCGTACGGGTGCGCTTCGGCCGGGCCCGCGCGGACGAACTGCACCGGGCGCTGTCCGCCGTCCTGGACGACCCGGCCCACCGCCGCGCGGCCCGCCGCATCCAGGCGTCCTTCGCCGAGGCGGGCGGCGCCACCGCCGCGGCCGACCGCCTGGAGAAACTGCCGCACGGGCCGCGCCCGCACCTGCCCGTCCCGGGCGCCGCCCCGACCGTGACCGAGAAGGGACCGTGAGCCAGATGACGCGAGCGCACCGTTCGGGACGACGCACGCGATGGGTGGCGGCCGCCGCCGTCACGGCCCTGGGCGCGGGCACCGTACGCGCCCGCCGCCGGCTCGCCGCGCTGCCGGTGCTCGACCTCGCACCGCACGACCCCGCGCCGCTGCTGGGCTGGCAGTTGATCACCGCGCCCGGTGTCACGGCCGACCAGACCACCCTGCGCGCCGCGGTCGCCCACGCCGTACGCGAAGGACTCCAGGTCCTGGACCTCGTCCCGGCACAGCTGGACGCCGAGAGCACCCTCGGGCTGCTCCGGCTGCTGGACCCCGCGGCCCACCGCACCGACCGCTGCGCTCCGGGCCACGGCGCGGGCCATGCGCTGCTGGTGGCAGAAGAGGTCCTCGAACGGGCCGGGCTCGACGACGCGGAGCCGCCGCGCTCGCCGGCCGACCTGCTCCGCCTCGTGCGCACCCTCAAGGAGTACGCCCCCGACGCCACCGGCTGGGCCCTCGCACCCGGCGTGACGGCGCCGCCCCACGACGCACGGTGGCACGCCGAGGAGCTGCGCGCCCGCGGTCTGCCGCCGGGCCTGCTGTCCACCGCCCGGCTCGCCGGGCTCGCCCTGCTGGTGAAGTGCTGTGTCTCGGCGCCGCGTTGGGGCCTGCCCGCGGCCGCCCTGTACTGGCTGCAGCCCGCCGCCGTGCTGGCCCCGGCCCGCGGCCCGCGCCCCGCCGGCCTGGCCCGCGCCACCGCACTGCGTCCGCTGCGCTCCCTGACCACCGCGCTGCGGACCCTGCGGACGCCCCCCGCCGATCCGCCCGAACCGGCCGGCACCGCGGCGCGCCGGGCCGCCTACCTCAGCGAACTCGCCGCCGGCACCGAGCGGTTCCTCGAACCCCGCCGCACCGACTGCCCCTGGTGCGCGGCGCCCGACCTCACCGTGCGGGTCCGGATGCCCGACCTGCTCCAGGGCAAGCCCGGCCGCTTCACCCTGGAGGAGTGCCGCCGCTGCGGCCACATCTTCCAGAACCCCCGCCTCACCCCGGACGGACTGGACTTCTACTACCGCGACTTCTACGAGGGCCTCGGCGGCGAGGGCGCCGCCCTGGTCCTGGGCCGGATGAGCGGTACCTACCGCGAACGTGCCGCACTGCTGCGGCCCTTCACCACCCCCCGGGCCTGGCTCGACGTCGGCACCGCCGCGGGGCACTTCTGCAACGCGGCGCGCACCGTATGGCCCGACACCCGGTTCGACGGCCTGGACATGGGCGAGGGGGTCCACGAGGCCGCCCGCCGGGGCTGGATCACCACCGGCTACCAGGGCCAGTTCCCCGACCTGGCCGACCGGCTCGCCGGCCGCTACGACACGGTGAGCATGCACCACTACCTCGAACACACCCGGGACCCCTTCGCCGAACTCGACGCGGCCGTCAAGGTCCTGGCCCCCGGCGGCCATCTGCTGATCGAGCTCCCCGACCCCGAGTCCCCGGCCGGCCGGCTGCTCGGCCCCTACTGGCTGCCCTGGTTCCAGCCCCAGCACCAGCACCTGATGCCGGTCGGCAACCTCAAACAGGCCCTGGCCGCCCGGGGCTTCACCCTCCTCGCCGAGCAGCACGGTGCGGCGCACCAGGGCAACGGCGACTTCCTCGCGGCCGTCGCCCTCCTCGCCAACCGGCTCGCCCCCGACCCGGGCGCCCCCTGGGCCACCGTCCTCGACACCCCGGGCCGCCGCGCCGCGCGACGTGCCGTGCAGGCCATGGCGGTTCCCTGCTACGCCGCCGCCTTCGCCCTGGACGCCCTGGGCACCGTGGCGGCCCGGGCCACCGACGGCGGCAACGCCTACCGGCTGCTGGCCCGCAAAGCGCTGGGGTGAGTGCGGTGGACCTGGCCCGGCGCGCGACGGCGGACCCGCTGCTGAGGCTGCTCGCGCACGGCTTCGCGACCACGTACCGGCGGCCGCCCGGCGCGGTGTGGCGCGCCCCGTACGCCTTCCGGCTCGCCGCCTCCGCCGTCGAGCCCGGCACGCCGCTCACCGCGGCGACTCCGCGGACCGACTGGGTGGCGGCGGCCAACTGGTATGTCGCCGCGGCCGTCTCCCCGCGCGCCGACGGCCTGCTCCGCTGCGGCTCGCTCAACCACCCGGCCGAGTCCGCCGAGCTCCCCCTGACCGGCCCGGCCGCCCGCGCCCCCGGCTGGGCGGCCCGCCCCTACGCCGTGCTGCGGGCGCTCGCCGCCGCCGGCTTCGGCCGGGGCGGCGCCGATCTGCACGTGAACGCCACCCTGCCCGATGCCGTGGGGCTGCCCGTCGCCGAACCGCTGGAGTGCGCGGTCGCGCTGGCCCTCGCGGACGCCCACGTCGCACGGGGTGCCCGCCCGCTGTCCCGCGCGCAGCTGGCCGAACTCCTCGGCGCCGCCGTACCCGGCGACCACGGGCTGCGCCGCGCGGTGCTCTTCGGCCGGACCGGCCAGCTCCTGGCGGCCGACGGCAGCGCCCGCCGGCCGCTGCGCTCCCCGGACGGCGGCCCCGCTCCCTGCCTGCTGCTCCTGACGGCCCGTACCGCCACCGGCGGCGGTACGGAGGACCCCGGCGCCGCGGCCGTGGCCACCGGCCTGGCCACCGCGATCCGCGAAGCCCTGCGGGCCGGCGCCCGGTCCGCCTGCTGGCCGGGCACCCGCCCGGGGCGCAGCGTCCTGCTGCTGATGCCCCCGGACCGGCGCGCGGCCGTCCGCACCGCCGTCATCGGCGCCTTCCGCCGCTGCGACCTTCCCGTACCGCGCCTGCTGCGGATCGCCGTCACGGCCGCCGCCCGCCGCGAGGACTGACACCCCCCACACCTGCCGGCCTCCCCCCTCAGAGGAATGAGACCTGATGAGACGAACAGTGAACCTCAGACGCCGGGCGATCGCGGCGGCGCTCGGTGCGCTCGGCCTGATCGCCGTCGCCACCACGGCGGACGCCCAGGGCGGCCGGGCCGCGCTGCCGTCCTACGACCACGTCGTGGTCGTCGTCTTCGAGAACAAGCAGTACGGCGAGATCATCGGCAACCGCGACGCGCCCTACCTCAACGAACTCGCCCAGAGCGGCGCCGACCTCACCGGAATGAAGGCGCTGACCCACCCCAGCCAGCCGAACTACTTCAACCTCTTCTCCGGCGCCACCCAGGGCATCACCGGCGACGGCTGCTATGACGCCCAGTCGATGACCGCGCCCAACCTCGCCCAGGAGCTGATCGCGGCCGGCAAGACCTTCGCGAGCTACAACGAGGGCCTGCCCGCCCAGGGCTCCACGACCTGCTCCGACGGCCGGTATGCGCAAAGGCACAACCCCTGGTTCGCCTTCCGGAACGTGCCGCTGGACACCGGCCGGACCTTCGCGCAGTTCCCCCGGGACGACTTCGGCAAGCTGCCGACCCTGTCGTTCGTCATCCCGGACAAGTGCAACGACATGCACGACTGCGCCGTCGGCAGCGGTGACACCTGGCTGAAGAACAACCTCGCCGACTACGCCCGGTGGGCCGAGGACCACAACAGCCTGCTGATGGTGACCTGGGACGAGGACAACTACTTCGGCTCCAACCGGATCGCGACCATCTTCCACGGCGCCCACGTCAAACGGGGCAGCCTCAGCGGCGACTACAACCACTACAGCCTGCTGCGGACCTTCGAGGACATGTACGGCACCGGGCACGCGGGCAACGCGGCCACCGCCGCCCCCGTCACCGGGGTCTTCGACACCGGCGGCACCGAACCGCCCGGCGGCGGCCTCGAACTCGCCACCCCCGGCCCGCAGACCTGCCGCTTCGCCCAGGAGTGCAGCGTCAAGCTCACCGCCACCGGCGGCACGACCCCGCTCACCTACCGCGTCACCGGTCTGCCGTTCGGCCTGTCCGCCGACGCGAGCGGCGGCCGGATCGGCGGCAGACCCTGGCAGACCGGCACCTTCCCGGTCACGGCGACCGTCACCGACGCCGCCGGCGCCACCGCCGCCGCTTCCTTCCCGCTCACCGTCAACTGGTTCTGACCGACGGCACGAGACGACACCGGCACCCACCGGCGCAAAAAAGCCCGGGCCCGCCACCGTTCGGTGGCGGGCCCGGGCCGGGTGCCGGCAGGCCGGGTGCGCTCAGCGGCGCCGCACCAGCGGGAACGGCAGCGTCTCGCGGATCGACAGACCGGTGAGGAACATGACCAGCCGGTCCACGCCGATGCCCAGACCACCGGTCGGCGGCATCGCGTACTCCAGTGCCTGGAGGAAGTCCTCGTCCAGCTCCATGGCCTCCGGGTCACCGCCGGCCGCCAGCAGCGACTGGGCGGTGAGCCGCCGGCGCTGCTCGACCGGGTCGGTCAACTCCGAGTAGGCGGTGCCCAGTTCGGTGCCGAACGCGACCAGGTCCCAGCGCTCGGCGAGCCGCGGGTCCCGCCGGTGCTGACGGGTCAGCGGGGACACATCGGTCGGGAAGTCCTTGTAGAAGGTGGGAAGGGTGGTCTTCTCCTCGACCAGGCGCTCGTACATCTCCAGCACGATGTCGCCCCGGCCGTTCTCCGGCTTGACCGGCACGCCCGACTTCGCGCACAGACGGCGCAGTACCTCCGGGTTCGTGTCGGCGTCGACCTCCTCGCCCAGCGCCTCCGAGATCGCGCCGTAGACGGTCTTGACCGGCCAGATCCCCGAGATGTCGTGCTCGACCAGCCGGCCGTGCTCGTCCGCCTTACGGGCGGTGGCGCTGCCGAACGCGGCGACGGCCGCGCCCTGGATCAGCTCCCGGGTCAGATCGAGCATCACGTCGTAGTCGGCGAACGCCTGGTACGCCTCCAGCATCGTGAACTCGGGGTTGTGCTTGTAGGAGATGCCCTCGTTGCGGAAGGTCCGCCCCATCTCGAAGACCTTCTCCATCCCGCCCACACACAGCCGCTTGAGATACAGCTCCGGCGCGATCCGCAGATACAGATCGAGGTCGTAGGCGTTGATGTGGGTCTGGAACGGGCGGGCGTTGGCGCCACCGTGGATCTGCTGCAGCATCGGCGTCTCGACCTCCAGGTAGCCCCGGTCGATCAGCCCCTGGCGCAGCGCCTGGACGGCGGTGCTGCGGGCCCGCAGGTTGTCCCGCGCGTCCGTCGAGACGACCAGGTCCACATACCGCTGGCGGACCTTGGCCTCCGGGTCGGACAGTCCGCGCCGCTTGTCCGGCAGCGGCCGCAGGCACTTGGCGGTCAGCCGCCACGTGGTGACGAACACCGTCAGCTCACCGCGGTCGCTGGCGCCGATCTCGCCCTCCACCTCGACATGGTCACCGAGGTCGATGTCCGAGCCGAAGCCGTCCAGCAGCGCGGCACCGCTACCGTCGCGGGTCAGCGCGATCTGCAGATCGCCCGACCAGTCCCGCAGCACCGCGAAGAGCACCCCGCCGTGGTCGCGGGTGAGCAGCACCCGGCCGGCAAGGGTGACGGACTTGCCGGTCCGCGCCCCGGCCTTGAGGTCGGGGAACTCGCCGCGGACCTCACCCAGGGTGTGCGTCCGCTGCACGCCCACCGGATACGGGTCGGTGCCGGCCTCCCGCAGCCGCTCCAGCTTCCGGTGGCGCACCCGCACCTGCTCGGGCAGCGCGGCGAGCTCCTGCTCGTGCCGCTCCTCCTCGGTGACCGGGCCCGTCTGGACCAGGCCGAGTTCGTCCAGCGACGGCAGGCCCGCGGTGCTCGCCGGGGCCAGCAGCCGCTTCTTGTGGCCCTTGCCCCACAGCGTGCCCAGGCTCGGTACGGCGACGAAGCCCTCGGCGATACCGGAGGCCAGACCGATCCGGGCCAGCGCGCCGGCGTCCGCGTAGCACAGGAACCGCGGGTACCACTCCGGGTTGTACTTCGCGTTGGAGCGGTACAGCGCCTCCAGCTGCCACCACTTGGAGAAGAACAGCAGCAGCCGGCGCCAGAACTTCAACACCGGCCCGGCACCGATCCGGGCGCCCTCCTCGAAGGCGGACCGGAACACCGCGAAGTTCAGCGAGATCCGGCGCACGCCCATCGCCCCGGCCTGCGCGCACAGCCGGGCCACCATGAATTCCATGACGCCGTTGGGCGCGGTGCGGTCACGGCGCATGACGTCCAGCGAGATGCCGTCCTTGCCCCACGGCACGAAGGACAGCAGCGCGATCATGTTGCCGTCGCCGTCGTACGCCTCGGCCAGCAGACAGTCCCCGTCCTCCGGGTCGCCCAGCCGGTCCAGCGCCATCGAGAAGCCGCGCTCGGTCTCGGTGTCCCGCCAGGCGTCCGCCCGGTGGATGACTTCCTGCATCTCCTCGTCGGTCAGCGCGGAGTGGCGCCGCAGGCGGAAGGTCGCGCCGGTCCGCTCGACGCGGTTGACGGCCTGGCGGGTGACCCGCATCTCGCGGCCGTCGAGGTCGAAGTCCTTGACGTGCAAGATGGCCTCGTCGCCGAGCTGCAGCGCACCGAGGCCGCAGCGCGCGAACGCCTTGGCGCCGCTCTCGCTGGCGCCCATGACGGCCGGCTGCCAGCCGTAGCGTCCGGCGACCTCCAGCCAGGCCTCGATGGCCTGGGTCCAGGCCTCGCGGTCACCGACCGGGTCACCGCTGGCCAGACAGACACCGGCCTCGACGCGGTAGGTGACGGCGGCCTTGCCGCTGGGGGAGAAGACCACGGCCTTGTCGCGGCGGCTGGCGAAGTAGCCGAGCGAGTCCTGGCTGCCGTAGCGCTCCAGCAGCGCCCGGATCCGGTCCTCCTCGTCGCCGTGCAGCGCGGCTTCCATCCGCTGCGAACGGAACAGCGTGAGCGCGGCGTTCAGCAGCGCCAGCGCACCGAGCAGACCGAGGAGGAAGTTGGTCCAGTGCGGCGGATGCCCCTCGACCAGCCGGCCGCCGACCAGCCCGCCGCAGACGCGGTTGGCGGCCCACAACAGCCGGTTGCCGCCGCCGGCCTCCAGGGTGCCCGGCGTCAGCGTCACCAGACCCCAGCCGATCAGCACCGCGACGGCCAGCCCGCCGATCAGCACACCGATGGCCCGCAGGAACGCCCCGCGCCGGGTGATCGCATAGAACTCACGGTGCGAGACGAGCAGCAGCACCAGGACGCCGCCGCACAGCACCAGGGAGAAGGCGAACTCCCAGTAGCCCGTGGCCAGGAACAGCGCGTCCGCCAGGATGACCAGCACCATGTAGGCGACCAGGCACCACAGCGCCACCCGTTTACGGGCGGTCAGCGCCGCCGCCAGCAGGAAGAGCAGCACCGCATAGGCGAGGTTCGGCGGCACCGGGAAGGTGAGCGTGTCCAGCCAGTAGATCACCGGATGGAGTCCGCGCCGCAGGGGCCCGATCAGCGCGGTCAGGGCGCAGAAGAGCCCCAGCATGCTGAAGATGATGGCGAAGCCATTGGGGACGCGGCGCCGGAAGCGCCGCCACCCCGTAAGTTGATCCTGGTCCTGCACGGTGCTCATTCCGTCACATTAGGCTCTGAAAAGGGTCAGCTGCTCGGCGCGAGGGCGCTGTTCGTCCGTCGTGGGGATCAACCGGCATGCCAGTCTCCGATCCCCGTGGTCCTGTCGTCTTTCCCTCGTACGGAGGAGGCGGCGACCTCAGGGGGGTCACCCACCTGGACCTTGCCACAAACCCGCCCCGCCGCCGAGTCGGTGCAACTCCGGCCGATGGTGAAGTTCAGGTCATAGTCGCTGGCGACATGGGGGATGCCGCCGGAGTCCGCCGGGTTGAGCTCCGCCCGCAGGGTGACGCCGGTGCCCGGCTCCCGGTGCCGCGCGGGCAGCCAGTCCGCCCGGTCCTTGCCGCCGCGGTCCTTGCTCCAGACCCATGATCCGGTCGCGCCGCGGCCGGTGAGGGCGCGCAGCCGGCGCTCCACGGCTTCCCGGTGGGTCACCGGGAAGCCGAAGGTGACCGTCACGGGCCGGTCGGCGTCGACCGCGCCGCCCGGAGAGCCGGCAGTGAGTGCCAGCTCGCGGAGCCGGTTCGGCTTCGCGGTGGTCAGCGATTCCTTGGTCGTGCCGACGTCGCCCTGCGGATTCCTGGTCCGGGCGAGGACGGAGTACTTGGTGCCCGGCGCGGTCTTGGTCCGGGCCGTCCACTCCCTTCCGCCGCCTCCGAGCCCGCCGGGCAGCTTGTGGCCTCTGGGGTCGGTGACCGTCACCTCGGTCAGCACCCCGCCCTGAGCGGTCACCTTGATCTTGTCCCCGGCCTGTACGGTCCGCTCCCCGCTCGCCGCCCCCAGCGCGACCTTCACCGGCTCGCCCTGGGGCGCCGACGACGCGAGGCCCCCGCATGCCGTGAGGGTCCCCACGGCAATCACCGGCAGCACGCACGGAAATACCCGCAGTGACCGGGAGGGCCGGTGACGGGGGGAGAGGGTCTGGCTCATACGGGCTTTCCGTCTGCGAGGAGGGGGAGGGGCAGGATCGGCCGCTAAGACGAACGAGCGACATGATTCGTTGCAGGGAGTTATGTGATACGCGCCACATTTGGCTGGCGGGGTGCACTGGGTGGCGCGAACACGCCGCCGCCAGTGGGTATTTGGGGTCCTGTGGGGCATTTATCCCTCTTGGGGTACGTGGCGGTGGGTGACGCGGGTGCCGGTGGCGGGGTGGTCGGCGGAGGGGGCGGTGAAGGGGTGTGAGGGGTGCGAGGGGGCGTCCTCCCTGCTCCCGGGTGCCGCGTCGCCCGGCCGTCCGCCGCGTCCGGAGGTCGGTCGCTCACCCGCGGCCGGTGACCCGTAGTGATCACCCGATCGGAGCACCCGTACAAGAACCGGACATACCCTGAAATAGGCCAAACTGGCCACCCATTGCTGCCCGTTCGGGCGGCGGTCGAGGAGGGTGCGTCCCGTGGCAATTTCCATCTCGGTCGTGCTGCTGCTGGTGGTCCTGACCGTGATCTTCCTGCGCAGCGGCAAGCTCAAGTTCTCGCACGCCCTGGTGTGTGCACTGCTCGGCTTCTATCTGGCGAACAGCAGCCTCGCCCCCGACATCCACCAGGGCCTGGCTGGCGCCGCCGATGTGGTGAGCAGTGTGCGTCCGTGAGGTGACGGCCGCGCCCGTGGGGCGGCCACGCGCCGGGACTCACCCCCGTACCCGCCCACCCATCCGTTGCGGGGAGAAGACCCCGATCGCGTTGGGGACCGGCCGCTCCGCCCCGCCCGACGGATGGTTGCGCACCGTCTCCCCGTAGGCGTCGCCGGTGACCAGCGTGGAGGACCCGCCGCCGTCCAGATCCACCGCGTTCCGCGCGCCCAACTGCCTCATCAGATCGGCGAGTTCACACACCGTCAGGCCGGTCTGGCCCGGTGCTCCGTCCAGTGCCAGCAGATAGAGCACCCGGCCGCCGGCGCCGGTACCCGCGGAGGTGCGCACCGCCACCGCGCCGGAGTCCAGGCCGTCCACCGGCGCGCCGTTCCGCACGATCGGGAAGCCGCCCACCGCGAACCGCAGCGGGCCCGGCCCCCGGCCCGTCAGGTGGTGGCCGACGCTCACCCGCTCACCGACGTGCAGCTTGCGCAGCTGACGGGCCCCTTCCTCCCTGCCCACCAGCACCACGCTGCCCACGGCCACCCCGCCGGCGCCCGGCGCGTCGCGCAGGGCCGCCACCCGGCCGTGGCGGACCGTCACCTCCGTGGTGTCCGCGCTGCACGGCGCCGCCCGGTCGGTGTCCGTCCCGCAGGTGGCGCGCATCCGGGACGCCGGGCCCCACCGGGAGGTGTAGGCACCGATCCCGTCGACCGGCAGTGCGTACTGGTTCAGGCCGCGCAGTGGCAGCGCCCCTTCGGGGGTCAGCACCGCACCGTGCAGCCTGAGCCGGTCCAGCCGGGCCCGGTGGTCGTAGCCGATACCGATGACGTCCTCCGTGGTGGCGCCGGGCGGCATGACCGGCCCGAAGCGCTGCCCGTCGGGCACCGCGCCCTTCAGCTGCCGCCCCGAGGCCACCGCCGGGCCGACCGAGGCGCCGGTCGCCTTCACACCGGGATGCTGGCCCTCGCTGATGTTGAAGAAGTCGCCGTTGACCGCCGCCACCGCGCCACGGTCCGCGGCCAGTTCGGACACCGGTGACCGGGCGCCGACCGCCCCCGGGTACAGCAGATCCACCGACACCCGCGGTTCGGTCAGATCGACCGTCAGCAGATGCCCGTGCACGAGGCCGCGGGGCACCGTCATCCGGAATTCGGCGTACGACACACCCGGCGCCACCGACGCGGCACCGAAACGGTGGAGACCGGTGTCCGCGGCGGTGGCCGGGGCCCCGCCCGCCATCCCGCCGCCGATCAGCGCACCCCATGCCACCAGCACGGTCAGCATCGCGCGCACTCGAACGAATCGCTGCTTCACGAGCCCCCCTGACGTCACGCCAACTGTCCCAGGTGCCGAAGATGTTCACTATGGCCCGGAGATGTCATGAATCCGTACACCCGTGGAACGGCCGCCGTGTCGCCGGGCGCCGTCCGCGCGGGACGTCCTCGCGGGGCCGCGGGCGCGCGTCCGGCGTCCCGGCGCGTCGGGTCACATGGTGGTCCGCCAGGCGAGTCCGTTCACCAGTTGCAGATAGCGCGCCCAGTCCCAGAACTCACCGGGGTCCGTGTGGTCGGTGCCGGGGACCTCCACATGGCCGATGATGTGCTCGCGGTCCTTGGGGATGCCGTAGCGGTCACAGATGGCGGCGGTGAGCTGGGCGGACCGGGTGTAGAGCGGGTCGGTGAACCACGCCGGGTCGTCGATCCAGCCCTCGTGCTCGATGCCGATGCTGCGGGTGTTGTAGTCCCAGTTCCCGGCGTGCCAGGCGACGTCCCGCTCGCGGACGCACTGGGCGAGATGGCCGTCGCTGGACCGTACGACGTAGTGCGCGGCCGCCTTGTGCGCCGGGTTCTGGAAGAGCTTGAGGGTGTGGGCGTAGGTCTCCTGCGTCACGTGGATCACGACCATCTCGACCGGGTACTGCGTCGGGCGCTTGGCGGTGGTGAGGTTGGACGGGCTTGCCGGGACCCACTGGTGAGGGGGGTAGGCGCCGCCGCCCGGTGTGTGCCGGCGCGCGGAGGCGGCGGCACCGGCGGTGGCCGTGCCGAAGGGGGCCAGTGCGGCGGACGCGGTGAGCGCGGCCGCTCCGGTGAGCAGGCGTCTGCGGGCCGGGCGACGGGGGTCGGGCTCCATGTGAACTCCTGACAGGGACCGAGGGGTGGTCGCGTACATGTCACGCACAGCCGGTGCGTTCATGATGCGCAACAGGGCTCGCCCTGCCAAGGGAATGGCCGTTCTGCCAATGGCTGGACCAAAGGCAGAACGGCGCAGGTCAGAAGTCCAGGAGATACCTGATCGGACGTCACTCGGGTGCCGCACCCCGGCCTGTGGGGGCGGTGGTGGGCGCGGCACCCGCGGCCCCGGCTCCCGGCCGGTCAGTGTCCGATCTCGACGTCCTCCAGGATGCCCAGCGCGTCCGGCACCAGCACCGCCGCCGAATAGTAGGCGCTGACCAGATAGTTGAGGACGGCCTGGTCGTTGATGCCCATGAAGCGCACCGACAGGCCGGGCCGGTACTCGTCCGGGATGCCCGTCTGGTGCAGCCCGACCACGCCCTGGTTCTCCTCGCCGACCCGCAGCGCCAGGACCGAGCTGGTCCCCTCCGGGGTGATGGGGATCTTGTTGCAGGGCAGCAGCGGAATGCCCCGCCAGGCCCGGACCGCGGCGCCCTCGACCTCCGCGGTCGTGGGGTAGATGCCCCGGGCATTCCACTCCCGCCCGATGGCCGCGATGGTGCGCGGGTGGGCCAGCAGGAACTGGGTCTTGCGGCGCCGGGAGATCAGCTCGTCGAGGTCGTCGGGGGTGGGCGGCCCGCTGCGGGTGTGGATGCGCTGCTTGAGGTCGGCGTTGTGCAGCAGCCCGAACTCCAGGTTGTTGACCATCTCGTGCTCCTGGCGCTCGCGCAGCGCCTCGACGGTCAGCCGCAGCTGCTGGTCCAGCTGGTTCATCGGGTCGTTGTAGAGATCGGCGACCCGGGAATGCACCTTCAACACGGTCTGCGCCACGCTGAGTTCGTACTCCCGCGGCGCCAGTTCGTAGTCGGCGAAGGTGCCCGGCAGGGCCGGCTCGCCGACATGGCCCGCGGCCAGCTCGATGGCCGACTCACCGTGCCTGTTCTGTGCGGGTACCACCGCCGCGCGGAACTCCTCCAGGTGGGAGCGGAGCGACTCCGACCGGCCCAGCACCTCTTCGAGGTCACTGCGGTACAGCGTCAGTGCGGTCACCCGGGTCACCGCGCGAACGGAGTGCTCCCACTCCGCGTCCGGCGACAGCAGCGCCGCCGCACCGAGGGCGTCACCGTCGGCCAGCACCCCCAGCACCGTCTCGTCGCCGTACTTGCCCAGGCCGGTGCGGTCGAGCTTGCCGTGCGCGATCAGGATGACCCGGTCGGCCTGCCCGCCCTGCCGGGCCAGCACATCGCCCGGTGCGAACTCCCGCTGGACGAACCGGTCCGCCAGCGCCTCCAGCGTCGCCGCGTCGGTGTAGCCGCGCAGCGGGGCCAGCTCGCGCAACTCCGCCGGAATGACCCGGACGTCGGAGCCGGTCGAGACGAACTCCACCCGCCCGTCGCCGAGGGTGTGGGTAAGCCGCCGGTTGACGCGGTACGTACCGCCGGAGACCTGCGTCCAGGGCAGGATCCGCAGCAGCCAGCGGGAGGAGATCCCCTGCATCTGCGGCACGGTCTTGGTCGTGGTCGCCAGCTTGCGGGCGGCCGCGGTGTCCAGGCTGGACCGGCTCTGCTCGGGCGCGGAGGGCTGCGGGCCGGACGTCGGATCCACCGATGTGGTCATGGAGAAGGCTCACCTGTTCTTGGTCGGTGCGGTGCGGTGCGGTGCGTGGCGTACGGTGCGCGCGCCGGGGCGGGGACACGGGTCCGCTCCCGGGACGCGCCGGGTTCTTCCGCGGAGCGTTCAGTGGCCGATCTGGACGTCGTCGAGCACGCCCAGCGCATCGGGTACGAGAATGGCCGCCGAATAGTAGGCGCTGACGAGATATTTGAGAACGGCCCGGTCATCGAGGCCCATATAACGCACCGAGAGGCTCGGTTCATATTCATCGGGGATTCCGGTCTGGTGCAGGCCGACCACGCCCTGCTTTTCCTCGCCGGTCCGCAACAGCAGAATGGAGCTCGTCCGCTCCTTCGTCACCGGAATCTTGTTGCACGGAAAGATCGGCACGCCGCGCCACGACGGCAGCGAATGCCCCATGAAATCAACCGCCGTCGGATACAGACCGCGGGCACTGCATTCCCGGCCGATCGCGGCGATCGTCTGCGGATGGGCGAGCAGGAAACCCGGGTCCTTCCAGACCGTCGCGAGCAGGTCGTCGAGGTCGTCGGGGGTGGGCGGACCGGTGCGGGTGTGGATGCGCTGCTTGAGGTCCACGTTGTGCAGCAGCCCGAAGTCCCGGTTGTTGATCATCTCGTGTTCCTGGCGCTCCCGCAGCGCCTGGACCGTCAGCTTCAGCTGCTCCTCGACCTGGTTCATCGGGTCGCTGTAGAGGTCGCCGACCCGGCTGTGGGTGCGCAGCACCGTCTGCGCGACGCTGAGTTCGTACTCCCGCGGCGTCAGGTCGTAGTCGACGAAGGTGCCGGAAAGGGACGGCTCGCCGTGGTGCCCGGAGGCGACCGAGACCGCCGACTCCCCACTGGCGTTGGTGGGCTGTGCGCCGCCCTGCCGGGCCGTCGCCAGATGCTCGCGCAGCCCGGGGGAGCGGTCCATGACCTCCTGCGCGCCCAGCCGGGACAGCGCCATGACGGTCACCCGGGTCACCGCGCGATAGCTGAACCGCCAGGTCCCCTCCGGATCGGTGAGCGGCTCGTCGCCGAGGTGGTCGCCGCCGGCCAGCGCTTCGAGGACGGTGTCCTCGCCGTATTTGCCGGTGCCGATCCGGTCCACCCGGCCGTGCGCGATCAGCACCAGCCGGTCGCCCGGCGCGCCGGCCTCGGCGATCAGTTCCCCGGGCGCGTATTCCTGCTGGGTGAACCGCTCGCCGAGCGCCGCCAGGGCTTCGGAATCGGTGAACTCCCGCAGCGCGGGCAGCTCGCGCAGCTCCTCCGGGATGATCGCCACATCGCTGCCGGTGATATCGAAATCGATGCGCCCGTCGCCGAGCGTGTACGTCAGCCGGCGGTTCACGCGGTACGTACCGCCGGACACCTGCACCCAGGGCAGCAGCCGCAGCAGCCAGCGGGACGTGATGCCCTGCATCTGCGGTGCCGTTTTGGTGGTGGTCGCCAAATTCCGTGCCGCGGTGGTACTCAGACTGGAATTCTGGGATTCTTCCGCGCTGTTGTGCAGCGATTCGTCGGCAATCGTCATCATGCCACCTGTCTCTTCGGAGGGTGCGCTGCGGACCGCCCCGAAACCCCCACTTCAGGCAGTTCCGCGGCAACCCGCCGAACCGAAGGTAGTCGCGCTGATTTTATCGGCACAATCGCCCGATGGGGTGGCATGGAATTCCCGTGCCTTGGAAAGGTTTAGCGGGCTCAATTCCGGGGAGAGTGTGCCGGAGTCCGGGAATGGAGGGGATCGTCCAGGACGGCCTGCAGTGCGGCGTGCGCCGCCCCGAGCAGTGGTCCGTCCGCCCCCAGGCGGGAGACCGTCACCAGCGGACCGCCGCCCCGCCCGTCCGTAGCGGCGACGGCCGTGCGCCGCGCCAACTCCCGTTCCAGGGACGGCAGGACCCAGGGCGCCAGCTCGGCCAGCGCACCCCCGAGGACCACCGCCTGCGGGTCGAGCAGATTCACCGCCCCGGCGAGCGCGATACCGAGCGCCGTTCCCGCCTCGTGCAGCGCACGGACGGTGGCGGCGTCCCCGTCGGCGGCCCGGCGCGCCAGCAGCCCGATACGGGCACCCGGCCCCGCGGGCGCGGCCGCCGCCCCCTCCGCCGTGACCCCGCCCGCGCGCAGCACCGCCCGTTCCCCCGCGTACTGCTCCAGACACCCCCGGCCGCCGCAGTCGCACACCGGGCCGTCCGGATACACCGGCACGTGCCCCAGCTCGCCCGCGAACCCCCGTGCCCCCCGCAGGAGTTGGCCGTCCACGACGATCGCGGCCCCGATACCGGACTCGGCCGACACATGCACGAAGTCCGGCGGCGGGGCCGGCCGGCCGTCGCGTCCGCCCAGCCGCAGCTCGGCCAGCGCACCGAGGTTGGCCTCGTTCTCGACGGTGAGCGGGAGGACGGCCTCGTGCCCCGGGGTCGTCGCCCCGGCGAGGTCCGGTGCCAGATCGGCCGCCCGCCAGCCGAGATTGGGCGCGTGCAGCACGGTCGTCGAACCCCGGGCCACCAGGCCGGGCACGGCGACCGTCAGCCCGGCCGGCCGCAGCCCCTCGGCCGAGAGGCCCGCCGTCACCTCCGCCAGCAGCGCGGACAGCCGCCGCAGCACCGGCCCCGGTGCGCTGTGCCGGTTCGCCGCACCGGCCGCCACCCGGGCGCGCACCCGCCCGCGCAGATCGACCGCGCACACCGCCAGATGATCGACGCCTATCTCGGCCCCGATCCCGGCCGGGCCGCGGTCACTGACGGCCAGTTCGCCGCCCGGTCTGCCCCGGCCGCCGGTCGCCGCCCGCCCCGTCTCGACCAGCAGCCCGGCCCGCAGCAGCTCGTCGACGAGCGGAGCCACCCCGGCCCGGGTCAGCCCGATCCGGGCCGCGACCGCCGGCCGGGAGAGCGGCCCCTGCGCGGCCACGGTCCGCAGTACCCGGGCCAGATTGCGGCGCCGTATGCCGTGCTGGGTGTCGCCACCGGAAGCGGTCACCAAGGTCTCCTCGGGGTGCCGGGGGAGCGGACGTCCCTCCGGGTGTACGGATGAGCGGGCGGTCAGCGTCGCAGCAGCGCCGCACCGTCGGCGAGCGTCGCCGCCAGCCGGTCCCACGCGGCGCGGTCCCGCGGCCGCGCCGCGTACTCCGCGCCACGCGCCGTGCCCCAACGACGGGCCACCGCCGCCGGGTCCTCGCCCAGCAGCAGCCCGGCCGCCTGCGCCGCCGCGCCGAGCGCCACCAGCTCCTGCGCCTCGGGCACCACCACCGGGCGGCCGGACAGCCGGCGCACCGTCTCCCGCCAGGCCCGGCCCCGGGCCCCGCCGCCGATCAGCAACAGCGGGGCATCGGGCGCCGCGTCCGCGTCCAGCACCTCCTCCAGCGCCTGGAGCAGTGCGAACACCGCTCCGTCGTAAGCGGCCTGGAGCAGCCGGCCGGGCGTGGTGTCATGGCGCAGCCCGTGCACCAGCCCCGAGGCGCCGGGCAGATTCGGGGTCCGCTCGCCGTCCAGGAACGGCAGCATCACCACCTCGCCCCCCTCCTCCACGGCCTCCCGGTCGCGGCCCAGCAGCGCCGCCACCCGGTCCACGGCGAGCGTGCAGTTCAGGGTGCAGGCCAGCGGCAGCCAGTCACCGCGGGCATCGGCGAACCCCGCCACGGTCCCGGTCGGATCGGCGGGCCGGCGGGTGGCGACCGCATAGACCGTCCCCGACGTCCCCAGGCTCAGCACCGGCTGCCCGGGACGCAGGCCCAGCCCGAGCGCGGCCGCCATGTTGTCCCCGGTGCCGGCCGCCACCAACGCGCCGCGGGGCAGCGGTAGATCCTCGGCGTGCACGGTCCCGGCCGCTTCGCCCGGGCGCGCCACCCGTGGCAGCGCCCCGGGGGACAGCCCGACATGATCCAGGATCTGCGTGTCGTAGGACTCGGTGCTCGACGCCCACCAGCCGGTGCCGGAGGCGTCGCCGCGGTCGGTGACGGCCTCACCGGTCAGCCGCTGGACGAGATAGTCGTGCGGCAGCCGCACCGCGGCGGTGGCGGCGGCCGCGGCCGGCTCGTTCTCCCGCAGCCAGGCCCACTTGGCCACCGTGAACGCCGGACCCGGTACGCTCCCCACCCGCTCCGCCCACGCCCGCGCGCCGCCCAGCTCCGCGATCAGCCGCTCGCTCTGGGGCGCCGGCCGGACGTCGTTCCACAGCAGCGCGGGGCGCACCGGCGCACCGGCCGCGTCCAGCGTGACCAGCCCGTGCTGCTGGCCGCCGACGGACAGCGCCGAGACCTGCCGCGCCGCGTCACCGCACTGCGCCAGCGCCTCGGCCAGCGCCCGCCACCACTGCCCGGGGTCGCTCTCCTTGCCCTCGCCGCCGCTGACCGCGTGCGGCGCCTGCCCCCGGGCGAGAACCACACCGGTGTCGGCGTCCACGACCAGCGCCTTGGTGGACTGTGTCGAGCTGTCCACCCCGACGACGAGCGGTCCCGCTGACTGTGCGCCCATCGTGCACTCTCCCTTGGCGGCCCGTGTTCCTTGGTCTCGGTCCAGGGGGTTCCCCGGTGTGCTGCCGCATATTAGTTTGGCCGCGGCGGAATTTGTAAAGCGCGTTGACGAAATAGCGAGGGAGTCGCGCATGAGCAAACACAGCCGGCCGATGACGGGGAGCTGCCCGCCGCGCACCAGCGGGGCCGAGCGGAGCGGGGACCCGGCATGAGCCATCAGCCCGTCCCCGAAGACAGGTTCAGCTTCGGCCTGTGGACCGTCGGCTGGCAGGGCCGCGACCCCTTCGGGGAAGCCACCCGCCGCGCCCTGGACCCCGTCGAAACGGTCCACCGCCTCGCCGACCTCGGCGCGTACGGCGTCACCTTCCACGACGACGACCTGATCCCGCCCGGCGCCGGGGACATCGGGCGCCAGGCGGCCGTCACCCGCTTCCGGCAGGCCCTGGACGCCACCGGCCTGGTCGTCCCGATGGCCACCACCAACCTCTTCACCCACCCCGTCTTCAAGGACGGCGCGTTCACCGCCAACGACCGCGGCATCCGTCGTTACGCGCTGCGCAAGACGCTCCGCGCCATCGACCTCGCCGTCGAACTGGGCGCACACACCTATGTGGCATGGGGCGGACGGGAGGGCGCGGAGTCCGGCGCGGCCAAGGACGTCCGGGCGGCGCTGGACCGGATGAAGGAGGCCTTCGACCTGCTCGGCGAGTACGTCGTCGAGCAGGGTTACGACCTGCGGTTCGCCATCGAGCCCAAGCCCAACGAGCCGCGTGGCGACATCCTGCTGCCCACCGTCGGCCATGCCCTCGCGTTCATCGAACGGCTGGAGCGCCCGGAGCTCTACGGCGTCAACCCCGAGGTCGGGCACGAGCAGATGGCCGGGCTCAACTTCCCGCACGGCATCGCCCAGGCGCTCTGGGCGGACAAGCTGTTCCACATCGACCTCAACGGCCAGAGCGGCATCAAGTACGACCAGGACCTGCGCTTCGGCGCCGGCGATCTGCGGTCCGCGTTCTGGCTCGTCGACCTGCTGGAGACGGCCGGCTACGACGGGCCGCGGCACTTCGACTTCAAACCGCCGCGCACCGAGGACCTCGACGGCGTCTGGGCCTCGGCGGCCGGCTGTATGCGCAACTACCTGATCCTCAGGGAGCGCGCGGCGGCCTTCCGGACCGACCCGGCCGTCCAGGACGCCCTGCACGCCGCCCGGCTGGACCAGCTGGGCCGCCCCACCGCCGAGGACGGCCTCGCCGGGCTGCTGGCCGACACCACCGCGTACGAGTCCTTCGACGCCGAGGCCGCCGCCACCCGGGGGATGGCGTTCGAGCATCTGGATCAGTTGGCGTTGGAGCATTTGTTGGGGGCGGTTTGAGGGGGTGGGGG